>NZ_JBXAPG010000083.1:0-18264 GCF_058803765.1 Burkholderia sp. GW821-FHT14F03
GCCGCGTCGATCTGGTCGTAGGCCTTCGCCTCGCCGCCGAATTTCTTCGTCAGCACGGTCGTGATCGCTGCCGTCAGCGTCGTCTTGCCGTGGTCAACGTGACCAATCGTACCAACGTTCACGTGCGGCTTGGTCCGCTCAAATTTACCTTTTGCCATGACTCTCTTCTTTCAAAAATGATCGGTTGTGATAGCGAATTACTTCGACTTGGCGCTGATGATCGCATCAGCAACGTTCTTCGGAGCTTCAGCGTAGTGCTTGAACTCCATCGTGTACGTTGCGCGACCTTGCGTCAGCGAGCGCAGCGACGTGGAGTAGCCGAACATTTCCGACAGCGGTACTTCTGCGCGCACGATCTTGCCGCCGCCGACCATGTCATCCATACCCTGGATGATGCCGCGACGACCCGACAGATCGCCCATCACGTTGCCCATGAAGTCTTCAGGCGTTTCCACTTCGACAGCCATCATCGGCTCGAGCAGAACCGGATCCGCGCGGCGCATTGCTTCCTTGAACGCCATCGAACCGGCCATGCGGAACGCATTTTCGTTCGAGTCGACGTCGTGGTACGAACCGAACGTCAGCGTGACCTTCACGTCGACGACCGGGAAGCCCGCCATCACACCGCTCTTCAGCGTTTCCTGGATACCCTTGTCGACCGAAGGAATGAATTCGCGCGGGATCACACCACCCTTGATCGCGTCGACGAACTCGTAGCCCTTGCCCTGCTCGCTGCGCTCGAGCGTGATGACCGCGTGACCGTACTGGCCGCGACCGCCCGACTGCTTGACGAACTTGCCTTCGACGTCCGAAGCCGACTTGCGGATGGTTTCGCGGTACGCCACCTGCGGCTTGCCGACGGTCGCTTCCACGCCGAATTCGCGCTTCATCCGGTCGACCAGAATTTCGAGGTGGAGCTCGCCCATGCCCGAAATGATCGTTTGACCCGATTCTTCGTCGGTCTGCACGCGGAACGACGGATCTTCCTGAGCGAGACGGTTCAGCGCCAGGCCCATCTTTTCCTGGTCAGCCTTCGTCTTCGGCTCGACGGCCTGCGAAATCACCGGCTCCGGGAAAATCATGCGCTCGAGCACGATCGGGTGAGCCGGATCGCACAGCGTGTCGCCCGTGGTCGCTTCCTTCAGGCCCACTGCCGCCGCGATGTCGCCTGCGCGCACTTCCTTGATTTCTTCGCGCTGGTTCGCATGCATCTGCAGAATACGACCGAGACGCTCCTTCTTGTCCTTGGTCGCGTTCAGCAGCGTGTCGCCCGAATTGACGATGCCCGAGTACACGCGGAAGAAGATCAACTGGCCGACGAACGGGTCGGTCATGATCTTGAACGCGAGTGCCGAGAACTTCTCGTCGTCGGCAGCACGACGCTCCGTCTTCTCGCCGTTTTCGAGTTCGCCCGTCACCGGGGGAATGTCGACCGGCGACGGCAGGAAGTCGATCACGGCGTCCAGCATACGCTGCACACCCTTGTTCTTGAACGCGGTACCGCACAGCATCGGCTGGATTTCGCAAGCGATCGTGCGATCGCGCAGACCCTTCACGATCTCCGCTTCCACCAGATCGCCGGCTTCGAGGTACTTGTTCATCAGGTCTTCGCTCGACTCGGCAGCCGCCTCGACCATCTTCTCGCGCCACTCGTTGCACGTGTCGACGAGTTCAGCCGGGATGTCCACGTAGTCGAACTTCGTACCTTGCGACGCTTCGTCCCAAATGATCGCCTTCATCTTGATGAGGTCGACCACGCCCTTGAAGCTTTCTTCCGCGCCGATCGGCACCACCACCGGCACCGGATTCGCCTTCAGACGCGTCTTCAGCTGGTCGTAGACCTTGAAGAAGTTCGCGCCGGTACGGTCCATCTTGTTGACGAACGCGAGACGCGGCACCTTGTACTTGTTCGCCTGGCGCCACACGGTTTCCGACTGAGGCTGCACGCCGCCCACTGCGCAGTAGACCATGCACGCGCCGTCGAGGACGCGCATCGAGCGCTCCACTTCGATCGTGAAGTCGACGTGCCCCGGGGTGTCGATGATGTTGATGCGGTGTTCCGGATAGTTGCCGCCCATGCCCTTCCAGAAGGCCGTGGTCGCAGCGGACGTGATCGTGATGCCACGCTCCTGCTCCTGCTCCATCCAGTCCATCGTTGCAGCGCCGTCATGCACTTCACCGATCTTGTGGTTCACACCGGTGTAGAACAGAATGCGCTCGGTCGTCGTCGTTTTGCCGGCGTCGATGTGAGCGCTAATACCGATATTGCGGTAGCGCTCGATAGGTGTCTTACGAGCCACTTTGATCCTCTATGGGGTTGGCGCGACGGAGCATCCGCTGCATCGCACCTCAACACAAACGGGCGAGGCGCTCGAAAAGCGCACCCGCCCGGAATTTTTTTCCGCTAAGCCCAGCCTGACGCTTAGAAGCGGAAATGCGAGAACGCCCGGTTGGCCTCTGCCATCCGGTGAACTTCATCACGCTTCTTCATGGCGCCGCCACGGCCTTCGGCCGCTTCGGACAGCTCACCAGCCAGGCGGAGCGCCATCGACTTCTCGCTACGCTTCTTCGCAGCCTCGCGCAACCAGCGCATCGCCAATGCCATACGACGCGACGGGCGCACTTCGACCGGAACCTGATAGTTGGCACCACCAACGCGACGGCTCTTCACTTCCACCACCGGCTTCACGTTGTTGAGCGCAACCGTGAACACTTCCAGCGGGTCCTTGCCACCCTTGGTCTGGATTTGTTCGAATGCGCCATAAACGATGCGCTCAGCGACCGACTTCTTGCCGGACAGCATCAGCATGTTCATGAACTTGGCTACATCAACGTTACCGAACTTCGGATCCGGCAACACTTCCCGCTTGGGGACTTCGCGACGACGCGGCATGTTTCTTCCTTTGACTTTTCAGTTGGAGCGGAATCGCTCCTCGGCCACCAACTAACCCGATCACATCTGACGACTAACCAGCTTGGCCGGGTGACCACTTACTCGACAGCACCGGCAATCCGGCACCACCGCATTAACCGCCCGGGGGCGATCTCCATTCAGAGTCTGCTTACTTCGCAGCCTTAGCACGCTTCGCGCCGTACTTCGAGCGCGCTTGCTTACGATCCTTGACGCCCTGGGTATCCAGCGAGCCGCGAACCATGTGGTAACGCACACCCGGCAAATCCTTCACACGGCCGCCGCGGATCAGCACAACCGAGTGCTCCTGCAGGTTGTGGCCTTCACCGCCGATGTACGAAATCACTTCGAAACCGTTCGTCAGACGAACCTTGGCGACCTTACGCAGTGCCGAGTTCGGCTTCTTCGGCGTCGTCGTGTACACACGGGTGCACACGCCGCGACGCTGGGGGCAGTCCTGCAAGGCCGGGCTCTTGCTCTTCGTCGTTTCCGACTCACGGCCTTTGCGAACCAGTTGATTGATGGTTGGCATTGTTTATTCCTGAAATTGACCAAAATCGACACATCGCTTTCGGGCAAAGCGAAATCGACGTGCGTTTACACTCCGATTCCCCAATCTGGCGCACGGGCTTGCGCCCGCGAACCGACCTACCAGGAACCGGAACCCATCATAATATTCCGAAAATCCTAAGCGAGTCAACAGCTTGCGTGATTTCAGGCAGGCGGGAAGGCGGGCTCAGGCCGACTCGACGACTTCGAGCAGCTCGTCGCCGAAACGGTCGAGCTTGCGCGCGCCGATACCGGGGATATGGCGCAGATCCTCGATCGATTCGGGCGCGTTGCGCGCGATTTCCGCGAGGGTCGCATCGTGGAAGATCACGTAGGCCGGCACGCCGTCGCTCTTGGCGGTTTCTGCGCGCCACGCGCGCAGCGCCTCCCAGCGCGCGCGCTCGAGCGGATTCATGCCTGCCGTCGGGTCGGTGCGCGTTCCACTGCGGCTCGACGACTGACGCGAGCGCGCCGGCTTCACGTAGCGGCGCAGCGTGACCGTCTCCTCGCCCTTGAGCACCCGCTTGCTCGCTTCGGTGAGCACGAGCGCGCCGAAGCCGCCGTGGTCGACCGCGAGATAGCCGAACGCGACCAGTTGGCGGAAGATCGCGCGCCATTCGGGTTCGGAAAGCTCGGCGCCGATCCCGAACGTGCTCAGTTTCTCGTGGCCGCGCTGCAGGATCTTCTCGCCGCGGCCGCCGCGCAGGATCTCGATCAGGTGGCTGGCGCCGAAATTGAAGCCGCTCGCGCGCTGCGCGCGGAACACGCAGGACAGGGCCATCTGCGCCTCGCGGGTCGCGTCCCAGGACGCCGGCGGCTCGAGGCAGGTGTCGCAATTGCCGCACGGCCGGCTGTCCTCGCCGAAATAGCTGAGGAGCCGCACGCGCCGGCAGGACGCGGCCTCGCACAGGCCGAGCAGCGCATCGAGCTTGCCGGTCTGGACCCGCTTGTGGGCATCGTCGGCCTCCGACTCGTCGATCATCTTGCGCTGCTGCACCACGTCGCCGAGCCCGTAGGCCATCCATGCGTTCGCCGGCATGCCATCGCGCCCGGCACGGCCGGTTTCCTGGTAATAGCCCTCGACGCTCTTCGGCAGATCCAGGTGCGCGACAAAGCGCACGTCGGGCTTGTCGATCCCCATGCCGAAGGCGATCGTCGCGCACATCACGATCCCCTCCTCGCGCTGGAACATCGCCTGGTGCCTCTGCCGCACCTCGAACTCCATCCCCGCGTGATACGGCAGCGCGCGCACGCCCTGCGTCTTGAGCCAGTCGGCCGTCTCCTCGACCTTGCGGCGCGACAGGCAGTACACGACGCCCGCGTCGGTCGTGCCGTCCGCGTTCGTGTGTTCCGCGCGGATGAAGTCGAGCAGCTGCGCGCGCGCGTTGTCCTTCTCGACGATCCGGTAGCGGATGTTCGGCCGGTCGAAGCTCGACACGAACACGCGCGCGTCGTCGAGCGCGAGGCGATGGACGATCTCGTCGCGCGTGATCGCGTCGGCGGTCGCCGTCAGCGCAATGCGCGGCACGGCCGGGAAGCGCTCGTGCAGCACCGACAGCTGGATATATTCGGGACGGAAGTCGTGGCCCCACTGCGACACGCAGTGCGCCTCGTCGATCGCGAACAGGCCGATCCGCGCGCGCTCGAGCAGGTCGAGGAAGCGGGGCGTCATCAGGCGCTCGGGCGCCACGTACAGCAGGTCGAGTTCGCCCTCGCGCAGCGCGCGCTCGGTGGCCGCGGCCTCCGCGCCCGACAGCGTCGAGTTCAGATACGCGGCGCGCACCCCCACTTCCTGCATCGCGGCCACCTGGTCCTGCATCAGCGCGATCAACGGCGAGACGACGATGCCGGCGCCGAGCCCGGCGCTGTGACGCAGCAGCGCGGGAATCTGGTAGCACAGCGACTTGCCGCCGCCCGTCGGCATCAGCACGAGGCAATCGCCGCCGCCCGCGACGTGCTCGACGATTTCCCCCTGCTGGCCACGGAAGGCCGGATAGCCGAAGACTTCGTTGAGAATTTCGAGAGCGGTGGACATGGGTCGAGGCGTACCGGCAAAAAAGGACTGATGGGGCTGGATTTTACCAACCTCGCCGCGGGACGATGCGAATGATGTGCGCGCGCTGGCCATTCGGCCGACTCGCCGCGCCGCCGGGCCCGCTCGGCAACGCCGCGGAAACCGGAGGTTCGTCGTGGTTGCCGGCATGACGGCTTTTTTAGCAAGGAATGCTGACCGTAGCACTCCACCCATCTCAAAACAACGACGCCGAACGGGAAATCATGCGCGCGCCGGCGCGCACGCCCAGACGCAAGCCATAAAAAAAGCCGCCCAGTCGAAACTGGGCGGCTTCCTCGGCGCAGCGGCCAGGCGGCTTGCGCCGCCTGGCGCTTACTCCGCCGGGTGCTGCGGCTCGATGGCGGCGGCCGGGGTTTCCGGCGTGCCGAAGTCGAATGCCTCTTCCGCAGCGATCTGGTCGAAACGCTCGCGATCCGCCGTTTCCTTGTTCTTGCGCGCCTTGTGGAACGCAAGACCGGTACCGGCCGGGATCAGACGACCGACGATCACATTTTCCTTCAGGCCGCGCAGATCGTCGCGCTTGCCCATGATCGCCGCTTCGGTCAGCACGCGGGTCGTTTCCTGGAACGATGCCGCCGAGATGAACGAATCGGTCGACAGCGACGCCTTCGTGATACCCAGCAGGATGTTCTCGTACGTTGCCGGACGCTTGTCCTCCGCGATCATGCGATCGTTTTCGTCCAGCATGTCCGAACGCTCGACCTGCTCGCCCGGGATGAAGCGCGTATCGCCGTTGTCGGTGATCTGCACACGACGCAGCATCTGGCGAACGATCACCTCGATGTGCTTGTCGTTGATCTTCACGCCCTGCAGACGGTACACGTCCTGCACTTCGTCGACGATGTAGCGCGACAGCGCCTCGATACCCTGCAGACGCAGGATGTCGTGCGGATCGGCCGGGCCGTCCACGATCATTTCGCCCTTGTTGACGACCTGAGCATCGTGGACCAGCACCTGCTTTTCCTTCGCGATCAGGAACTCGTGCTGATTGCCTTCGAGGTCCGTGATGACGAGACGCTGCTTGCCCTTCGTGTCCTTGCCGAACGACGTCGTGCCGGTGACTTCCGCGAGAATGCCCGCATCCTTCGGCGAACGCGCTTCGAACAGTTCCGCCACCCGCGGCAGACCGCCGGTAATGTCACGCGTCTTCTGCGCTTCGGTCGGGATACGTGCGAGCACTTCACCCACCTGCACCTGCTGGCCGTCCTTCACGGTGATCAGCGCGCCGACCTGGAAGCCGATCTGCACGGCATGCTCGGTGCCCGGGATCTTCACTTCGTCGCCGTTCGCGTCGAGCAGCTTGACCTGCGGACGCACGCTCTTCGCCGCCTGCGAACCGCGGCGTTTCACGTCGATCACGACGAGGGTCGACAGACCCGTGACGTCGTCGATCTGCTTCGCGACCGTCACGCCTTCCTCGACGTTTTCGAACTTCACCGTACCACCGTACTCGGTGATGATCGGACGCGTCAGCGGATCCCACGTGGCGAGCTGCGTGCCCGCCTTGATCAGCGCGCCGTCGAGCTGCAGCAGCGTCGCGCCGTACGGGACCTTGTGACGCTCGCGCTCACGGCCGAATTCGTCGGTGATCATCGCCTCGCCCGAACGCGAGATGACGATCTGCTCGCCCTTCGCGTTGGTCACGTAGCGCATCGTCGCGGTGAAGCGCACCGTACCGTTGCTCTTCGCCTCGACCGACGACGCCACTGCCGCACGCGATGCCGCGCCACCGATGTGGAACGTCCGCATCGTCAGCTGCGTACCCGGCTCGCCGATCGACTGCGCCGCGATCACGCCGACCGCTTCGCCGACGTTCACGAGCGAGCCGCGGCCCAGATCGCGGCCATAGCAGGCCGCGCACAGACCGTAGCGCGTCTCGCAGGTCAGCGCGGTGCGCACGCGCACTTCGTCGATGCCCAGGCGTTCGATGTCCTCGACCGCGTCTTCGTCGAGCAGCGTGCCCGATTCGAACAGCGTTTCCTGCGTTTCCGGATTGACGACGTCCGCCACGGCGACGCGGCCGAGAATCCGGTCGCGCAGCGCCTCGACCACTTCACCGCCTTCGACCAGCGCCTTCATCGCCACGCCGTTGGAGGTGCCGCAATCGTCCTCGACCACCACCAGATCCTGCGTCACGTCGACGAGACGACGCGTCAGGTAACCCGAGTTCGCGGTCTTCAGTGCCGTATCAGCCAGACCCTTACGTGCACCGTGGGTCGAGATGAAGTACTGCAACACGTTCAGGCCTTCGCGGAAGTTCGCGGTAATCGGCGTCTCGATAATGGAGCCGTCCGGCTTCGCCATCAGGCCGCGCATCCCGGCCAGCTGACGAATCTGCACCGCGGAACCCCGGGCGCCCGAGTCGGCCATCATGTAGATCGAGTTGAACGATTCCTGGCGCGTTTCCTTGCCGTCGCGATCCGTCACCGGCTCCGTCGACAGCTGCTCCATCATCGCCTTGCCGACCGCTTCCGACGTCGCCGACCAGATGTCGACCACGTTGTTGTAGCGCTCTTGCGCGGTGACGAGACCCGACATGTACTGGCGGTCGTACTCCTTCACCTTCTTCGCGGCGTCACCGACGATCGTCTCCTTCTGCGGCGGCACGAGCATGTCGTCCACGCAGATCGAGATGCCGGCGCGCGTCGCGAGACGGAAGCCCGACTGCATCAGCTGGTCGGCGAACACCACCGTCGCGCGCAGACCGCACTTGCGGAACGCGGTGTTGATCAGGCGCGAGATTTCCTTCTTCTTCAGCGGCTTGTTCAGCACCGAGAACGGCAGGCCGTGCGGCAGGATCTCCGACAGGATCGCGCGGCCGACGGTCGTCGCGTACAGCGAGATCTTCGGCACGAACTGCGGCGCGCCTTCCGACGTGTCTTCGTTGTGGACCATTTCGGTGATCCGCACGTTGACGCGCGAGGCCAGCTCGACTTCCTTGTTCTCGTACGCGCGGAGCACTTCCGACACGCCGGTGAACGTCAGGCCCTCGCCCTTCGCATTGATCGCCTCGCGGGTCGCGTAGTACAGACCCAGCACGATATCCTGCGACGGCACGATCGACGGATCGCCGTTGGCCGGGAACAGCACGTTGTTCGACGCGAGCATCAGCGTGCGCGCTTCCATCTGCGCTTCGAGCGACAGCGGCACGTGAACGGCCATCTGGTCACCGTCGAAGTCGGCGTTGAACGCCGCGCAAACGAGCGGGTGCAGCTGGATTGCCTTGCCTTCGATCAGCACCGGCTCGAACGCCTGGATACCGAGACGGTGCAGCGTCGGCGCGCGGTTCAGCATCACCGGATGCTCGCGGATCACCTCTTCGAGGATGTCCCACACCACCGGCGTCTGGTTCTCGACTTCCTTCTTCGCCGCCTTGATGGTCGTCGCGACGCCCATCACTTCCAGCTTGTTGAAGATGAACGGCTTGAACAGCTCGAGCGCCATCAGCTTCGGCAGGCCGCACTGGTGCAGCTTGAGCGTCGGGCCGACCACGATCACCGAACGGCCCGAGTAGTCGACGCGCTTGCCCAGCAGGTTCTGACGGAAACGACCGCCCTTACCCTTGATCATGTCGGCGAGCGACTTCAGCGGACGCTTGTTCGCGCCCGTCATCGCCTTGCCGCGGCGACCGTTGTCGAGCAGCGAGTCGACGGCTTCCTGCAGCATCCGCTTTTCGTTGCGGACGATGATCTCGGGCGCCTTCAGCTCGAGCAGACGCTTCAACCGGTTGTTCCGGTTGATCACGCGGCGATACAGGTCGTTCAGGTCCGAGGTCGCGAAACGGCCGCCGTCGAGCGGCACGAGCGGACGCAGTTCCGGCGGCAGCACCGGCAGCACTTCGAGAATCATCCACTCGGGCTTGATGCCCGAACGCTGGAATGCCTCGAGGACCTTCAGGCGCTTCGCGTACTTCTTGATCTTCGCTTCCGAGCCGGTGTTCTTCAGCTCGGTGCGCAGCGTCTCGACCTGCTCGTCGATGTTGATCGCACGCAGCAGCTCGCGCACGCCTTCCGCGCCCATCTCGGCGCGGAATTCGTCGCCGTATTCCTCGACCTTGTTGTAGTAATCCTCTTCGGTCATGATCTGCCGCGCCTTCAGCGGCGTCATGCCCGGTTCGATCACCACGTACGCTTCGAAGTACAGCACGCGCTCGATGTCGCGCAGCGTCATGTCGAGCACCATGCCCAGACGCGACGGCAGCGACTTCAGGAACCAGATGTGCGCGACGGGCGAAGCCAGTTCGATGTGGCCCATCCGCTCGCGGCGGACCTTCGCGAGCGTGACTTCGACGCCGCACTTCTCGCAGATCACGCCACGGTGCTTGAGGCGCTTGTACTTGCCGCACAGGCACTCGTAGTCCTTGATCGGCCCGAAGATCTTCGCGCAGAACAGACCATCCCGCTCCGGCTTGAAGGTGCGGTAGTTGATGGTCTCCGGCTTCTTCACCTCACCGAACGACCAGGAGCGGATCTTGTCCGGCGAAGCCAGACCGATCTTGATCGCGTCGAAAACTTCTTCTTGTTGGACTTGCTTGAATAGATCGAGCAGAGCTTTCATTGCTTCTCTCCGTAGTCCGATTAATTGCGGTCGAGATCGATGTCGATACCGAGCGAGCGGATTTCCTTCACCAGCACGTTGAAGGATTCCGGCATGCCTGCATCGATCACGTGATCGCCCTTGACCAGGTTCTCATAGACCTTGGTCCGGCCGTTCACGTCGTCCGACTTCACCGTCAGCATTTCCTGCAGCACGTAGGACGCGCCGTATGCTTCGAGCGCCCACACTTCCATTTCACCGAAACGCTGGCCGCCGAACTGCGCCTTGCCGCCGAGCGGCTGCTGCGTGACGAGCGAGTACGGGCCCGTCGAACGCGCGTGCATCTTGTCGTCGACCAAGTGGTGCAGCTTCAGGTAGTGCATGTAGCCCAGCGTGACGCGGCGCTCGAACATCTCGCCCGTGCGGCCGTCGTACAGGCGGACCTGGTTCTTCGACTCGTTCATGCCGAGCTGTTCCGCGATCTCGTCCGGGAAGGCCAGGTCGAGCATCTTGGCCATTTCTTCCTCGGTCGCACCGTCGAACACCGGCGTCGCGAACGGCACGCCTTCGCGCAGGTTCCGCGCGAGTTCGAGGATTTCGTCGTCGGTGAAGCTTTCCAGATCTTCCGCGCGGCCCGACTCGTTGTAGATCTTCGTCAGGAAGATGCGCATTTCCTCGATCTTCGCCTGACGCTGCAGCATCTCGCCGATCCGCCAGCCGAGGCCCTTCGCGGCCCAGCCGAGGTGCACTTCGAGAACCTGACCCACGTTCATCCGCGACGGCACGCCGAGCGGGTTCAGCACGACGTCGGCCGGACGGCCGTCGGCCATGTACGGCATGTCTTCGACCGGCACGATCTTCGACACGACGCCCTTGTTGCCGTGGCGGCCTGCCATCTTGTCGCCAGGCTGCAGGCGACGCTTGACCGCGAGGTACACCTTGACCATCTTCAGCACGCCCGGCGGCAGTTCGTCGCCCTGGGTGAGCTTCTTGCGCTTCTCTTCGAACGCGAGGTCGAACTGGTGGCGCTTCTCTTCGATCGAGTTCTTGATCGCTTCGAGCTGCGCGGCGGCTTCGTCTTCCGCGAGGCGGATGTCGAACCAGTGGTAGTGGTCGAGGTCTTCCAGGTAAGCCTGGTCGATCTTCGTGCCCTTCGCGAGCTTCTTCGGACCGCCGTTCGCGACCTTGCCCACGAGCATGCGCGCGAGACGCTGGAACGCGTCGCCTTCCACGATGCGCAGCTGGTCGTTCAGGTCCAGGCGATAGCGCTTCAGTTCATCGTCGATGATCTGTTGCGCGCGCTTGTCGCGCTGGATGCCTTCGCGCGTGAACACCTGGACGTCGATCACCGTGCCGCTCATGCCCGACGGCACGCGCAGCGAGGTGTCCTTCACGTCCGAAGCCTTCTCGCCGAAGATCGCGCGCAGCAGCTTCTCTTCCGGCGTCAGCTGGGTCTCGCCCTTCGGCGTGACCTTGCCGACCATCACGTCGCCCGCTTCGACTTCCGCGCCGATGTACACGATGCCCGATTCGTCGAGACGGCCGAGCTGGACTTCCGCGAGATTCGAGATATCGCGCGTGATTTCTTCCGGTCCGAGCTTCGTGTCGCGTGCGACGACGTTCAGTTCTTCGATGTGAATCGACGTGTAGCGATCGTCGGCCACGACCTTCTCCGAGATCAGGATCGAATCCTCGAAGTTGTAGCCGTTCCAGGGCATGAACGCGATCAGCATGTTCTGGCCGAGCGCGAGCTCGCCCAGATCCGTCGAGGCGCCGTCGGCCAGCACGTCGCCGCGCGAGACCTTGTCGCCCATCTTCACGATCGGACGCTGGTTGATGTTCGTGTTCTGGTTCGAACGCGTGTACTTGATCAGGTTGTAGATGTCGACGCCGACTTCACCGGCGACGGCTTCGTCGTCGTTCACGCGAATCACGATACGGCCTGCGTCGACGTAATCGACCACGCCGCCGCGGAACGCCTGGACCGTGGTGCCCGAGTCGACCGCGCAGGTGCGCTCGATGCCCGTCCCGACGACCGGCTTCTCCGGGCGCAGGCACGGCACGGCCTGACGCTGCATGTTCGAACCCATCAATGCGCGGTTCGCATCATCGTGCTCGAGGAACGGAATCAGCGAGGCTGCCACCGACACGATCTGCGACGGCGCCACGTCCATGTACTGGATGCGGTCCGGCGTGACCATCATGGTTTCGCCGGCCTCGCGCGACGACACGAGTTCGTCGACCAGCGTGCCGCTCTCGTCGATCGCGGCGTTCGCCTGCGCGATCATGTAGCGGCCTTCCTCGATCGCCGACAGGTAGTCGATCTGGTCGGTCACCTTGCTGTCCACGACCTTGCGGTACGGCGTCTCGAGGAAGCCATACTCGTTCAGGTGCGCGTACAGCGCGAGCGAGTTGATCAGGCCGATGTTCGGACCTTCCGGCGTTTCGATCGGGCACACGCGGCCGTAGTGGGTCGGGTGCACGTCACGGACTTCGAAGCCCGCGCGCTCACGCGTCAGACCGCCCGGGCCCAGTGCGGAAACGCGGCGCTTGTGCGTGATTTCCGACAGCGGGTTGGTCTGGTCCATGAACTGCGACAGCTGCGACGAACCGAAGAACTCGCGGATCGCCGACGAAATCGGCTTCGAGTTGATCAGGTCGTGCGGCATCAGGTTTTCGCTTTCGGCCTGGCCGAGGCGTTCCTTGACCGCGCGCTCGACGCGCACGAGACCGGCGCGGAACTGGTTTTCCGCCAGTTCGCCGACGCAACGCACGCGACGGTTGCCCAAGTGATCGATATCGTCGACTTCGCCCTTGCCGTTGCGCAGCTCGACGAGGATCTTGATCGTCGCGAGGATGTCGTCGTCTTCCAGCGTCATCGGGCCGACGATTTCGTCACGGCCGACGCGGCGATTGAACTTCATGCGGCCGACCTTCGACAGGTCGTATGCGTCTTCGCTGTAGAACAGGCGGTTGAACAGCGCCTCGACCGCTTCTTCCGTCGGCGGTTCGCCCGGACGCATCATGCGGTAGATCGCGATGCGCGCCGCGGTCTTGTCCGCGGTTTCGTCGACGCGCAGCGTGGACGAGATGTACGGACCCTGGTCCAGATCGTTCGTGTAGAGCGTCTGGATTTCCTTGATCTTCGCTTCGCGCAGCTTCTCGAGGACGCTTTCCGTCACTTCGTCGTTCGCGTTCGCGATCACTTCGCCGGTGTCGCCGTCGACGACGTTCTTCGCGAGCACGCGGCCGATCAGGTAGTCTTCCGGCACCGAGATGAACTTGGTCTTCGCGGCTTCGAGGTCGCGAATATGCTTCGCGTTGATCCGCTTGTCCTTCTGGACGATGACCTTGCCGTCACGGTCGGTGATATCGAAGCGCGCGACTTCGCCGCGCAGGCGCTCCGGCACGAACTCGACCTGCGCGCCTTCGTTCATCAACGTGAAGTTGTCGAACACGAAGAAGTTCGCGAGGATCTGTTCCGGCGTCAGGCCGATCGCCTTCAGCAGGATCGTGACCGGCATCTTGCGGCGGCGGTCGACGCGGAAGTACAGCACGTCCTTCGGATCGAATTCGAAGTCGAGCCACGAACCGCGGTAGGGGATGATCCGCGCGGAGAACAACAGCTTGCCCGAGCTGTGGGTCTTGCCCTTGTCGTGCTCGAAGAACACGCCCGGCGAGCGGTGCAGCTGCGAAACGATCACACGCTCGGTGCCGTTGATCACGAACGAGCCGGTCGGCGTCATGAGCGGAATTTCGCCCATGTACACTTCCTGCTCCTTCACTTCCTTGACGACGGGCTTGCTCGGCGATTCCTTGTCCAGCAGCACGAGGCGAACCTTCGCGCGCAGGGCCGAGCAATAGGTGAGACCGCGCTGCTGGCATTCCTTGATGTTGAATGCCGGCGACGACAACGCATAGCTCACGAACTCGAGGCGCGCGAAGCCGTTGTGCGAGACGATCGGAAAAACCGAGGTAAACGCAGCCTGGAGGCCTTCTGGCTTGCGTTGCGACGGCGGCACATCTGCTTGCAGAAATGTGCTGAATGATTCAAGCTGAGTAGCCAGCAGGAAAGGAACTTGGTGAACGATGGAGCGTTTCGCGAAACTCTTGCGAATACGCTTCTTCTCGGTGAAGGAATAGTGCATACGATCTCCGAATCACGGCGGGCGCTATCGAGGCGGGATACCTTGACGTGTCAAACCCGAGTGTTCACCGACTGAGACCCGATGGCCGTCCTACGGCACGAGCCGAGAAGCTTGGTGGTTGGCCGCTACCAACCGCTGGCTGACGGCAGCGGATGCCTGGAATGCCCGCTGCCCGACCAAACTTGCCTTCTGCAGTCGCTTCAGAAGACAAAGAGAATCGCCGATTCGATCACGGATAGGCGGTTTTCTTTGGCTTCTGGGGCCAGCATCAAGCCTCCCGAAAGAGTGCCAAAACACTGTCCCCACAAAGCACAAAAAGGCCGGCGGTGAAAAACCGCCAGCCTTCGCAAAGCGAGCCGATACTTACTTGACTTCGACCTTCGCGCCTGCGTCTTCCAGCTTCTTCTTGGCTTCGTCAGCCGCTGCCTTGTCCACGCCTTCCTTGACGGGCTTCGGTGCGCCGTCAACCAGGTCCTTCGCTTCCTTCAGGCCCAGGCCCGTCAGTTCGCGAACAGCCTTGATGACTGCAACCTTGTTGCCGCCGGCTTCGGTCAGCACGACCGTGAATTCGGTCTTTTCTTCGACAGCAGCAGCTGCGCCGCCTGCCGGGCCAGCGACTGCCACTGCAGCTGCCGACACGCCGAACTTCTCTTCGAACGCCTTGACCAGCTCGTTCAGTTCCAGAACAGTCATGCCTTCGACTGCGGCCAGAATGTCTTCTTTTGCGATTGCCATTTGAAATACTCCTAAATTGAATGCAGGTACAGCCAGCGATCTGTGATGCAGAGCCGCGTTCGATTACGCAGCTTCGACTTGCTTCTTCTCGGCGAGCGCAGCCAGTGCGCGCGCGAAGCCCGAAACAGGCGACTGCATGACGAACAGCAGCTTCGAGAGCAGTTCTTCGCGGCTCGGGATGCTGGCCAGCGCTTGCACGCCTGCCTTGTCCATCACCTTGCCATCGAACGAGCCCGCCTTGATGATCAGCTTGTCATTGCTCTTGCCGAAGTCGTTGACGACCTTGGCAGCAGCAATTGCATCTTCCGAGATGCCGTAGATCAGGGGGCCAGTCATCTGCTCTGCCAGCGGAGCAAACGGCGTACCTTCGACGGCGCGGCGCGCCAGCGTATTCTTCAACACGCGCAGGTAAACCTTTTGCTCACGCGCTTGCGCGCGCAGCTTGGTCAGATCGCCAACCGCAATTCCACGATACTCAGCCAGCACAACGGTCTGGGCCTTCGCGACTTGCGCGGCAACCTCAGCGACGACGGCTTGCTTGTCTTCTCTATTAAGCGGCACGGTCAGCCTCCAGAAACGATACGGTCGGCGTGAGCCTCGCGTACCTCGTTCAACAACGGCGTCCGACTCGTTAGGAGTATTTCCACCGGATATCGCGGATCGCTCCGCCTTCCGGCTTCACCACTGCAAAACTTTTTCGGGTTCGCCATCTACGTTGGCTTGAATTAAGGGCTTGCCTGACTGCTGCCCGCCCACCAACGGTCTTTGATAACCGGTTGCCCCGCCACACTGCGCGGGACAACCGCCCAAAGCCCAGAAAGCCGCTCCAGCGCGGAGCGGCTTGAATTGCTTTACGCGGCCAGCGTAGCCTGGTCGACGCGCACGCCCACACCCATGGTGCTGGACAGTGCGATCTTGCGCAGGTACACGCCCTTGCTCGTCGCCGGCTTTGCCTTTTGCAGCGCCTCGACGAGTGCCGACAGGTTCGAGCGCAGTGCGGCGGCTTCGAACGATGCGCGGCCGATGGTCGCGTGGATGATACCGGCCTTGTCGACACGGAACTGCACCTGACCCGCCTTCGCGTTCTTCACGGCAGTCGCGACGTCCGGCGTCACGGTGCCGACCTTCGGGTTCGGCATCAGGCCGCGCGGGCCGAGGATCTGGCCGAGCGTACCGACGACCCGCATCGTGTCCGGCGAAGCGATCACGATGTCGAAATCCATTTGACCGGCCTTGATCTGTTCAGCCAGATCTTCCATGCCGACCACTTCCGCGCCGGCGGCACGCGCCTGCTCGGCCTTCTCGCCTTGCGCGAACACGGCGACGCGCACCGACTTGCCGGTACCTGCGGGCAGCACGACCGAGCCGCGAACGACCTGGTCCGACTTCTTCGCATCAATGCCGAGCTGGACAGCCACGTCGATCGATTCGTTGAACTTCGCGCTCGCGCATTCCTTCACGAGTGCCAGTGCGTCTTCGATCGCGTACAGCTTCTGACGGTCGACCTTAGCGGCGAATGCCTGACGGCGCTTCGAGATCTTAGCCATTTACACACCCTCCACGGTGATGCCCATCGAGCGTGCGCTACCAGCGATGGTGCGAACAGCTGCGTCCAGATCAGCCGCCGTGAGGTCGGGCATCTTGGTCTTGGCGATTTCTTCTGCTTGCGCGCGGGTGATCGTGCCGACCTTGTCGGTGTGCGGCTTGCTCGAACCCTTGTCCACCTTGGCCGCCTTCTTGATCAGGACGGTCGCCGGCGGCGTCTTCATCACGAACGTGAAGCTCTTGTCCGCGAATGCCGTGATGACCACCGGCACCGGCAGGCCCGGCTCCATGCCTTGAGTCTGCGCGTTGAACGCCTTGCAGAACTCCATGATGTTCAGGCCGCGTTGGCCCAGCGCCGGACCGACCGGCGGCGACGGATTGGCTTTACCTGCAGGAATCTGCAGCTTGATAAAGCCGATGATCTTCTTTGCCATTTTGAAAACCTCGTTGGAACGCCTAAGCGTCCGGTGAGTGATAACGCGGGTTCGTCTTGCGACTACTGGCGCTCCTCAACGGTCATTGACGCGGACCGTAAGCGCGAAAAGTGGGCAACCCTGGGGCTGCCCACCTGAATCTTGTTAGACCTTCTCGACCTGACCGAATTCGAGCTCGACCGGCGTCGCGCGACCGAAGATGGTGACCGAAACGCGCACACGCGACTTTTCGTAGTTCACTTCTTCGACCGTACCGTTGAAGTCGGTGAACGGACCTTCCTTCACCCGAACCATCTCGCCGACTTCGAACAGGGTCTTCGGGCGCGGCTTCTCCACGCCTTCCTGCATCTGCGACATGATCTTTTCGACTTCCCGCGGGGAAATCGGGCTCGGGCGGTTACGGGCGCCGCCCACGAAACCGGTGACCTTCGCGGTATTCTTCACGAGGTGCCAGGTTTCGTCCGTCATTTCCATTTCGACCAGCACGTAGCCGGGGAAGAAACGACGTTCGGTGACGGCCTTGTGGCCGCCCTTGACCTCGACCACTTCCTCGGTAGGAACCAGGATCTGGCCGAACTTGTCCTGCATGCCAGCACGTTCGATGCGCTCCTGAAGCGCGCGCTGCACGCTCTTCTCCATACCGGAGTAGGCGTGCACGACGTACCAACGTTTTCCACTCGGGGATGCCGGAGTATCGCTCATATCATTTCCAACCCAGAATCACCGAGAAAATCGCCCATTCGATGGACTTGTCACTCAGCCAAAGAAAGAGCGCCATCACCAGCACAAAGCCGAACACGACGAGCGTGGTTTGCGTGGCTTCCTTGCGCGTGGGCCAGACCACCTTGCGCACTTCGCGATACGAATCCTTGGCGAAAGCAATGAAGCCTTTGCCCGGAAGCGACATCAGCGCAACGGCCGCACCGGCGACAACCCCCACTGCCAACGCAGCGCCGCGGACGTACCACTCCTTGCCACCCAGCAAGAAGAAGCCCGCAAATCCGGCCAAGACCAACAATACGCCCAGGGCCAGCATTAGCTTATCGCCGGAGGTATTTACAGTTTCGACGGAAGGATTCGCCATAACACCTTAAAACAAACGCCACGACGAGCGTGGCAAGTGGCAGGGGCAGAGGGAATCGAACCCCCAACCTTCGGTTTTGGAGACCGACGCTCTGCCAGTTGAGCTATACCCCTAAACCATGTGGGACCGGCCACTGCCGGCCCCAAAACTGTCGATCAACGAATAACTGGCTTACTCGAGGACCTTGGCAACGACGCCGGCGCCGACGGTACGGCCGCCTTCGCGGATTGCGAAGCGCAGACCTTCTT
>NZ_JBXAPG010000084.1:0-15965 GCF_058803765.1 Burkholderia sp. GW821-FHT14F03
TGTTTGGCGACTTCCAGTCTCCCAGACTCAGTCCGGATGAACCATCGATACAACCTATTGAAGCTTCACAGCTAGCGGATGCGCCGAGACGGCGCGGGCGACGCAATGCCCGGGCGGCAGGCAAGCCCGCGCAGTCGACGGAACGCGTGCTTTGCGAGCCGATGCACCGCTTGCGACGGTCCGCTCAAGCCGTGGCGGACAAATGGCCCGCGAGACGCCGGAGCATCGCGTCGCAGCCGTGCACCTGGTCGAGCGTCACGAACTCGTCGGGCTTGTGGCCTTGCGCCATGCTGCCGGGCCCGCACACCACCGTCGGAATGCCGGCCCGGTCGAACAGCCCGCCCTCCGTGCCGAACGCGACCGTGCCGAACGCGTCGGAGCCGGTCAGCATCGCGAGCAGGCGCGCGGCGTCGCTGTCGGGTCGGGTCGCGAGCCCCGGATACCCGCCGAGCGTCTCCAGGCGGATGTCGGTGTCCGGCTGAACCGCGCGCATGCGCGGCAACAGTTCGGACGTCGCATACGCCTGCATGCGCTTCGACACTTCGTCGGGATCGAAATCCGGCAGCGCGCGCACCTCGAAGTCGAACTCGCATTCGGCCGGCACGATGTTCAGTGCGCGCCCGCCGTTGATCAACCCTGTCTGCACCGTCGAGTACGGCGGATCGAAGCGGCTGTCGTGGCGCGCCGGCCGCGCGAGCGCCGTGCCGATCTCGCCGAGCCGGCAGATCAGTTTCGCCGCATAGTCGATCGCGTTCACGCCGCGCGGCGAATACGCCGAGTGGCACGCGGCGCCCTTCACGCGGCAGCGCATCGCGAGCTTGCCCTTGTGTCCCAGCACCGGCCTCAGCTCGGTCGGCTCGCCGATCAGGCACAGGCGCGGGCGATGCTCGCGCATCGCCAGCTCCGCCAGCATCGGCCGCACGCCGAGACAGCCCACTTCCTCGTCGTACGAGAATGCCAGATGCACGGGCTCTCGCAACGGCCGCGCGACGAACACCGGCACGGCCGCGAGCACCGATGCGATGAAGCCCTTCATGTCGGTCGTGCCGCGGCCGTACAGGCGACCGTCGCGCTCGGTGAGCCGGAACGGCTCGACCGTCCACGCCTGCCCGTCGACCGGCACGACGTCGGTATGGCCCGACAGCGCGATGCCGCCGCGATCGCTCGGCCCGATCGTCGCAAACAGGCTCGCCTTGGTACGCGCCGCGTTGTAGAACAGTTCGCTCGCGACGCCAAAACCGGCGAGGTAGTCGCGGATGAAATCGATCATCTCGAGATTCGAATCGCGGCTGACCGTCGCAAAACCAATCAGCCGCGCGAGCAGCGTGCGGCTCAACGCGTCACTCATCGCCCGGCACCCCATAGCGCGGCGCGGCGGTCGGGTCGAGCGCGCGCGTCTGGTAGTCATGCATCTGCGGTCGATAGGCTTGCCACAGCGCATCGAGTGTCCCGACCGGATCGATATCGGCCCAGTCGACACGCAGGTCGGCGATGGGCCAGGTCAGGTCGTCGACCACCGTCAGCGCCGCCGAATGGACCGGTCCCGCCTCGCCGCCGGCCGCCATCGCCGCGCGCAACGCGGCCAGCAGCCGCTCGGCAAGCAGGCCGGGCGCCTGCTCGAACGCGCGGACCATCGCATCGATGACGGCCGGGGCGGCCAGCAGGTTGCCGGCCGCCACGCATTGCTCGCCCATCGCCGCATGGTGCGTGCCGAGCGCTTCCCTGCCGGTGAAGCATGCCGTCCGCCCTTGCCCGTCGATCACCGTGACCTGCCGGTGCTGGCTCCAGCCGTTTGCATGCAACGCGCGATCGAGCGCGGTCGCCGGCGCGAGCTGCGCGTGCTCGATCAGGTCCAGGATCTGAGGACCGAGCGCCGGCAACGTGATGTTCTGCGTCGCGACCGCGCCGACACCCGCGCGCACCCACGGGCAGCGCGCGCCCACGGCAATGCTCGACGAACTGATCGCGATCCCGAGCTGCCCCGATTCCGGGCAACGCCCGACGATAGAGAAAGTCATGTCGGTTGATATGAACGCCTCTCGTTTGCGACGGTACTCGTCAGTCCGGCGATGACAGGATGAGTGGTGGCGTGATATGCGCGCCTGTCGCAGCCGGCTGCGCCGCGGCCCACCCCGCGCCCGCCGACGCTTGCCGACCTTCAGGTTCGGCACGTCACGGACCCGCCTGCCTCCACACGACCTCCGATTGCCGGCGACAACCTGTCGGCGTGTCATCCTGTAAAAATTGATCGTCCTACGCGCCGCACGCCGTTCAAGCCGGTCTCGCGCTCGCGTCACCTTTTTCCGGCGGCCTGTCATGCGTCATGGGTTCCGGATTCACCGGTCGGCCCCTGTGTGCCGGCCTTCATGCTTCGCTCGCGCCTGTCGCGAACGCGCGGCGCTCATCGCGCCTCGTGAACGCCGTTCGGCTGCCAGCGATCCGGGATCACCGCGATCACGTCGATTTCCACCAGCCATTGCGCCTGGCCGAGCGCCGACACGACGAGCCCCGTCGAGATCGGATACACGCCCTTCAGCCACTTGCCGACCTCCTGGTATACGGGTTCGCGATAGCGCGGGTCGATCAGGTAGGTCGTCGTCTTGACGATGTGCGTCAGGTCGCTGCCGGCTTCCTCGAGCAGCTGCCGGATGTTCTTCATCGCCTGCTCGGCCTGGGCGCGCGGATCGCCGAGACCGATCAGCCTGCCGTCGAAACCGGTGCCGACCTGACCGCGCACATATACGGTATTGCCGGCCCGCACGGCCTGGCACAGGTCGTTGTCGAGCGCTTGATTCGGGTAGGTATCCCGGGTATTGAACATCCGGATACGGGTATGGGTGGGTTGGCTCATGGCTCTCCTTCGATCATCGGTGGTCGCGCTCGACGCACGGAATGCGAACGCGCCGCGACAGTCAGTCAGTGGGTCGCATCGGTCAACGCGCGCGCGGCATGCCCTGCGTCGCCGTCGCGCCCCGTGTGCGGCATCGGGCCGCGTTGCGATGCGTCCCGGTACGCCTGGTATTTCCGCTGCGTTGCGATGTGATCGGCGATGTGCTTCGCGTCGTGCCAGACGCCCCAGATGAAACTGGAGCCGCGCCGCGACAGCCACGGCAGCCCGATGAAATAGATGCCCGGTTCCTTCGACACGCCGCGCTGATGCTGCGGCTTGCCGTCGTCCGCGAACGCGTCGACGTTCAGCCAGCCGTAGTCGACCGCATAGCCCGTCGCCCAGACGATCGACGTGACGCCGGCGGCGGCCAGGTCGAGCGACAGGATCGGCCGCGCGACGCACGCCGGGTTCGGCAGGATGCGGCGCGCGTCGGGCTCCTCCGGTAGGTCAAGGCCGTTGCGCAGCACATAGGCGTCGGCCGCATCGAGCAGCGACAGGTAGTTCTCGTCGCCGCGCGCGAGATTGATCGCGAGATCGCCCTCGAATGCGGCCGCGCCCCCGTCGAACGACTTCGTCCGTCCCACGAGCGTCACGCCCTGGTTCGCGAGCCGGCGGAAATCGACGGTATGGCCGCCGCGCGCGCCGCTCACGGCGATCGTCACGTGCTCACGGCCCGGCGTCGCGACTTCCTTGTCCCATTCGCCGAGCACGCCGAGCCACCAGCAGAAGTCGCGGCCGCGATACGCGCGCGGCGGACGATCGTGCGGCCCGACAGACAAGACCACCTCCCGGCCCGCGCGCTGCAGTTCGTCGGCGATCTGCACGCCCGACGAACCCGCGCCGACCACCAGCACGCCGCCGGCGGGCAACTGATCCGGATTGCGATAGTCGGCGGAGTGGATTTGCATCACGCGCGCACCGTCCGGCGCGATCGGCGGAATGACCGGACGCTGGAACGGTCCGGTCGCGACCACCACGCGGTTCGCCTCGATCGTGCCGTCGGAGGTCTCGGCGACGAAGCCCGGCTTGCCCGCGCTGCGCACGACGCGCGTCACGTCGACGCCCGTGCGGATCGGTGCGTCGAACTTGCGCGCATACGCCTCGAAGTAGTCGGCCACAGCGTCCTTCGACGCGAACGCATCGGGATCGAGGCCGTCGAATTCGAGCCCCGGAAACCGGTCGTGCCACGCGGGGCCATTCGCGACCAGCGAATCCCAGCGTCCGGTGCGCCAGCGCTCGGCGATGCGATCGCGCTCCAGCACCAGATGCGGCACGCCGAGCCGGCCCAGGTGTTCGCTCATGGCCACGCCGGCCTGGCCTGCCCCCACGACGAGCGTATCGATTGAAGTCGTTGCAGCGGTCACGGCTATCTCCTCCTGAAATGCGGGCCGATTGCGGTCGATCGTCGCGCCAGCGCCGGTGCGAAAGATGCAGCCGGCGCGTGTCGGCCATCGGGGTGCGTCGAGCGACGGGCGAGCGGCAATGAACCCATTCTGCTGACAGGTCGCCCTGCGCGAAATGATGATTTTTGTCGTTGTTGACCAACAAAAAAGTGCTCCCCGCCGAGCGCGAGCGATGCGCATGAAGCCGGTCTTCAACCTGGGACCCAGTGCCGCCGCAAGTACACGTCAGCCAATGAGATTGACTCTCATTTTCATTGACCGCCGGTCGGTCAAATGACAGAATCGGCGCATTCCCCGCCTTCCCGGCGACCCGCATGCGCACTCGACCCTCATGCGCCCTCGCCCGGGAACCAGGCCGACCCACGCCCGACGCGCCGCCGTTCCATCCCGCAGGCGCCGCTCGGCGCGAATCGCGGCGAGCCACGGAGCGGGCGCGCCGATCAACCCGACGAGCGACATGCCATGACTGAATCCAAACGACTCATCCTGCTGGCCATGCCCAGCACTCACGCGGGCGCATGGCGCTATCCCGGCGCGGCGCCGGATTTCCACCGCAGCTTCGCGCACATGAAATGGTTCGCCCGGACGCTGGAGCAAGGCCGGTTCGACGGCCTCTTCCTGCCCGATTCGCTTGCGGTGCGCGCGGGGGCCGTCGATGCGCTCATGCGCAGCGCCAGCGTGGCGACGCTGGATCCGTTGACGCTGCTCCCCGCCCTCTCGGCCGTGACCGAGCACATCGGCCTGATCGCCACGGCCAGCACCACGTACAACGCGCCCTACATGCTCGCGCGCCGGCTCGCTTCGCTCGATGTCATCAGCGGCGGACGGGCGGGCTGGAACCTCGTCACGTCCAGCAATCCCAACGAGGCCGCCAATTTCGGCGCGGACGACCATCTCGAGCACGGCGCGCGCTATCGACGCGCGCGCGAGTTCTCCGACGTGATGAACGGGCTGTGGGAAAGCTGGGATGAAACGGCGTTCTGCACGGACGCCGAGCGCGGCATCTATTTCGATCCCGAGAAGCTGCACGTGCTCGATCATCGCGGGCCGCACTTCACGGTGCGCGGCCCCCTGAACGTCGCGCGCCCCGTCCAGGGGCGCCCCGTCATCGTGCAGGCGGGCGCGTCGGAAGCCGGCAAGCAGATCGCGGCGGAGACGGCGGAACTCATCTTCACCTACCAGACCGACCTGGCATCGGCCCGGGGTTTCCATGCCGACATGCAGTCACGCGCCGCGGCGGCGGGCCGTCCGGCGCGCTTGAAGATCCTGCCCGCCGTGCTGGTCGTCCTGGGCGACAGTCTCGCGCAGGCGCAGCGAAAACGCGCGCGGCTCGACGAGCTCGTCGACGACGCGAGCAGCCTCGCGACGCTGTCCATCGCGCTGGGTCATGACATATCCCGCTGCGACCCGGCCGGCCCGCTTCCGGAGATGCCGGAAAGCAATGCGAGCAAGAGCGGCCGCGACCGCGTGGTGCAGCTCGCGCGGCGCGAGAACCTGAGCATCCTGGCGCTCGCGCGGCGGATCTGCGGCTACCAGGGTTTGGAGATGGTGGGCACGGCCGGGATGGTGGCGGATCAGATGCAGCAATGGCTGCGACACGACGCGGCCGACGGCTTCAACATCCTGTTTTCGCATCTGCCGGGCGGCGCGAGCGAGTTCGTCGAGCAGGTGGTGCCGATCCTCCAGCAGCGCGGGCTGCTCAGGCAGGATTACGAGGGCCGCACCTTCAGGGAGAATCTCGGGCTGGCGATGCCGCGAGACGGCTACTCGCGGCGTTGAATCCGGCAGCGCGCATGCGCTGCCGCGCGCTCGGTTTATCCCTTCCCCGCATGCGCTCGATGCCGCGCGCGGCGCGACATGCTCACCCGGCGGACCGCTTGCGTGCCACGCCGCGCATCACGATGTGGGCAAGGTCGATAAGCGCTCCCGGCTGCATGCCCGTCGCCGATGCGTGTAACCGGTATGCCCGACGACGCCGGCACAGTGGCGTCGCGCCAAACCGCAATCGTGATTGCGGCTCCCGCCACGATGGTGAACGCAGACGCGACCCGGTAACGCCGGAGCGTGTCTCTCACCTTGCGATCCGCATCAGCGCTGCTTCCAACACACCTGGATCCGCCGCACGCTTGGCGTCAGTACGCTGGGCCGGATCGTGCGGTGTGCGCCGCACGGCCGGCGAATCGGCCGCGCGCGGAAGTCCGATCAGATCGAAGTGCGGCCGCTCGTCCTCCAGGGATCGCAGGAATGCACGCGACGTGCTCTTCCTGGATTTTGATCACGCATCGTGAAAGAAAAAGATCACCCATCGTGATCTTTTTTCGAGACAGACAAACCAGACGTGGTCCAGCTGAACCCGCGGCAAGGAACGCCATCAAGCCCTCCTCGCCCTTACACCGTCGAGATCGGTTTATCCTGATTGTCTTTCGGGCGCCTTCGACCCATGAGCCGATTCGGCGCGCGCGGGATCCACTGCGGCGGCATGCCGGCGCCGCCCGCGAACCCAGGACACGGCGCCGGAACAAACACCGCGGCGTTCAACGCCGTCGTGTCGGCCGGCTCAACGGTGTGCCCCGCCATCCGCCCATCGCCGGCCCCCCCTCAAGCCGCGCGCCCGATCAAAAAATGATCGAAGTTCTGCCCGGCGATCCAGCGCGGCGGCCGACCCCGGCCCGTCCACGTCTCGCCCGTGGTCGGGTTGACGTACTTCGCGCGGACGCGGCCGTAGCGCCGGTCGCGGTCGCCGTTCATCTTCCTTCTGCCGAAGATATCCCTCGCGGTGAGACCATATTCGAGGATGGTCTGCTGGATCCGCATGATGGCCTGTTCGGTTTCGCGCTTCTTGGCGACCTCGACGGCCTCGTCGATGGATCGCAGCCTGGCTTTCAATTCCAGATAGGTTTCTTGATTAGCTGTACTCATCTTGATCTCCGGAGATTAATTTGGTCTGGGCGGGTTGTTCTGACGCCTCGTCTCCCCGCCTCCTGATCGCCGATTTATTCCCGCTGGGCCCCCTCTTTGACGCATACCCCCTGTCCGCGAATCACCCCATCGCCGACATAGACATTCTCGATCCGGCATCCGTCGCGGCCGTCGATCGCCAGCACGCTCGACACCGATGCGGTGCGCGGCGCCAGCGCGATCACGAGCAGACAGATCGCCAGCAGCGCGGCGAGCGCACCCGCGCGCCTCGCCCGCGCATTCATCGCGCCGCTTCCCGGTAAGGCTGCTTCAAGCAACGCGCGGCATCGGCCGACTGCCATTCGTGAAACTGCGCGAGCAAGGGCCCCGTCTGCTGGTCCGTCGACGGGCGGGTTTGCGTGTCGGCCCGCGCGGCGTCGTGAATCGCGCTCAGCACGGACGACGCGACCGGGTCGTGAACCTGCACGCCCATGTTCGCCATGGCCGCGTAATTGCGGTTGGTCCGCTCGGGCAGCTGCGCCCAGGCGTGCAATTCGGTCTTCATGCCCGCCTCGAAGATCGCCGCGCGCTGGTCCTCGGACAGCGTATCGAGGAAATCCTGCCGCGCCACCAGGAACGACACCGGATACGCATAGCGGATCGCGGTGAAGTTGCGCATCACCTCGCCGTAGCTGCGCCCCGCCGCGCCGTCGCCCGACGACATGATCGCGTCGAGGCTGCCGGTCTTGAGCAGGGCCAACGCGTCCTGGATCGGCATCGACACGACTTCCGCGCCCAGCGTGCGCATGATGCGCGCCGAGGTCTGGTCGTAGGTGCGGATGCGCATCCCGGAGAAACGCGTCGCGGCCGGAATCTCGGCCCGCGACCACAGCCCCGTCGGCGGCCACGCGATGATCGCGAGCAGCGCGAGCTTGTGATGCGCGAGCGCGGCCCGGTACGCGGGCGCGGCAATGCATGCCAGCTCGCGCGCCTCGTCGATGGAATTGACCTCGTAGGGGCGCGCGGACAAGCCGAGCACCGCCTCGTCCTTGGCGATATCGCTGGCGAACAGCAAGCCGAACGGCACGCTCGTCGTCTCCGCCAGCAGCGCGGCCAACGCGGATTTGTCGTTGAAGCGCGGCGCCACCGCTTCGCCCGTCTCGCCCGCGCCGTTCATGCGGCGCGCGAAATCCGCGGCCGCCTGTCCGGATACGGTGTCCTCGGGGTAGGACGTCACGACGTCCCAGCGCGGCGATGCGCTCACGCCTGCTGCCGCGCAGTCCGCGGCCACTCCGGCGAGGCTTCCCCACAGCATCGCGATCATCCCGAGCATTGTTGGTTTCATGGCGTTTTCAGAGCGAGTCCAAACCAGTATCCGGACGCCTGCCTGCAATCGTGCGGCGTCATGCCCCGAAGCATAAGGGAGTACGATCCGCATTTTTCTTAGATGAAATGCTAATAAGAAAAAACGCAGATATATTCAGACGGGAATATAACTAATAGTCGTACAGTGGCCGGACCAGGCCCAGATTGCGTGCGGCCTTGACGCTGAGCCGAATGTCGTGGGTGCCGAGCTTGTGATTGATCGAGCGGCAGACGTCACGAAAGGTCGAATGGGTAATATTCAGCCGCTGTTCGATTTCGGGCGTTTTGAAGCCGTGCGCAAGCAGCGACAGCAGTTGTTCCTCGATGGCCTCGAAGCGCGCCTTCGACGACGATTCGGCGCGGCGCAAGGCCAGGTAGCGGACGAGCGTATCGGCCGCGAGGGCATTGAAGGCATGCCGGAACTGGAGCAGCATGGCCTCCTCCGCGCAGTCCGGCGCGGCCGTCGCGACGTGCAGCACCGCGACCGCGTTCTCGTGCCGCGTCAGGAAGAACACACTGCTGCCCAGATCCGGAATGATCCCCAGCTGATGGAACCAGTGCTCGCGCGCGAGGCCGCGCAGCTGCGACGCGCCCACCGGCTGGTAGTTGTGCCGGCGCGCCTGCTGGAACACCGGGTCGGTCTGGAACCAGCCGTTGTTCGAATAGCGCTGCGACCAGCCCGCGCTGGCGCTGCCCGTGATCAGGACGTCGTGAAGCCGGATGTTGGCGTCGTCGTTGTCGATCAGGAACACGTGGAACAGCGATTGCCGCGCATGGCTGCGCGCGCATTCGATCCGCAGGCGATGCAGCAGGTCGATTTCGTTCTGGCAGTCGAGGATCGCGGGCACGCCATCGGCGCGCGGCGGCGCGGCGGCGCCCGTGAGCGCGTCGAGCAGGTAGGCGTAGCGCTGGCGCGGCGCGGGAATCTGGGTTTCGTTGCTGATGAACGCCTCGACGTCGTCCGTCGGCGCGGCGGCCATGCGCTGGATCGCCACGGTCCCGTTCGCGAAGGTTCGCCGCCGCTCGAGCAGGAAGCCCGCGCGGTCGCGGCCGCGCAGGCTGATCACGACGCGCCCGCGCGACAGCGGCACCGGGAGCGAGCGCACGGTGTCGCTCGGCAGGTCGTCGTGAACCAGGGACTGGATCATGCCGCGCCGGGCCCCGCGAGCACGGGTTGCAGGTCGGGGCGACGATCCACGAACGGCCCGAAGACTTCGAGCGCCGGCCATGCGGCCAGCCACTCGAACTGTTCGCGCGTGGCCACGCCCCCGACGACCAGACGCCAGCCGAGCCGCGCGCCGGCGTCGAAGATGCCGGCCGCCACCCCGCAGGCCAACTCCGAGGCCGGCAGCGCAGCGACGCCCGCGCCCTCGACGAGCAGGCCGTCGATCTCGGTCTCGCTGGTGGGCACACCGTCGGCGGGATCGAACGCGAGCAAGACGCGGATCGCGTGGGCGCGGAGCTGCGCGACCACGTCGCGCAGCCCGTCGCGCACGGGCAACTGCTCGACGCCGGACACCGCGATCAAGAACGACGCGGCGGGCGACGCGCCCGTGAACACCTCGATGCTGAACGTCGGATCGGTCAGGACCAGCGCGGGCAGGCGCAGATAGAGGGTCGTCGGCCGCGGGACCGACGCGACGGCGGCCAGCGCGGCTTCGATCGTCTGCATCCAGACGAACACCGCGAGCCCCTGCTTTTCGGCAACCGGCATGAACGCGTCGGCGCGCACGTCGGGCAGGCCGTCGCGACGCCACACGGGCGTCACCCAGACCCCGCACGACGCGCCGCTCGCCGGGCACACCACGGGCGCGCACGCCGCCTCGATCCCCTCGCGCTGGCGTACGGCGTTGTCGAGGTCGAATTCCAGCTCGCGCGCCTCGTCCTGAGAATCGAGCATGCTTTGCGCGAAGGCCTTGTAGCGCGTGCCATGCGTGGCCGCCGTCTCGCGCTTGGCAAGCTGCAGCGCCAGTTCCGCCCGGGCCTGCAGGTCGCCCGTGCGCGCGGCCTCCACGGACGCCGACGCAAACCCGATGCTCATCGTCACCCGATGCGTATGGCCGTGGAACAGGATCGGCTGCTGGTTGAACGCGTCCGTGATCGTTCTCAGGCAGTAGAGCGCGCGCGCATGCGGCTCGGGGCCCGCGAACAGGATGGCGAACTGGTCGCCCTTGAGCCGGGCGATCAGGTCGGAATCCTGGGCGACCGCGCGGATGCGGGTGGCGAATGCCGCCAGGAAGTTGTCGCCGCCATCGTCGCCGTAGCGCCGGTTGATCGCCCCGAAATCGGTCACGTCGATCAGGATCAGCGAAATCGACTGGGCCGCGTCGGCCTCGGGCAGCTGGGCGAGCAACACCTCGATCGCGCGCCGGTTGCCGAGCCCGGTGAGCAGGTCGGTTTCGGCGAGCTGCTTGTTGCGGGCCCGGTCGTACAGCACGCGCCGCGCGTTGAACATGGCCAGCGCCGCCACGAGGACGAGCGCGATCACCACGACGAAGGTCCAGGCCCAGTAGGAAGCGGTCTGACGCGCGTAGTTCGCGTAGATGTCGGCTTCCGAGAGCGCCACCACCGCGATCAGCGAATAGCCCGGCACCGGTTGTCGCACGAACAGCCGGCGCTGGCCGTCGATCGGATCGCGCTGCGGGCTCACCCCGCCTTCCTCGCTCGGATACATGCCGAGCGGCAGCCCGTCGGTGGACACGCTGCCGTCCGAACGCCCGCGCACGAGCAGCGAGCCGTCCGAGCGGAACACCAGGATCTCGCCGTCGTTGCCGAGATTGGCGTGGTTCGCGAAGCTGGCCGTGAAATATTGCGGCGGCTGCGACACCACGACGATGCCGTCGAAGACCTGCTCGCGCAGCGACAGGCGCCGCGTGAACTGGATCGTCTTGGCCCGCGACACCCGGCCGAGCACCGGGGCGCCGATGAACAGATTGTCGTCGTGCGCGTTCTTCTGCACGATGAAATGCTCGCGATCGGAGAGGTAGACATCGCGCTTCGGCGGCGTCGGCCACGATTGCGTGACGAGGCCCTGTGCGTTCACGAGCGTGAGCAGCGTCTCGTCGGACGGCAGCACGAGTCCTTCCTGCACCAGATAGTTCAGGTCCAGCGTGCCGTGACTCGAGCGGAATTCGAACGCCACCGTGCGGCTCAGGATGTCGGACGTCGACGTGCGCTCGGCCAGATAGGATGCGTAGGAGCGCGCGACGAGCGTGGCCTTGGTGACGGCGGCCGCATCCACCTCGTGCTTCGCGTCCTGCAGGGCCCGGCCGACCAGGTCGAACAGCAGCACGCACAGCGCCACGAACACCACGACGATCGAGAGGGTCACGAAGCGCAGGCCGCTCGGACGAACGGGCGGCGCGGAAAACGCGGAAAGACTGAGCCGATCTGCCGGCCGGGCGCTAGCAGATTTCCTTCTTGACAACATCGAGTTCTCCACCAGGCGTGATCGGCTTCCAGATATCGGACGGCGCGGGCGCTGCGCCCGCGTTCTTGTTCTCATCCGTGCGATAACGGATACGGCTGAGCTTGAAGCGTTCCCGCGGACAATCGATCACGTAGTCGAAAAGCGCGATGCCGATCGGCTCCGTCGCGCCGACCGGATGATAGGCGAGCTTCGAGATGGCTTCCAGCGTGAAGCGCGTATCGCCGTCATCGTCCCGACGAACCGAATGCTTCACGAGATAAAACTGTTGCTTCGAGGTTTGCAGCACGAAGGAGAGTGGCTCCGCGCTGAGTGTCGTGACCGCAGCCAGCAGCACAATAGCAAGCCATCGTTTCATAATGAGCGCGCAATTCTATCAAATAATGCTATTCACGAAACAGTATTTGTATTTCTGAAAATCGGCGGGAATTTCAAACGAATATTACAAGATCTTCTCCTCATTCTGGAAATGCAAATAAAGTCGCGTGAATGGCGCATCAATACGCGCGACGCCCGGGTGCGCTCGACGAGCGGGATCGGACCGTCGGCTCAAGCGTCCCGCGGAGCCGGCGCGGCGTGGCGCGGCCGGCCGCCTTCACCTGGGCAGCGCCAAGCCGTCGCGGCGCCAGCCGATCAAGATGAATTCGCGCAGATCGCGTGCATTGAGGTGGGCTTGCTTGGCGAGCGCCGCATGCCGCTCGATGGCGGCAAGACAGGCCGTAGCGGGCAACGCTTGCCGGCCCGATTCGCAGGATCGGGCCGCCTGGGCGTGGGTCTGGGCGCGCCTCGCATAATCGCGCGCCTTGTTGGCGCGCTCGCGCACGAGCTGGAGCCGAACCCGCGCGCTGGGAAGCCGGGGCCAGCCGGCATTCGCCGCGAACGTCGCGAAGTACGCCAGCTCGGAGGCGCAATCGCACGCTGCCTGCGCATCGAGCGTGGCCGCCTGGACGGCGCGGGCGGCGCGGCGCTGTGGGTCGTCGAGGCCATGCAGCAGCAGCGCGCCGCCGTCGCCCCATCCACGGCGCTGACGCTCGGCATCGGCCTGCCAGACCCGCATCAGCCACGCGGTCGTGATCGCGAACGCGGAAACGATGCCCACGCTCCCGATCAGAATGAAATAGCCCATGAACCCCATCCGGAAAGGATGCCATGCGGTCCCAGGCGTTCGACGGGTGCGGACCGTGTCCTGCCGCCGCCGGCATCACGTCGCGCGCCCGTCGCGGCGGCGTCGTTCCCGACGTGTTCCGCGCAAGGACCTCATGCTCGACCCGCGGCGCACCGCCAGATACGCGCCGCGGCCTGGATAAAAAGCTGCGCACGACGACGAATCCGAACGCGACGTGCGCAGCAAAACCATCTGTAACCCGGGCCACCAAGTTATTACTACAGATGGGGAAAACCTCGGCCTCGCCTCGGCGGAACCCGCTATTGAAACACCGGCATGCGCGGGCTGACCGGGCGGCGTGCGATGCGGACCTGGGCCGAACGCATCGCCGCGCCGATCTGAGCGGCGAATTCGAGCGCATGCGGCCCGTCGCCGTGCAGGCACAGCGTGTCGGCCCGCACCGGCGTCCAGTCGCCGCCCCGCCCGCGCACGCGGCCGTGCTTCACCAGCTCCACCGCCCGCTGCGTGATCTCCTCGACGCGGCTGATCAGCGCATCCGGTTCCGAGCGCGGAATGAGCGTGCCGTCCGGCAGGTAGCCGCGATCCGCGAAAGCCTCGCTGGCGGTCGCGAGCCCCGCGCGGCGCGCCGCCGCGATAAGTTCGCCGCCCGCCAGCCCGAACATCACGAGCGAAGGATCGAGGTCGCGCACCGCGGCGACGATCGCCTCGGCCACCTCGGAACGGCGCTCCGCGTCGTGATACAGCGCGCCGTGCGGCTTCACGTGCGCGAGGCGCGCCCCCGCGCCCAGCGCCTTGACGATCGCCGCGAGCGCGCCGACCTGGTACAGCACGCCCGCATAGATCTCGTCGGGCGGCAGCGCCATGGACCGACGCCCGAAATGCGCGCGGTCCGGATAGCCGGGATGCGCGCCGATCGCGATGCCGCGTTGCGCCGCGGCCGCGGCGAGCGTGCGCATCGTGACCGCATCGCCGGCATGCCAGCCGCAGGCGACGTTGATCGACGTCGCGTGGTCGAGCAGCGGGATGTCGTTGTCGCATCCTTCGCCCAGATCGACATTCAAATCGATTGTGTGCACACCAGACCTCTTCGTTATCCGTCGGCGCGGCGGGCCCTGTCGGACGCCCTCACGCCCGCATCATCAGGATTCCTGATTCAACAACGGCCGAACCTCGCTCCGATCGGCCCGGCTGGCGTCATCCCGATCGACGGATGCGCACCGCATGCCTTGCCGTTGCCGCACCTTAACCGGGCTTCGCCGACACTTTTCTTATATTAAAAGCACATATTCATATTCCCGATTGGAATATGCAAAAATAGTAAACATCCCGCGTTTTGAACACACTCCGTCACCAGTCGACTGGTCTAATCTCCGCTATCATGTCGCGCATGAACGCCTCCCACGCCGCCGCCGATGTCCGCCAGCACATCCTCGACACCGCACAGATCATCATCGCGGGCCGGGGCTTCTCGGCCGTCGGCCTGAACGAAATCCTGCAATCCTCAAGTGTGCCGAAGGGCTCGTTCTACCACTACTTCGGCTCGAAGGAGGCGTTCGGCGAGGCGTTGCTGGAAAGCTACTTCGCCGCCTACATGGTGGGCATCGAAGGCCTGCTGTGCCGCCCGGGGCTGAAGGGCGCGGCCCGCCTGATGAGCTACTGGGAAAACTGGCTCGAGACGCAGGCGAATTGCGACCCGAAAGGCAAATGCCTCGCAGTGAAGCTCGCGGCCGAAGTCAGCGACCTGTCGGAGCCGATGCGCGTCGTGCTCAGACAGGGTACGGATCGCGTGATCGCCCGGCTCGCGCAGACCATCGACGAAGGCCGCATCGACGGCTCGCTGCCCACCCATCTCGCGGCGCACGCCACCGCCACCACGCTCTACCAGCTGTGGCTGGGCGCCAGCCTGCGCGCCAAGATCACCCGCGACAGCGCGCCGCTCGATGCCGCGCTGGTCGCCACCCGGCAATTGCTGGGGCTGCCCGCCTGAGCGTATCGCACGAGACGGCATCGCGGCCCGCGCATGCCGCTCGTGCGCTCGACGAGGCCATGCCGTCGCGCACCGGCGTGCTGCATCATGCCCCGCGCGTCGCGACCGATGCCCGTACACGGCTTGTCCGAGTCCCGCCGCGCATCGCATGCCACGTCCGGACGGCTGCGGAATGCGATGTGGTTCGGTGATCGGGCCCGGTCGCGCCGGCATGGTCAGGTCGGCGCACGCGCTGCCATCAGTGAGCGCCGGCGAGCCCCAGATAGGTCACCCGCGCCGGATCGCGCGCGTCGATGACGACCCTCACCCGCTCCCCCGCGCGCGGTATGTTGCCGAGATCGACGTACTGCCGGATCGTCACGTCCCGGGATGCGCCGTGATCGCTGATGCGCAACACCATCCGCATCTGCGGCACCTGATTGAGCGTCACCCCGGTCTGTCTGATCTCGACAACCTCGGCAACGGCCTTGGCGCCGTCCGTGACGAGGGTGTCGCCCCATGCGGCCGAGATGATCCGGGGCAGCACGACCGACATCGAGAAAATCAACGAAATCAGCGAAATCGCGACGATCACGCCGATGACCGACATCATCGAAAATCCCATCATGCCTGCCCCGCCTTTAATGTGCCCGGCGCGCCAGGGGCGCGGCACCGGACTGGGCCCGTTCGCACGTGCGCGCGACGGCCTCGGTGATCCTTTCATTCGAATGCCTCGTCTGTCGATATCCCCGGGCGCCAACCCGGCCCGCCTCATTGCGGTTTTACGCCCTGGGACTCCTGGGGCACGCCGGCCGGTTGCACGCCCGAGGCTTCCTTGCTCGCGGCGGTGTCGGGCGTGCGCGCCGACTGGATCACCTTGTGCGCACGCG
>NZ_JBXAPG010000085.1:0-13599 GCF_058803765.1 Burkholderia sp. GW821-FHT14F03
TTCGGGGAGCGATTTACGCAAGCCCGCTGATCACGGGTTGTTCAACCGCCTCGCCCACAAAAATGCGGACAGGTCCCTGGGCCGATCCCTGGGCGGTCCCCGAGCAATCCCCGAGCAATCCCCGAGCAATCCCCGAGCAATCCCCGAGCAATCCCCGAGCAATCCCCGAGCAATTCCAGAGCAATTCCAGAGCAATTCCAGAGCAATTCCAGAGCAATTCCAGAGCAATTCCAGAGCAATCCCCGAGCGGTCCCCGAGCGATCCCCGAGTGATCCCCGAGCAATCCCCGAGTGATCCCCGAGCAATCCCCGAGCAATCCCCGAGCAATCCCCGAGCAATCCCCGAGCAATCCCGAGCAATCCCGACCAACTTCGCGCGCAATCCGGCGAGGCGCTCACACGGTCATGCGGGACGCCTCCGGCGCGCGGACGCGCCGCGGTTTCAAGCTGGCCGACCAGCGCATCGCGGGCAGTTCGACCGCGCGATAGAACAAATAGGCGAACGGCAGCGCGAGCGCCATCAGGCCGAACGACGGCCAGATCGACAGTTGCGGCGTCGAACGGTACAGCAGCGACGCCATGCAGACGAACAGCGGCAGATGCACGAGATACAGCGAATAGCTGAACGCGCCGAAGCCGGACAGCGCGCGCAGTACCGCGTTGGGACGGGGCGGGTGCGCGAGCGCCGGGTACAGGCAGCACGCGAAGCCGGCCGCCCACAGCTGGAACGCGCCGTACTGACCGTAGCGGAACGCGCCGCAGCCGAGCGCGAGCAGCGCGATGCCCGCGCCGTACCAGCGCGCGGAGGGCCGGCGCCCGGGCGTTCGCGCGCGCGCCTCCGCAATCCACGCGCCGAGCATCCAGGCGAGCCAGTAGGACGTGAAGAACTGCAGGTCATGGCGTTCGAGCCACCACGCCGACGCGACGTTGACGAGCACCACTCCCGCCAGCACGGGCGCGAGGCCGAAGCGGCGGCGCGCGGCGAACACGAGCGGGTAGAGCGCATAGAACTGGACTTCGAGCGACAGGGTCCACAGCGCGCCGTTCGAGCCGTAGGCGGGCCCGGCGACGCCCTGCAGCGACAGCAGGTTGACGGCGAACGCGAGCGGCCCGAGCGCGCGGATCTTGTGGCTGACCGGCTCGTACTGCAGGCTGACGAGATCGAGCGCGAGGGTGACGACGAGCGCGGCGAGCAGCACCGGATAGATGCGGGCGAAGCGGCGCGCCCAGAAATTCGCCGTGTCGAGCCGCCAGGTTGGATCGGCGGCGAGCCGGAGCGCCGCGTTGCGATGAATGCAGTAGCCGCTGATCACGAAGAAGATCGGTACGCCCGCCGAGCCCCAGGCGATAGGAAAGGTCAGGTAGCCGAGCAGCACGTCGGGCCCGATCGCGTGGCCGTGCACCCGATGAAACTGCTGGATGCCGACCCACACGACCTGGCGGCAATGGAAATAGGCGACGAGCAGCGCGGCGAATCCGCGCAGCGCGTCGATCAGGTGCTCCTTCCGGTCGAGGGCGAAGGCATTCGCCCGCGCGAGCGGGGAGAGGGCGGCGACAGACATGCGGTCTCGCTCCTTGCACGAAGAACGGTGTCGATGGGCAGGCCATCGTAATGCGCGAGAAATCGTGCAATGAACGAAAAAAAATGCCTCGGCGCGCACGCTGCGCGGCGTGCGGCGGACACCCTGCGCGCCAATTATTTGTCGATTTTTTTCTGATAGCTTGAAGGCTCGCTGATAGACCCAAGGAGCCCACGATGGATATGCATTGGTTGGCGAGTGGCGTCGTTCTGCTCATCCTGGCCGTGCTCTCGGCGTACCGGGACGCGTTGCGCAACGAGCCGATCAGTCGCTTCGATCCGGGTTACGACGGTGCGTCCTATGCCGAGGAGTTCGAATGATCGGCGCGACTCGTGCAGTCCGGTAAATTCTTTGCTTCCCGGCCATTTGATCGGCAAGATCAACCGGATTCAGGCGCGGTCCTGAACGAATGCGAGGATCGACGCGATTCGATGAATGATGGCGTGCGCCGGGCGCGACGATGCGCGGGGCGGCCGGCGTGTGCGTCGGCTGCCGTGCGGCGCGCGGTGCGAGGCCGACAACCGATGCGGAATGCGACCATGCTCAAAGTCACCAAAGCCGTGTTTCCCGTCGCCGGGCTGGGCACGCGGTTCCTGCCCGCCACCAAGGCGAGCCCGAAAGAGATGTTGCCGGTCGTCGACAAGCCGCTGATTCAGTATGCGGTGGAGGAGGCGATCCACGCGGGCATCACCGAGATGATCTTCGTGACCGGGCGCAGCAAGCGCGCGATCGAGGATCATTTCGACAAATCCTACGAGGTCGAGGCGGAACTCGAGGCGCGCGGCAAGGACAAGCTGCTCGATCTCGTGCGCGGCATCAAGCCGAGCCACGTCGATTGCTTCTATGTCCGCCAGCCGGCCGCCCTCGGCCTCGGCCATGCGGTGTTGTGCGCGGAGAAGCTGGTGCACGGCGAGCCGTTCGCGGTGATCCTCGCCGACGACCTGCTGCACGGCGAGCAGCCGGTGCTGCGGCAGCTCGTCGACGTGTTCAACCACTATCACAGCTCGGTGATCGGCGTCGAAACCATCGCGCGCGAGGACAGCCGCGCGTACGGCGTGGTCGAGGGCCGCGAGTGGGAGGAGGACGTGATCAAGCTGTCGGGCATCATCGAGAAGCCGGCGCCCGAGCACGCGCCGTCGAATCTCGGCGTGGTCGGTCGCTACGTGCTGATGCCGAGCATCTTCGAGCACCTGCGCCGGATCCGGCCGGGCGCGGGCGGCGAACTTCAGCTCACCGACGCGCTGCAGTCGCTGTTGACCGAGGAGCAGGTGCTCGCCTACCGCTACTACGGCACGCGCTTCGATTGCGGCAGCAAGATCGGCTACCTGAAGGCCACCGTCGAGCTGGCGCTGCGGCACCCGGAAGTGAGCCGCGATTTCGAGGCGTACCTGCGTACCTGCCTGCCGGCGCTCGCGGCGGTCGCCTAGCATCCCCGTGTTGTCCCGCCGCGAGGCGGCGATGGGCCCGGCCCCGGCGCGTGCGTCGGGGCTGTTTGCTTGGGCGTGGAACCGGTGGACGGCGCGGGGGCGGGGCGGGTGGTTGGGCCGCCGGTTGCGTCGAGGCGGGCGCGCGAGTGCCGCGTCGCCCGATGCGCGGGCGCCGCGCGCTGCTCGTGTCGACGGTCGTGCGGAGCGACGGCGCGCCGCATGCGTCATGCGCGGCGCGCCGATTTTGCTGCGAGCGGCGCGCGGCGGACGGCGTGTGCGGTTGCAGTGGAGACGCTGTTTTTACAGGGGTGAAACGGACCGGGAGTGAGTGCCGCGCAACAAAACCTGCGGGAAACCCGGGGATAACACACAAAAGTGCTGCACGAAGCGGCGCGGCGCTTGTAGAATCCGGCCTTGAAGCTTGCGTCGTGCGGGCTTCGTGTATCCAACGACCACACCTGGTAGGAGAAACATGGCGACTTCCGCAAAAAAGGTGGCTAAGAAGGCTGCCGCACCGGCCAAGAAAGTGGCTGCAAAGAAAGCAGCGCCCGCGAAAAAAGTAGTGGCCAAGAAGGCTGTCGCGAAGGCGCCCGCCGCTCTGACGCCGATCAAGGACTCGTTCACCAAGGCCTCGCTCGCAACGCACATCGCGGAACGCGCCGAAGTCGAAGTGAAGGCGGTGAAGGCAGTGCTCGCGGCGCTCGAGAACGTCGTTCTCGGCTCGATCCACAAGAAGGGCGCCGGCGAATTCACGCTGCCGGGTCTTCTGAAGGTCACCGCGCAAGCCGTGGCGGCGAAGAAGAAGCGCTTCGGCAAGGATCCGTTCACGGGTGAAGAGCGCTGGTTCCCGGCCAAGCCGGCAAGCGTTCGCGTGAAGGTTCGTGCGCTGAAGAAGCTGAAGGACGCAGCAGCCTAAGGATTTTGCAGGGGTTGCCGGCTCGTCCGGTCGCTGCCCGCAGTCCGAAAAAATCCCCGCGTGCCGTTGGCGCGCGGGGATTTTTTTATGTGCGCGGCGACGGCGGCGCGCTCATTTTGGGGCAGCGCGGCCGGATCGGCGGCGCGCCGCGCCGGCGCGGCGCACGTGACGGTGGAGCGGCCGCCCGTCAGTGCGGAGGGCGTCCCGGGCGGCAGCGCGCGCGGGCAGGCGCAACGCGCGGAAGGGGGCGCCGCGCGATTGCATGGCGAGTGGAGTGGCTGGCGTCGAGAGGCAGGATTGGCGCGATGGGTGTTCCGAAGCGGGATTCCGGTGTCATGCCGGCGACATGATCGGGACGCGCCAGGAGGGGCCGGCCAGGCGTCGGGTGATGTGACTGGGGTCTTGGACACCGCTCGCCTCGCTCGCCAACCCGTTTTCCCGCCTGCTTGCTATTCCGTTCGCCAACGCGCTCGTCAGCCCGTTCACCAACCGAGCGCCACGAACGCCACGAACGCCACGAACGGCAGAACGGCAGAACGGCAGAACGGCAGAACGGCAGAACGGCAGAACGGCAGAACGGCAGAACGGCAGAACGGCGTCGGTGCGCGCGCAAAAAAACAGCCAAGGGCGCATGCCCTTGGCTGTCTATACCGCGATACGGGGCGCCCGAAGCCGGCGCGCGCCCGTCGACGCGATGCTTAGAACTTGTGGCGGATACCCACGGCGACCATTTCCTGCGAGCTGGTGCCGGCGTAGCCGTACGAGCCGATCGACGCTTGCGCCGTCTGCGTGCTGACGACGCCGCTGCTGCTGACCGTTAACTGCGTACCGCTCGCGTGCTGGTACGCGCCCACCAGGTACAGGTCGGTGCGCTTCGACAGCGAGTAGTCGCCGCCCAGCGACACCTGATGGTACTTCGCGTCCGTGTTGCCGTTCGCCTTCGTGTACGAGTAGCCGACGCCCAGCAGCAGTGCCGGAGTCGCCTGGAACGCAGCGAATGCGCGGCCCGTGTTGAACTTCTGCGTCGACGTGAACAGCGAATAACCGTCCGACTTGTACTGCGCGTTGCTGTAGCCGAGACCCAGGGTGACGGGGCCGATCACGTACTGGCCGCCGACCTGCGCGATGCCGATCGACTTCGCGCTCTGGTAGCCGCTATTGATCGGGCCGTCGAAGATCGGATCCGACGAACCGCCCCACGAATTGCTGCGCAGGGCTGCCGTCGCCGGCGACGGGTTCGACGCGCGGAAGTAGCCGGCGGCGAGGCCGATCGGGCCGTTGTTGTAGGCGACCGCGGCCGACCAGGTCTGGCCCGCGCCCGTTTGGCCCGCGATGCCGCCGAAGCCGTACAACGCTTCGAACTGGAGGCCCGAGAACACCGGCGACGCGTACTTGACCGTGTTGCTCACGCGCAGGCTGTTATCGTTGTTGTCGACGTCGCCCGGCGTGGCGAACACGCTGCCGAAGTAGTTGTCGGCCGTGACCGGCTGCACCAGGTCGACGAGCGGGTCGTATTGGCGACCCAGCGTGACCGTGCCGTACTGGTCGCTCTGCAGGCCGACGAACGCCTGGCGGCCGAAGATCCGCTGCGTGCTGCTGTTGCTCTGGCCGAGCGCGCCCGTACCCGAGTTGAAGCCGCCTTCGATCTGGAATATCGCCTTCAGGCCGCTACCCAGATCTTCCGTACCCTTCATGCCCCAACGGCTGCCGGACAGGTTGCCGCTGCCCATTTGCCAGGCGTTGTTGCCCTGGCCGTCGTTACCGTGAACATACGTGATCGACGTGTCGATCACGCCATACAACGTGACGCTGCTTTGCGCATGCGCGACGCCGGCCGCGCCCATGAGTGCCAACGAGAGGGTAGATAACGCGAGTTTCTTCATCGGTAGGTTTCTCCACGCGAGTGAGTCGTTATTTGTTGCGTTTTGGAGAATAGCGCACCGCACCAGACGCAAGAACCCGAAAAAAATAAAGTGTCTCCAAAAGGTGACAAGGACCGAAAGTCCTTATATATCAACGACATTACGTAATATTCCTGAAATCGGAATATTGACGGATTGATGCACTGCGATTGTTGCGTTAGCGGATGACGCCGAATGGTGTCGTTCCGCCGCGCACGGTTCCGTCACACGATTTCACGCGCGCGAACGTTTGCGTGTGCGGATCCCGGGACACGCAAAATTAACGCTGCGTCGCGCGTCGCGTGCAGGATGGCTGGACACGCGCGGCAGCCTGTGCTGCTTTCCATGCGTCAGCGTGCGGGGGCGCCGTCTTGCGCGCGCGCCGCCGCGCCGCGCGCCGCCGCGAATTCCGCGCCGAGCAGCAGCACGGCCGCCGAGAAATACAGCCACATGAGCAGCACCGCGAACGAGCCGGCCGCGCCGAACGCGCTCGCGGTGCCCGCATGCGCGAGGTACAGCGCGAACAGCTTCTTGCCCGCCGAGAACAGCACGGCGGCGACGATGCCGCCCGTGAGCGCGTCGCGCAACGCGATGCGCGCGTCGGGCAGGAACTTCATGAGCGCGGTGAAGGCGCCCGCGAGCACCGCGATGCCGGCCGTGAACTGCAGCAGGTTGCCGATCACCACGTAGGGCGTGGCGCCCCACAGCCAGCGGCCGATGAACGTGATCGCGGTGTCGAGCACGAGCGACACGATCAGCAGGAAGGCCACGCCGAGCACGAGGCCGAACGAGATGAGCCGGACCCGCACGAGCCCGAGCACCGACGAGGCGCGCTTCTCGGTGGCGGGCCAGATGATGCTGAGCGCGGTGTTCAGCGACGAGAAGGTCGCGGAGGCGCCGATCGCGAGCATCGAGAACGAGATCAGCGCGGCGACGCCGCCGCGATTGCCGCTGCGATGCGCGTTCTCGACGATGGTTTGCACGCTGGCGGCGGCCTCGTTGCCGATTAGTTCGTGCACCTGGCTGAAGATCTGGCCGCGCGCGGCGTCGTCGCCGAAGAACCAGCCGGCGACCGCGATCACCATCACGAGCATCGGCGCGAGCGAGAACGCCGCGTAGAACGCGATGCTCGCCGCCATCGTCGTGCAGCGATCGGCGGCGAAGCGCTGGAAGGCGTTCATCGCCCAATTGACGTTGTGGCGGACGAGCTTCTGGGGTTGTTCGGGAATCAGTGACTTCATCGGCAAGGTCGGCTGCGCACGGCGGCGCGGAGAGGGACATGGTTTGTCGGACGCATCTTTCGCGGAAAAGTTTAGATCGGGATGCGGCCGGCCGGGCTCGGCGCGCATCGTCAAGCAGATCTCGTGCCCGCTGTGGACGGGTGCGCGCTGATATCGATGTGACGAGCGATTGTTGGCGGGCGGCGCGCCGGCCCGCTAGTATCGGACACGCCCGGGCGCGCGCAAACCAGCGCGCCGCCGCCCCGAACCGCGTCCCTGCGAACACGCGCCGTCCGGCCCTTCGCCAGGATGCCTCCACGCGATGCCGACCATGACCGAACCTGCCCGCTTGCGCAACCCGATCCACTGCGAAATCGATCTCGACACCGACGGCAAGCAGGTCGGCTATCTGCGGGTGCCGCATTCCGTGCACCGCTCCGCGTACGGCTGGATTCCGGTCCCGATCGTATCGATCCGGCGCGGCGACGGCCCGGTCGTGCTCGTGATGGCCGGCAATCACGGCGACGAATACGAAGGTCAGATCATCGTGTCGGAGCTGATCCGCGAGATCGAGCCGAGCATGCTGACGGGCCAGCTGATCCTGCTGCCGATGGCGAATTTCCCCGCGGCGGACGCGGGCCTGCGCGTGTCGCCGCTCGACGGCGGCAACCTGAACCGCAGCTTCCCCGGCGATCCGGCGGGCGGCCCGACCGCATTGATCGCCGACTATCTCGAACGGGCGCTGCTGCCGCGCGCGCAATACCTGGTCGACCTGCATTCGGGCGGCAGTTCGCTGCGCTATCACGGCGGCAACCTGCTCGCGCTGCTGCCGCGCGATGAAGCGGAAACGGCGCGGGTGCGCGCGCTGCTGTCGGCGTTCGGCTTGCCGAACGCCTTCCTGCATGCGCCGAATCCGGTTCATGCATCGGCGGCGGCGCGTCGCCAGGGCGCGCTGTCGATCCTGACGGAGCTGGGCGGCGGCGCGACGGCGGATCCGGCGCTGCTGCGCCAGGGCCGCCACGGGCTGCTGCATTTCCTGGGCTTCGTCGGCGCGCTGAGCGGGCCGCTCGTGCCCGCCGCGCCGCCCGTCGTCACGCGCTTCATGCGCATCGACGGCGCGCGCCATCATGTCTACGCCTACGACAAGGGGCTCTACGAGCCGCTCGTCGCGCTGGGCGATCAGGTGCGCGAGGGGCAGCCCGCCGCGCGCCTGCACTTTCCCGACACGCCCCTGCGCGAGCCCGTCGTCTACCGGTTCGCCGGCAGCGGCGAGGTGGTATGCCAGCGGCATCCCGCCCAGGCGCAGCGCGGCGACTGCCTGTTCCAGCTCGCCGAGCCGCTCGACGCCGGCCGCTGAACGCCGCGCCTCGGCGCGCGCGGCCCGATGAAGGCGCGCGGCATGTCTTGTGCAGCGTCGCCTCGATATTCTTATCGAAATTGCTTGGTTAGCCGTTGCGCGCGCGGCCGGTAAGGTGCTGATCAGGGCCGCGCGGCGACGCGTCGTTGTCGCGGGCGGCCGGTTGATTGGTGAAAAAGAACGATGGCGTCGCGACGCCGGGCGGAGCGGTTCCGCTCCCGTCTCCCCACGACGCCCGAACCGAGCTTGCGATCATGGCTGACAGCATCATCGATGTCTCATCGGAGGACCCGCGTGCCCGCCCGCTGGTCGACGCGTTGACCGATGAATACGCGACCCGCTACCACGACTATCGAGACAACAGTCGCGCCCGGGCCGAGCAGGAGCTGGCGCGCTATCCCGCCGCGCTGTTCGCGCCGCCCGACGGCGCGTTCATCCTGCTGATCCGCGACGGCGAGACCATCGGCGGCGGCGCGTTCAAGCGCTACGACGCGCGGACCGCCGAGCTGAAGCGGATCTGGACGCGCGAAGACCTGCGTCGCCAGGGGCTTGCGAAGCGCATCGTGGCGGCGCTGGAACAGCGCGCCGCGCGACTGGGCTACGACCGCCTCTATCTGACCACCGGGTTCCGGCAGCCCGAGGCCTGGGCGCTGTATCTCGACTCGGGCTACGCCGCGCTGTACGACCCGGACACCGCGCCCGAGATCCACGAGCACCTGCCGTTCGGCAAGGATCTCGCGCAGCCGGGGCGCACCAGCACGCTGGCCGACCTATGGGCGCCCGAGCCGGCCGCCGCGCCGCGCTGAGCGCCGCCGAGCGCGTGCAGCGCGCGCCTTCCGATCATTCCAATCCGCGCAGACAGGGGAGTCCGATGAACGTCACCCATATCCCGAGACGACGCATGCGCGTCGCGCTCGCCGCCGTGCTGGTCGGCGCGAGCGCGGCCGCGTGGGCGGTCAGTTTCGATTTGAGCCCGGAGCAACCGGGGCGGCCGCGCGTCGCCGCCGATCCGGCCGCGATCCGCACGGTGCCCGCATCCTTCAAGTTCGTCGAGGCGGGCACGCTGACCGTCGGCATTTCGCCCAGCGATCCGCCGCTCGGCACGTACGCGACGGATGCGCGCACCGTCGTCGGTTTCGACGCGGATCTCGCGCAGCTGATCGCCGACAGTCTCGGCAAAAAGCTGCGGCTCGTGCCGCTCGCGTGGCCGGATTGGCCGCTCGCGCTCGACTCGGGCCGGGTCGACGTGGTGCTCTCGAACGTGACGGTCACCGAGGAGCGCAAGGAGAAATTCGATTTCTCGAGCTATCGGCAGGACCTGGTCGGCTTCTACGTGAAGTCGGACAGCCGGATCGCCGCGATCCGCGAGCCGAAGGACGTGGCCGGGCTGCGCGTGATCACGGATTCGGGCACGAACCAGGAGAAGATCCTGCTCGAATGGAGCCGTGAGAATGTCGCGAAGGGCCTGAAGCCGGTCGCGGTCCAGTATTACGACGACCGCGCGACGGCGGGCGTCGCGCTGCAGTCGGGCCGCGCGGACGCGATCTTCAGCGTCAACTCGATCTATGCGTACCAGGCGGCGGTGCAGCACGGCCGGATCCGGCTCGTGGGCACGCTGAGCGGCGGCTGGCCGCGCACCGCGGACATCGCCGCGACGACGCGCAAGGGCAGCGGTTTCGCCGCGCCGCTCACGCAGGTGGTGAACGACCTGATCCAGGGCGGCACGTACCGCAAGGTGCTGGACCGCTGGAGCCTGGGCTCGGAAGCGATCGATCGCGCCCGGACCAATCCGCCCGGCTTGCCGAAGCGCTGACCCGCCGCGACCTTCTCCCCGACGCCCATGACCTACGCCCTCTCATTGCTGGACAAGAGCCCGCTCGCCGACGGGGCGAGCGCCGCCGATGCCTTGCGTTTCACGGTGGCGCTCGCGCGGCGCGCCGAGCAGCTCGGCTATCGCCGCTTCTGGGTGGCCGAGCACCACGGCGCGGCCGGCCTCGCCAGTTCCGCGCCGGAGATCGTCGTCGCGCATCTGCTCGCGCATACCTCGCGGATCCGGATCGGCTCGGGCGGCGTGATGCTGCAGCACTACAGTCCGTTCAAGGTGGCCGAGACCTTCAAGCTGCTCGCCGCGCTCGCGCCGGGCCGCGTCGATCTCGGCGTCGGCAAGGCGCCGGGCGGGCTGCCGCTCACCACGCGCGCGCTGCAGTCGCGCCACGACAAGGCCAGGAAAGCCGATTTCGACGCGCAGCTCGCCGAGCTGAACGCGTTCCTCGACTGGGGCGTCGACGAGAACCATCCGCTCGCCGGCGCGCTCGCGATGCCGACGCCGCCCGAGCCGCCCGAACGGATCCTGCTCGGCGGCTCGCCGGACAGCGCGGCGCTGGCGGCGCGGCTCGGCTGGCAGTTCTGCTACGCGGGCCACTTCAACGGCGACGAGGACACCATCGCGCGCGCGCTCGACACCTACCGGCAGGCGAGCGGCCGCTCGCCGCTGCTCGCGCTGTTCGCGGTGGTCGCGCCGACCGAGGCGCGCGCGGCGCAGCTGATCGGCGCGCTGCGCATCTACAAGCTGAAGCTCGCGGGCGGGCAGAGCTTCAATCTCGGCAGCGCGCAGGCCGCCGCCGAATTCGCGCGGCAAAGCGGCGCGGCCGACTATCGGATCGACGAGCTGCGGCCGCACATCGTCGCCGGCACGCCCGACCACGTGCATCGCGAGCTGGCGGCGCTGAGCGCGCGGCTCGGGGTCGACGAATTCGTCGTCGACTCGCCGGTGACCGACTATGCGGCGCGTCTCGAATCGGTCGAACTGCTGGCGCATGCGCGGCAGTCGGCGCGCGCCTGACCCTCTTCTTGGCAAGCGGACCTCATCATGACCCAGCAATCCATCCCGTTCGGCATCATGCTGCAGGGCGGGGGCAGTCACATGAACGCGTGGAAGCACCCGAGCAACCCGCCCGACGCGAGCATCAATTTCGCGTTCATCGCGGACATCGCGCGCAAGGCGGAGGCGCTCGGCTTTGCGTTCGCGTTCGTCGCCGACGGCCTGTACATCAACGAGAAATCGATCCCGCACTTCCTGAACCGCTTCGAGCCGATCTCGATCCTGTCCGCGCTGGCCGCGCTGACCTCGAAGATCGGGCTGGCCGGCACGGTGTCGACGTCGTACAGCCAGCCGTTCACGGTCGCGCGGCAGTTCGCGTCGCTCGACGTGATCAGCGGGGGGCGGGCCGGCTGGAACGTCGTGACGACGCCGCTCGAAGGCACCGCGAAGAACTACGGCGCGACCCATCCTGAGCACGCGCTGCGCTACGAGATCGCCGACGAATACCTGAGCGTCGCGCAGGGGCTGTGGGACAGCTGGGACGACGACGCGTTCGTGCGCGATCGCGCGGGCGGCCGTTTCTTCGACCGCGACAAGCTGCATACGCTCGATCACGCGGGCCGCTTCTTCCAGGTCGCGGGGCCGCTCAACATCCAGCGCTCGCCGCAGGGGCAGCCGGTGATCTTCCAGGCCGGCTCGTCCGACGACGGCATCGCGCTCGCGGGCAAGTATGCCGACGCGGTGTTCACGCATTCGCCGTCGCTCGACGAGACCCACGCGTTCACGCAGCGCGTGCGGCAAAGCGCGCGCGATCATGGCCGGCGGGGCGAGGAGGTGAAGATCTTTCCGGGGATCGGGCCGGTGGTCGGGCGCACGGCCGCCGAAGCCGAGGACAAGTACCGCGCGATCCGCGACCTGCTGACGATCGACGAGGCGCTGGCCTACCTCGGCCGCTTCTTCGATCACCACGATTTCACGCAGTACCCGCTCGACGCGCCGTTTCCCGAACTGGGCGAGCTGGGCCGCAACAGCTTCCGCTCGACCACCGACCGGATCAAGGCCGACGCGCGCGCGAAGGGGCTCACGCTGCGCGAGATCGCGCTGGCCGTCGCGACGCCGCGCCCGGATTTCATCGGCACCGGCGAACAGGTCGCGGACGAGATCATCCGCTGGGTCGACGCGGGCGCGGCCGACGGCTTCATCCTCGGGTTTCCGGTGCAGGCGCAGGGCGTCGACGATTTCGCCGAGCTGGTGATCCCGGCGCTCGAGGCGCGCGGCCGCTACCAGCGCACGCTGCCCGGCCGCACGCTGCGCGACCACCTCGGGCTCGCGCGCAAGACGAGCCGCCACGCGGACTACGAACCGGCCTGAGCCGGTCGACAGGAGGGAATGGACGATGAGCGATACCACCCGGATCGTCGGCGGCGCGCTGCCCGCCCTGGGCGCGACCGCATCCGCCGACGCCGCGCGCTACCGGATCGTGCCGGCCCGCCATCGCGCGCGCACCGCCGGCACCGTGTTCGGCGTCGTGCTGATCGCGCTGGTGCTGCATTCGCTGTTCGGCAACCCGAACTGGGGCTGGCCGGTGTTCGCCGAATGGTTCCTGTCGGAGCCGGTGCTGTCCGGCCTCGCGCGCACGCTGTGGCTGACGCTGCTCGGCGCGCTGTTCGGCGTCACGCTCGGCGTGCCGCTCGCGCTCGCGCGCGCGTCGCGTTCGCGGGTGCTGGCGGCGAGCGCGTGGATCTTCATCTGGCTGTTCCGCTCGATCCCGTTGATCGTGCTGCTGCTGGTGCTGAACAATCTCGGCTACCTGTACGAGCATATCCGGCTCGGGGTGCCGTTTACCGACCTCACGTTCGTGGATATTTCCACCACCGAACTGGTGGGCCCGTTCCTGGCCGCGGTGCTGGGCCTCACGCTCAATCACGCGGCGTTTTCCGCCGAGGTGATCCGCGGCGGGATCCTGTCGGTCGACCAGGGGCAGCTGGAGGCCGCCGCCGCGCTCGGCCTGCCGCGCGCGCGCCAGGTTTGGCGGATCGTGTTGCCGCAGGCGATGCGCGCGATCCTGCCGACCGCGTTCAACGACCTGATCACGCTCGCGAAAGGGACGTCGATGGTGTACGTGCTGGCGATGCCGGAGCTGTTCTACACGGTGCAGGTCATCTATCGCCGCAATCTCGAAGTGATTCCGCTGCTGATGGTGGCGACCGTCTGGTATCTGATCATCCTGACCGTGCTGTCGGTGATCCAGGCGCAGGTCGAGCGCCACTTCGCGCGCGGCGCGCTGCGCAATCCGCCGCCGTCGCTGCTCGACGCGTGGCGCGCGCGCCGTGCTGCGGCGCGGCGGCCGGCCGCCTTGGCGCCGGCCCCGACACCCG
>NZ_JBXAPG010000086.1:0-12546 GCF_058803765.1 Burkholderia sp. GW821-FHT14F03
ACGACGCACGCAAGATCCCCAGCATGCCCACCACCACGTCCGCCCCGCGCCCCATGCACAGGCCCACGCGCTTCTCCGCCCCCAGGCCCCGCGCCGACAGGCCTGCCGCCACGCGAGCGCTGCGCGACCACAACGCCCCGTAGCTCACGCTGCCGCTTTCGTCCACCACCGCAATACGCTCTCCGCCTTCCGCGACGCGCTCGCCCAGTACCTCGGGCAGCGTACGAAGATCGACGTGCGCTCCGTTCTGTTCCTCCGGGCGGGGCAACGGCTCAGGCGCCGCGCCCAGCCCAAACCGGGCGACCGAACCGCCGGAATGGTCCAGGATGCGATGAAGCACCGTCTCATAGGCGGATACGAGCGACTGCACCGCGGTCGACGACCACCGCTCGCGATCGAACTCCAGCACGAGTCCGACCTTGCCTGGATACAGGGAAAGCTCAAAGGTCAGACCGTATTTCGACTCGGCGCGGGGCAAGACCATCGACTGCCAGTGCACGCCGTCCAGCGAAGCACCGATGCCATCGAGCGTTTGAAACGCAAACACATGTTCGAGCGGCACCTCGGTGGATCCATGCGCTGCCAGCAGCGGCCGAAGCCGCTCGAACGGCAGCTCCGATACATCGGCAATCGCGACGTATGCATCCCGCGACCGGCGGAGGACATCCTCGATACGGTCGTCGCCCGTCAGGCGCATGCGCATCGGCGCAAGGTTGGCCATGAAACCAACGGTCGCCTGGAAGCTTTCGACCGTCCTGCGGGCGACCGGAATGCCGATCAGCAAGTCGGAACGCCCGGTCAGACGATGCAGCAAAATCGCGAACGCGGAGAAGAAGATGTGAAACGGCGTCATGTCACGCTCGGCCGCAAACCGGCGCACGGCCTCTCGATCGATGCGCAGCGCGGCCGCGTGCGAACAGCCCGACGCCATCTCGCCCGGCGAAGGCGGAACCTCCGCTTCCGCTCCTGACGGCTCCCAGTGCGCGAGCACATCGCGCCAGCGCGACGCCTGCTCTTCTGCCCGCTGCGACGCCAGCAACGCGGACTCGGCCCGTACGAACTCGCGGAACGGCAGCGCACTGAGCGGCTCGACCGACGCGGCGCGCGGCCCCGCAGCGTTGTAATGCCTGGCGAGCCGCCGCGCGATCACCAGCAGCGCACCGCCGTCGACAATGACATGATGGAACGTGAGCGCCACAAAGCCACGGTCGCCGGAACAGCGGACGATCAGACAACGAAGCAGCGGGGCGACGCTCAGGTCGAACGGCCGCGCCACCTCGTCCGCAAGTAACGCCTTCGCCTCCGCTTCGGCGTCGGCGAGCACCGGCTGGTGCGAAAGATCGACCTCCCGCACCGCGATCGGCGCCGCCGGTTCGACCAGATGCACTGGCCGATCGTCGAGACGCCGGATCGCGCAACGCAGCACCTCGAACTCGGCCTGCACGGCGGCGAGCGCGGCCTCGAAACGCGAACGGTCGAGCCGGCCGTCGTACTCGAACGCGAGCGGCAGGTTGTAGGCAGCCGAATCCGGCCGGATCTGAGCGAGGTACCACAGGCCGCGCTGGCCTTCGGTCAACGGAAACACCTCTTTCAGATACTGGCCGTTGTCGAGCTGCGACAAGAGGAAGTGAACCTGCCTCCGGGAAAGCGATTCGAGCTTGCTGGTCATGGGACGTTGCGTCGTTCGACTTGACGGTGGTTGGCTGGAATCAAGCATGCGATTGGGCATCGAGCGGAAAATCGCCGCGAACGAACCGCTCCCGGCACTCGCGACGACGCAGCTTACCGCTCGTCGTACGAGGCAGGCTGCCGTGCCGGACCAGCACGAGCGTGTGTGGACCGACGTCAAATTCCGCGGTCAGCGCGGTGCGCACCTTGTCGAACACGCGATGCGCATCGCCGTCGTACTTCGGAGGACGTTCCACGAGCACATGCAGCGTCTCGCGCTCCTCCTGCTCCAGCCCGAACGCGACGATCGCCGTCGCACCGAACTCGGGCGCCTCGCGGCGCACGGCCTCTTCCACGTCGACGGCATGCAGATTGCGGCCGGCGACGACGATCACGTCCTTCAAGCGCCCCGCAATGAACAATTCCCCTTGATGGACGAAGCCGATGTCGCCGGTGCGCATGAAATGCCGGGGGCTGCCGTCGGTCGACCAGCCGAATACCTCGGCCGACCGCTCCGGGTTTCGGTAATAAGCGCCGGCCACCCCCGGCCCGGCGATCCAGATCTCGCCGAGACGGCCGTCGGGCAGCGGCGCGCCTGCTTCGGACACGATGCGCACCTCGGTAGGCGCGCGCCACGCGCCGCAACTCACGAGACGGCGAGCGCCCGGACCATCCGCCGACGGCAACGCCTCGCCACGGTCAAGCAAGCGGCGCTCGAAGCTCGCGACGCCGTCCAATCCGGATCGCCGGCCGGCGACCCAGAGGGTCGCCTCCGCCAGTCCGTAACACGGGTAAAGCGCGGCCGTGCTCAGGCCGGCGGGCGAGAACGCATCGGCGAAGCGCTGCAGCGTCGCGGCCTGCACCGGCTCCGCGCCGCAGAATACGAGCCGCAGCGACGAAAGATCGAGACCCGCGCGCGCCGCTTCGGGAATCCGGGAAACGCACAGGTCCAATGCGAAGTTGGGCCCGCCGCTCACGTCGACGCGGAACCGATCGATTGCCTCGAACCAACTGCGCGGGCGCATCAGGAACGTCATCGGCGAGATCAGCACGCAGGTCATGCCGGTAGCCAGCGGCACCAGCACGCCCGCCAGCAATCCCATGTCGTGGTAGTGCGGCAGCCAACTGCAGCTGACCATAGCCGGATCCAGCTCGAATGCGGCCGCGATGTCAACCGCGTTGGCCATGACATTGGCATGAGAAATCTCGACGCCTTGCGGATTGCCGGTCGATCCGGACGTGTACTGCAGATAGGCGAGCCGCGGCAACGGCGAGATGCCGAGAGGTTCCGGCGTATCGTCGAACGTGGACGACAGATCGTCGATCGAGAGCCACTCCAGGTCGGCAAGCACCGGGTCGGTGGTGATCCAGTTTTCGCAACGCGCGATCGTCTCCGCATCGGCAAGCGCCAGCGTCGGTCGCGCGCTCGCGGCCACGACGCCGGTCGCACGCGCCTGTCGGGCGTTGCGGGGCGGCGCGACGGGTACCGCCGGCCGCCCCGACGCCAGGCAGGCCAGGAACGCGACGATAAAATCGAGGCCCGTCGGAAAAATCAGCAGGACCGGCGCATCCGGATTCGGCTGAAAGGCCAGCGTTCGCGCCAGCCGGGCAACCCGGCGACGCAGCGCGGCGTAGGTCAACGAGCTGCAATTGTCGCCGTCGACGACATGAAAGGCGGTGCGCTCCGGATCGGTGTCGGCCCACCGCAGCAAGGAATCGATGATGGTCGCCTTCGATTCGGCCCGCGCGCCGTCTGTCATACCCGGGTCCGGCAACGGTGCGGCGATCATCATGCGTTCCCCGTTTCGAGATCTCGATGAGCGGCCGGCGCCGTCGATAGACGGTTTTCCTGCAACCGACACGCCGCAAGCGATGGATTACGCAGGATTTGTTTCATCGGGATACCTCTTGGAGGGTGACGGAAACAACAGGCCAAGTCGATTGATTGCCACATCGACCTCGGCCACCGATACATTCAGGAGTGCAATCTGCTCTTCGGATTTCGCCTCATCCAGCGCAATCGAAGTGCCAGTCCCGGACGCCAGGCGCTGCGCGGCCAGCGCGCGACGTGCGCTGGAAAGCTTGAGACGGCTGCTCGACAGTTCCAGTTGGGTTTCCGCACCACGCACCAGCATCTCGCTCTTTCGCCGCGCCTTGGCCAGATCCTCCGCCACCTGTTGGTTGCGCCAGCTGATACGTTGCGCCTCGGCCCGGCTTTCGTCGACCCGGGAGCGGGTGTACCAGCTGTCGAACAAGGTGTAGGTAAACTGAATGCCGACGATAAAATCGCGACGGCCGACGTGACTGAAGTTCGTGTCCGTATTCGAGCGACTGATGCCGGTGTACTGGGCAAACAGGCTGACCTTGGGCTTGAAGCCGGCCCGCTCGGCGTCCACATGGGCATAGGCCGCCTCCAGTTCATACCCGCGCCTTTCCATTTGCGGATCGCCTGCGGCAAGATGCGCGAGCATCTCCATGTCGCCGGCGAGGGTCGACTCGAAACGGCATGCGACCTCCGGCGAGCCGCCGGGTTCATCCGGCCTGGAAAGATCGGCGAGAAACGCCGCGTACGAAGTCTGGACGTCGATCGACCTCGAACGAACCTCCAGCTCGCTCTCGGTCAACGCCAGTTGCGAAGCCTGATTCTCGATATCCGACACGCGCCCACCGGCGTATTGCCGGGCGGAATACCCTGCTTTCGTGACGGACAATGTCAGCCGCTGCGCGGCGAGTTCGTGCAACAGGCAGTCCCGCCGCAGTTGCAGATAGCTCGACGCAACGTCGTGCGCCACCGCCCGCGATGCAATATCCCGCTCCGTCTCGGCCGCCTTCTCGCGCAGATGCGCCTCCGACAGCGCCGCTGAATCGTAGCCGCCGTTGTACAGGTTGTAGTCGATACGCAGCGCCGGCGTGAACTGGTACTTCGGCACCGAGCGGGTGATGTCGACGGTAGACATCAGACCGATCGAGGGAATCGACACCGATGCCTGGGTGTCGCTGAACGAATCGAAATTATTCGTGTGCAGCAGATCGGCCTTCACGCTCACCGTCGGCCCAAAGTTCGAGCGGGCCTGCCGCACGCGGGCCGAGGCGCCTTGCGTGCTCGCGTCCGCGACCTTGATCGCCAGGCTGTTCGAGGTCGCGATGTCGACCGCCTGCGCGAGCGTGTGGGGAATGAGCGTCGCCTGATCGACAGAATTGGCCCATGCCGGCGCGGCAATCGCGCACCCGCACATGAGGAGCGCGGACAGTCGGCTACTCATAACGCAACGCCTCGACCGGGCGCAGCTTGGCTGCGCGATACGCGGGATAGAAACCCGACACGACACCGACAAACGCGGAAATCACGAGTGCCAGCACGATCATCGAAATCGACGGCGCCAGCGGAAAACCGGTCAGCTTCACGATGAGCACGCTGGACAGCAAGCCCAGCGTGACACCCGCCACGCCGCCGAGCAGGCTGATGAAGCCTGCTTCCAGGAGAAACTGGGTAAGAATCGCGCCGTCGCTGCCGCCGATCGCCTTGCGCAGGCCGATCTCGCGCGTCCGCTCGAGCACCGACGTGCTCATGATGTTCAGGATGCCCAACCCGGCGACCAGCAACGAAACGGATGCCGCGATGATGCCGATCTTGGATACGCCGCCGAGAATCGCATTTGCGGTGCCGATGTATTGCTCCATCGTCTCGGCGTGATAGTCGTAGTCGTCGCGGTGACGCCGCTTGAGCAGGCTCGTCACCTGGGACGTCGCGACGCCTGCCCGCTCCTTGTCGCTCGCCAGCGCGCCTTGCAGCATGTCGATGGCCGTGCCGCCGTTGAGCGCCTGCACGCGCCCGTACGGCACGAGCAGCCGGCTGTTCGTGTCCTGCCCGCCCGCGGACCCGATGCTCGACAACAAAGTCCGGTCCTTGCGGGCAAGCACGCCGACGACTTCGAACTTGAGATCGCCCAGTTGGATCTCTTGCCCGAGCGGGTCGATCTGGTCGCCGAACAAATCGGCCCGCACCCGTTCACCGATCACGACGACCTTGCGGCGCCGCTCGAAATCTCCAGGTATGAAACCGCGGCCCACCGAGATCGAATCGTTGTTGATCTCCATGTAATCCGCGCCGACCCCTTCGATTCGAACCTGACTGTAGCGGCGCCCCGATCTGATCACATTCGACAGTCCCTGTCCCGCATAGACGACCGGCGTGATTCTGGCGAGCGCATCGCAGCATCCTGACTGAACGATGGCCTGATAGTCGTCGTTGTCGATGCCGGTGCCCGCGCGAACGATACGGCGCGGATCGGTCATGGTCCGGTCACGGTAGATCCATACCGACCGAAGACCAAATGTCTGCAGCTCCGAGTCGACGACCTCGCGTCCTCCCCGGCTGACCACGCTGATCAGGATGACGGCCGCGATGCCGATTGCGATGCCCAGGATGCTCAGCCCCGAGCGCAGCCGTCGGTCGCCGAGGCTCAGCAGCGCCTGCCTGGCGACATCCAGCCAGAGCTGCCATAGATCGCCGACGCGGACAAGCGTCGCGCGAGGCGTGCCGGCGTCCGCGCGCTCCGGACCGCTCTCGCGCGAGCCGCCGGACACATCGCGCGACGAGTCGACTCTTCGCATGCTCACGAGCGGGAGTCCTCCACCATGACGCCGTCGCGCAGCCGCAACACGCGCTCCGCATGCGCGGCAATCTCCAGTTCGTGCGTGACCATGATGATGGTCTTGCCCTGCTCATGCATGTCGCGGAACAGCGCCATGACATCCTGGCCCGACGTCGAATCCAGGCTGCCCGTCGGCTCGTCGGCGATGATGATGTCGGGTTCGTTGACGATCGCGCGCGCGATCGCCACGCGCTGCTGCTGGCCGCCGGACAGTTCGGCGGGAGAATGATCGCAACGCGCCTGCAGCCCCACGCTCGCGAGCGCCTCCCGCGCGCGGCGCGCGCGCTCGGCCGGCGCGATCCCCGCATACATCATCGGCAGTTCGACATTGCGCTGTGCGCTCAGTCGCGGGATCAGGTTGAAGAGCTGGAACACGAACCCGAATCGGCGATTGCGGATCCGGGCCAGTTGCCCGAGGCTCACGTTGTCGATGCGTTGTCCGGCCAATTCGTATTGGCCTTGGTCGAGCACGTCCAGACAGCCGAGCACGTTCAGCAACGTCGACTTGCCGGACCCGGACGGCCCCATGATCGCGACATAATCATGTTCGGGGATGTGGACCGATATGCCCTTCAGAACGTCGAGCGACGTTTGTCCGCGATGATAGGTCTTACGCCCGTCGGTAATTCGGATCATGGCTTCCCCCCGATGGGCGTCGAAGCAACCGGCGCGCCCTCGCGCAGAGGCGTTCCGCTCGCGACGACCACGAACTGCCCCGGCTGCAGCCCACCGAGTACCTCTGCATAGCGATCGCCGATGATCCCGGTGCTGATCGGCCGCAACGCCAGCTTGCCGCCGGCAACGACCCAGACCACGCTCCTGCCGTTCCGCGTGACGAGCGCCTCGGCCGGCACGCGGACCACGGCGTCGCGCGAGCGCACGACGATCCTGATGTCGACCTGCTGCTGGGGGCGCAGTGCTAATCGCTGATCGGACAAGCTGATCCACACGCCCAAATAGTCGGTGCCGTTCCTGTCGCGGATCGCTGGATCGATGCGCAGCACGCGCTCATGCGCAATGACGTCCGGTTCGGCGTCGACCGAGACCCATGCCGACAGGTCGGCTCGCATGAGCGGCGCATCGGCCGGCTCGACCCGAGCCAGGATCTGCAGCCCCTTCGTCGGCGTGAGCACCAGCAAGGTCTTGCCTGCCTGGACGTATTCACCGGGATGGATCGACCGATCCGTGACGGTTGCTGCCAGCGGCGCCTTCAGGACGTATCGTTGCGCACGCATGCGCGAGAGACTCAAGTCGGCGCGGGTTCTGGCGCGACGCGCCTCCTCGATGCTCAGATCGGCCTCGGCGTCCCGCACTTTCTGAAGCGCTTCGCCGCCTGCCTGCCAGTCCTTCCGCACATCGCTCAGGCGCGACTGCTTGCTCGCCACCTCCGCGTCGGCCCGACGCAGCTCGGCCTCCTGGGCGCGCAGGTCGGCGATCGCTTCGGCAGCGTCGATCCGCAGCAACGGCGTGCCGGCCTGGACCTGGTTGCCCACATCCACGGACACCGCTTCCGCGCGTCCGGACACCTCCGCGGCAACGTCGACCTCATCGCGGCTGGACACGACGCCGGTGACGCGCACCTGTTCTTCCACCGGCCCCCGGTCGACCGACAGCCGACGCACCGCGAGCCCCTTTTCATCGTGCGGGCCCGCGGTCAGCCATAGCGCGACCGCGACGCCCATCGCTGCGACCGACACCAGGACAATCCGCCAGAGCGCTTTTTTCATCATCATGCGATCGGCTGTTGCTCGGGCGCGTCCGACCAGGCGAGAACCCGGGACAGCGTATCGCGCACGCGGCTCAACAGTTCGGCGTGAGCACTGTGAATGAAAAAATGCGAACCTGGCAGTACGAAGGATTCGAACGCGCCGGTCGTTTCGAATCGCCAATCCGTCATGCGGTCGCCGCTGTGACGCCTGTCGTCGATAGCGCTGAGCGCGGTGATATCGGCCGCCAGCGGCGCCGCGCGGCGATAGCGATAGTTTTCACACATCTCGAAGTCCGCCCGTATCGTCGGCGTGAGGAAGGTCATCAGCTCGGCGCTGTCGAGCACTTCGTCGGGCGTGCCGCCAAGCTCGCGCAGTGCCTCGATAAGCGCGTCGTCTTCGAGCGTGTGAACAGGCCGGGTCGCCGTTTTCAGACGCGGCGCGTGATGCGCCGAAACGAACAAGTGGGCAAGCATGCCGGGCCGACGCGCTTCGATCACTTTCGCCAGCTCGAAAGCGAGCAAGGCGCCCATGCTGTGACCGAACAGGCATACCCGGGATGGCGCGAGGCGTTCGAGTTCCAGGTAGAGGTATTCCGTCGCACGCGCCATGTCCCGAAAGGCTGGTGCGCCGCATCGCTTGCCCCGCCCCGGCAATTCCGGCGCGCATACCATGACGCGCGGATCGAACGCAGCTGGCCAGTCTCGGTAGATTCGGCTGTCCCCACCCGCATACGGCAGGCAGAAGAGGGTCGTCTGTGTTTTCGTCATTCGTCAGCGATAAGCCAGAAAACATATCAAGCGTTCTTCGGATCGAAACGCGGGTCCTTCGGGCATCCCTTCACTGCCTTATCGATGCCGGCCGGGCAACCGATGGGCTCGCTCGCCGGCAACTCGCAGGCGCGAGTCGTCCCCCGACGGGCGTACGCCATCGTTCAGAATCTCGATATCAAATTTGCGAGGGCCGTCGTTCAGCGTCGCGCCGTCCGCCCGCTCTGGTAAGACGCGTTGCCCGCGAGGTTCAACGCATCGACTGATCCACTGCTTCCGCTGCCGCGCCTTGAGCCGCGCCGTCTCGCTGCGCAGCCTGCAGCGAAACCACACGAACCCCAGGCGCGTCCACGATGTCCGTGTCGTGGGTGGCGACGAGCACGCACCCCGCCGCCGAACGATGAGTCAACTCGGCGCGCAGGAAATCGAGCGACCGGGAATCGAGGCCATTCGTCGGCTCGTCGAGGAACAGGACCGGCGCGTCGCCGATGAACGCGGCCGCGATGCAGAACTTGCGCCGGGTGCCCTCCGACATGTCGCCGAACGCCACGCGCAGGTGCGGATTCAACAAAAAACCGTCGACCACATCGCCGCCTGCCGTGCGTGGAAGGTTCTTCGCCGCGCGCACGAGATCCAGCATGTCGCTCCCGGTCATGAACGGATAGATATGGCGGACGTCCGGCATATAGCCCACGCATGCGCGCCCTTGCAAATCGTCGTCGTTCAGGAGATGGCCGCAGATGAATGCATTTCCCCGATCGGGATCGAGCGCACCGGCGAGAATCGCCAGTAAAGTCGATTTACCGACGCCGTTGGGCCCCACCAATGCATGCAGGCCGATTCCCAACTCGAGCGAATAGTCGTTCAACACGCTGCGCGAGCCGAATGACTTGCAAACACCAACAGCCCGAACCAGAACCGCGGCACGCTCGTTCGCGCGAACATCATTTACGAATTCGTTTTGATATATCACGTGGAGATTCTTCCGATCAGCGATAACACCATCATCGACCAACCCATCAGAACGATAACGGCCCATCCAAACGACATTTCGGGAGCAGCGGTAAACATAATTCCGAATGCGATTAAAATCAACCAGTATGAGACGATTATCGAAATTAATTCGGCGAGGGAAAAAAGATGCAATGAGAAAGCACCCGCAAACAACGGTATGACGACAGCGATGCCGATCAGATTGAATGCCGTGACATCGGCAACGCTCCACCACCAGGCGCGGCGCGGCAGACTGCGCAGCCACGCTGATTGGGCGTTGCGCCGGCGTGCGAATTGCGCGGGCAGGCCCGACAGCGCCAACGCGCCCAGGCCGAGAGCGACGACCAGCAGTTTCACGGCGTCCGCTGGATTGTTCAGGTGCCTCAACAACCAGGGCAACGCCGCGGCTGCCGTCGCGATGGCGGCCAGTCGGGCGATGAGGAAGACGCCCTGCTCGCGCACGGCGCAGCGCACCGTCACCTCGATCGTCCGCCCGAGAAAGCGCATCATGTCGTTCTCCCGCGGGCGGGCCGAGACGACCGGTGCGGCCAGGGCCGCCGACCAGACAGCACGGCGATACAAAAAACGACGCCTGCGCACGTCAATGCAATGGCCGGTGCACGGGACTGAACCCAGAGCGCGATCGAGAGCCAGGCGCACGCCGCGACGGCCATCGCGATGCCCTCCCAGGCGCGGCGCAGCGTGGCGATTTGAACGAGCAGGCACGCGCCGAACGCAAACGCGATGCGCAATCCGTACAGCGCCATGCAGCCGTGATCCGTCGCGCTGCAACTGGACGATTGAGCCATCCCCGAACCGAGCGACGCGCACAGCGGGAAGTTCGCGATCAGCAACACCAGGGTGTCCAGCCGCCTCAGTTCCGCGCGCGGGATCGGCAAGCACCGCAGATAGCCGTAGAAGCCGCCCCCGCCCAGGGATCGTCTGAACGCATGCGCCCATGAAGCGGCCCCGGCCGCCAGGAGCGCCATGCCTGCCAGGGCCTGCGCGACCGAATGCGCGGTCGCGCGACCGATCGCCGCGAACGGCCAGCCGACGAATTCCACGCCGAACGGAAGCAGCGACAACAGGATGATCACGACATCCCGGTGGCGACGGAGGTCGGATGCCAGGTCATGCCGCAACAAGCGCAGCCGCAATCGCCACAACATTGGCCAGGTTCGCATGTTTCCCTTGTTTCAAGCTCGTTCGCGTTGCCCGCTCGTCACGCCTTGCTTGGCGCGATCAGTACGGCGATCAAGGCCAGCGGCCCCAGAATGAAGCCGGCAATCGTCCAGAATGTCGGATTCAAGCGTTTTCGAATCGCCACATATCGAGACAAAACAAGACACACCACCATGAGAGCCAGAAAAATAAATAATGTCATATCGCCATCAGTTCAGTAAGTTGAAGTCCATGGCAATCGTCTTTAAAGACGATTGATCATCGATTGGACCAATCAGGCATTTTCTCACCAATGAATCGATCCGCGTTATTCCGGGATTCCTCATTACGCTCCGATGAGTTCCCGGCACAATGTCGTGCTTCACATTAGCCAGGATCTTTTTCCAGACGGAGCGATGATCCGCATTGTCGGCATTCTCCGACCAAATCACTCTGCCCGGTCCGTCATAGTCCAACGGACGATAGTGCCACAGCGCGTTCAGATTGCGGCGGAACCGACTGAAGCGCTCGCGCAGCGTGGCCAGCTCAATTGTCCTGGGTAGTACGCCTTGATCGAGCGCCAGACGATACAGTTCTTCCAGCGTGGACGGCACGGTCGGCAAGTCCCGCCCGGCGGCCAGGTCGAATGCGGACCGCCACTCCTGCATGAACAGCGCGAGGATGACCTGCTCTCTATTGTCGGAAATCGGGACATCGAGCTCCGCCGGCTCGATCAGCACGAGTTCCGCCGCCGCCCCGGCCGCACGCAACGCCCGCGCGGTCTCGAGCGCAACGCAAGCGCCGAAGGACCAGCCGAGGATCACCGTCGGGCCATCGCCGCGCCCTTCATTCAGGATGGTCCTGGCGAACGCCTGCCCACGCGCCTCCAGTTCCGCCTGTTCCGGTTCGAGCGCGCCGCTTTCATCTCGCAAACCATGAACCCGACAGTCCAGGCGGCTCGCCAGGGGACGATAGATGCCGACCTCGCCGGACAGCGTGTGCGCACAATAAACTCGACCACCGCCGTCATGCCCGCCGTGGTTGAGCGGCACGAGCGATCCCGCGGGCAGGCCCCCGCCGTGCTCCACGCGCCCGGCCAGCATGGCGGGCGAAGGGAACATGAACACGTCGCGCACCTGGATCTGCAGCTTCAGCCGTTCGCGGATCACCGTCGTCAAGCGCACCGCGGACAACGAGTTCCCGCCAAGATCGAAGAAGCTGTCCTCCACCCCCACCGGCCCGCACGCCAGCACCGCTTCCATGCACCGGCACAGCTCCGCCTCGGTCACGCTCGCCGGCCCGCCCTTCGCCTCCACACCCCCGTCCTCGACCGGCTTGAGCCTGCGACGATCCAGCTTGCCGTTCGCCGTGCGCGGCAACGCCTCCAGCCGATGCAGGCCCCGCGGCTGCAGATAGCCCGGCAGGCGCGCTCGCAACTGCCGCCTCAACTCCGCCGCCTCCACCTCACCCACCACATACGCGTCAAGCGCATTCCCCTCCGCCGTCCCGACCACCGCCACCGCCGCCGCGCTCACCCCTCTCAACCCCAGCAGCGTCGCCTCCAGCTCCCCCGGCTCCACCCGCACGCCACGG
>NZ_JBXAPG010000087.1:0-12325 GCF_058803765.1 Burkholderia sp. GW821-FHT14F03
CCTGAAGGCTGCGAAAATGCGGCACGGGATCTGCTCCCGCCGACGCTGAGTTACGTGTTTCCACACAGCCTCGACCCCTAGCAGACTTCCGATCTCGTACACGAGATGACCGCCTTCTGCCCGTGAGCGAACCTTCAGCCGAGCGCGGAGAAGTCATCGAAGTTCAGATGATCGGACCCTAAAATAAATACACCTTCGCTTCTCGCTTCGATCGTTTCGGACAAGTCTAAAAGTTACGAAGGTACATAGGACAAAACGCAATTTCCTGCGTACGTGCAGCGACAAAAAATCGTCAAGCCAAGGAAAGCTAGGGAGTTGAGACTCTATGCGTGGATGACAAGTTGATTTATTCTCTGGATCAAATGGCAGATCGGGGATGTGACGTAATCGCCTTGCATAAATATCGCACCGATCTATAAGGGTTTGTCATATGTGTACGGGAGTGACAGATGACAGAGCAAAGGAACATATTCATTAGCCACGTCCACGAGGACGATCACGGGCTCCAAAAACTCAAAGACCTGCTGGCTCCAAAGGGAATTGACGTCAGGGATTCCTCTATTCATACGGGGAAGTTCAACAATGCCAAAGACGAGCATTACATCAAGACGAAAATCCTCGCGCCGGCCATCAACTGGGCAGGCGTCTTTATCTGCTATGTCTCTCCCCAGACCAAGAATAGCGAATGGGTAAACTGGGAGATTGAATACGCCGCCAAACAGGGCAAGCGTATCGTTGGCGTCTGGGAACATGGCGAGAAAGAATGTGATCTTCCCGCGGCGTTAGAGCAGTACGCTGACGCCATGGTGGGCTGGAGTAGTGATGCCATCATTGATGCCATAAACGGCGAAGATACGTGGGAAAAGCCGGATGGCGGTCCCTGCGATCCGGTGCCTCTTAAGCGACATCCGTGCTGATGGCCCGCATCTACTCCTACGTGGTGCGCTACGACAGCGGTTTCGCCCCCAATCCCTTTTACGGCAACTGCACGCTCGCGACCTGTAAACCCGACATCCGTCGAGGGGCTAAGATCGGCGACTGGGTTGTGGGCAGCGGAAGTAATAACCGCAGTGTCCGTCGCGGTGGGCATCTTGTGTACGCGATGCGCGTTACGGACGCTATCACCTTTGATGAATACGGGACCGATCCCCGGTTCGAGACGAAAAAGCCCTTTCGTAACGGAAGCCGGAAGCAAAGCTGTGGCGACAATATCTACTTCAGGGTGCACCCTGACGCGCCTTGGCAACAGCGGGATTCGTTTCATTCGCGTTCCGATGGATCGCTTAACCCCGATCATGTGCGCCGCGATACGGGCGTCGACAGGGTATTGGTCAGTAACGACTTCGCCTACTTCGGCGGGGAGGGGCCTGAGTTTCCCGCCGAACTGAAGGATCAACAGGGGCGCCGGTTGTGTAAAGCCGGGCGAGGCATATCGGCCTTCGAAGATCCACAGTTGGTCTCCAGACTGGAACAGTGGATACGCAGTTTTGGCGCAGGTGGCTATCGGGGGGCGCCGTTCGAATGGCTTACGCTTCGGGGTTGAACGATGAAAAGAGAAGGTTCTCTCCTGTTTTCGGAGTACGCTGAACAGATCGCTGATACGGACGTACTCAACCCGGATGATTTCAATCCGATTCTTCAGGGACTCTATGGCGAGGTCGGCGGAATCATGTCGACAGTTAAGAAGCATGTCCGGGAGAAATCGGCATTTCCTAGGTATAGGAAAGCTGCTGAAGACGAGTTCGGCGACACCCTATGGTATTTGGCCGCTATATGCCGACGTCTACGGATTCCCCTTGAAGATGTCTTCGCACAAGCGGCTGATCACGACAACTTCCGGAATGTGGGCGCCGCGAGCGACATTGCCGGTGGCGCGGTGGCCTACATCGCCATGCCAGTGGCGGTGCCTGATTCGCTGGATGCAACTTTGGTGTGCCTAGGGCGAGCGGCAGCTGCCTTGCTGGGCGTTACAGCTCCGGCGCGGGACGATGTAGTAGCGTTCGCGCGTGCTTACCTGGGCGCCGTTCATGCCGCCAAGTTGCCATTTGCGGATGTGGCGCGTGGCAATCTCAAGAAGGCTCGGGGAGTGTTTCTCGAGCCCGAGGCGGTCGATCTGGACGGTCTTGATTTCGACAGGAAGTTCGGAATCGAGGAACAGCTACCGAGACAATTCAAGGTCAGAGTCAACCAGCGAGGCAGTGGCAGGAGTTACCTTCAGTGGCGGGACGTGTTCATCGGTGATCCTCTGACTGACAATATTGCTGACCGCGATGGTTACCGGTTCCATGACGTGTTTCATCTATCCTATGCGGCCATCCTGCACTGGTCGCCCGTGTTCCGCGCGCTCATCAAGCACAAGCGCAAAAGCGCCCCTAAATATGACGAAGAGCAGGATAGTGGGCGAGCAATCGTTGTTGAGGAAGGGCTCACGGCTTGGATCTTTTCTAGAGCCAAGGAACTTAATTATTTTGAAAACCAAGAAAGGGTTTCGCTCAGAATACTGAAAACCATCAGTGAGTTCGTGAGCGGTTACGAAGTCGATCAATGCCCGTTGAAGCTATGGGAAAAGGCAATTCTGCAAGGGTATACCGTCTTTCGTGAGTTGAAGGCAAATGAGGGTGGTTGGATCGTTGGAGATCGGGAACAGCGTACCATCACATACCTGCCGCTTGAGTCAGAGCAATGAAAATTCACCCATTCGTCGAGGCCGTTGCCTCGCTGCAGTTCGAAGACTGTTTCAACCCGTACACGGATCGTTGCAAGGTGCATGACCGACGTGACGCTCCACGCCGTCGTGCAGTGGCACTTTCGGCGATGCTGCGTCGCGCAGCCGAGGAACCCATCGACGCGATCTGGATCGGACGAGATCTGGGCTACCGAGGGGGGCGCCGCACCGGCCTAGCGCTGACGGACGATGTGCACATGCTCCAACACGCTAGGCGTTGGAACATTGATCTGGGCGCCGAACGGCCAACTGTCGGAAACGCAGTGGCGGAACGCACGGCTGCAGTCATATGGAACATGTTGGAGCACATTGACGCACGCATCTTTCTCTGGAACGTTTTTCCGCTTCATCCTCACGAGGCGGGCGATCCCTTTACGAATCGCCAGCATAACGCCCGTGAACGCCTTGCTGGCGAAGAACTGCTACAGCGGCTAATTGTCCTGTTACGGCCAGCTCGTATCGTCGCGATTGGTAACGATGCTGCCATGGCCGCACAGCGGATTACCGACTCAGTGCCCGTTGTCAGCGTGAGGCATCCGAGTTATGGCGGTCAGACCCAGTTCCAGGAGCAGATCGCTGAGCTATATGGCCGACCAACACGCACAGCATCGCTGTTCTGACTGTAGCAATACAGTTTTTGAGCCAAAACGGTTGCTCGAAGCGCATAAGGGGGCTTTGCGTTGTGTCTGTGCGATCAATCGTGAAGGCGATGTTCTTGCGACAGAGTGACGCCAGCCAGTCGTATCGAAACGCCCAGCGATCAATGATCAGTCGCAAGATGCGTATGGAAAAGTCTTGCGAAGTCTATGTCGGTAAGATTCTCCCCAGCGAAGTAACCATGGTCTTTGGCGAGGTTCAAGGCGGCTCCTCCCGGCGCGGGGACAGGCAGTATTCGCGCGGTCGGGTGAAGGCGCTTGAAAATCTCGTACTCCACTTCCACCCCTTCCATGCCGCCGATGAATACGGCGGCGACAAGATCTTGGCGGGACAACATAGTTTCGCGCATCCGCAGCAGACTTGCTTCCTTGTCATTCGCAATTGCGTCAGTGAACACTACGTTCTGGAAACGCTGGTTTTCCTCCGGGTAACGATCCTCGAAAAAGCGGCTCTGATACAGAGTCACGGACTGGGCGTAATCCATGCCGAGATCGTCGCAGATACTCCATATCATGGGGGTGATCGCAGGATGACCACCCCACACGATCCGGTGCTCGCGAATGACTGCAATAACCAGTTCCCGTACTGCGCACTGGATCAGGAACGGATTTGCCGTCTCGTGATAGATGCCCCGACCGATGAGTGGCACGCTGGCCGAAAGGAAAATCTCGCTCATGTTTCAGGCCTCCCAGTCTGCGAACTGCCAGCCCGCCTCGCTAGCCTTTACCCATTTCGCCGCACGGATGTGCTGGCCTAGCCAGTCCAGGTGTCCCAGCCAACGAGGATGCAGGCCGACGTGATCGTAGACAACAGCGACCGATTGGTCGGGTGAATTGATCGCTGCATCGTGTAGCGTCGTCGACGTTGGCACCCCGACGGTTGGATAGACGATGACATGTCGGCCGTCGGCCAGTTCGATATGTATCGCTTTGCTAGGGCCCACGCCGATGACCCGGCCGCCGATAGTCTGGATTGCATTGCGCAGATTGCTCACAAGATTGACCGAGCGGACGGCATGACTTTGGCTGCGAACCTCTTCCAGTTGCAGGCAGATGCGCTCCACTGCGGCCTCCGCTAGGCGCCCTGTTGCGGGATCCACTTCTTCGGGCAGCAGTTCGGCTCGGCTGGCCGTCTCCGTGCGGGCTGACGGCGTCGCATCGGGCCAGCCTACCCTCAGTACGCTAATGCCTTTAGCAAGGGCGCGGCCGAACTCAGCACTTGTCCAGCGGCTTTCGAAATACCCCGGCGTATCGAGCATCAGAAGTACATCTGAATCGCAAAGACGATGCCACAACATCGTCTGGAAGTCTTCCGCAGGGGGAATCCCATGGGTATCGAGGAACACATCGAAGAGCCGGGCTGACAGTGCATCAAATAACTGTAGCGCCGCTTCTCGAGCTTCGCCGCGACGATAGCTGACAAACACCCGTCGTTGCCGGGGAAGTAGTCCGGCGCATTCGAGTAACGCCGTTGCGACACGTTGTGCACCACCAGCGACGTAAGCCAAGCAGTTCAGCTGTCGCAGCGGTTCAGGGATCTCCGCGCTGACCCGGTTAATCTCGGACGCTACCGGCAGTAAGGGAATGCCGCGCTCCAGCAGGCTGCCCACGTTGGCAAGCGGTGGATTCTCGCCGCCGAAAAATACCGCCGCAGACGAGCGCTGCTGGTCCGGGTTAAATGCCTCCGGACGAACCTGCCAATCGACCTCGTTGCCTAAACGTAGGTTGAACATACCGACGGCTTGTCTAAGGATTGTTTCGAGCTCGGTAACCTGGGCAATGGTAGGTGAGCCGAGCAGAGCGAGTTGATAGAGTGCGGGCATGCGCTTCTTTCTCAATGGATCAATACATGTCCGGGTTACCAAGCGAACCTACTTATCAAGAACAGGGCCATTGCATCAATCATCGTAACGTACTGACGACGGTCAGCATGTACGGATTCTGAAATTGCGACCGGACATGCAGCCAACGAGGCCTGTGCGAACTTTGTTAAGAATGCCTTTGCTTCGTGTCGACTTTTCATAGTCTATGTTCGCTGTTGGGAGAACAGCAACTGGCAGGTGCCTCAAGTAGCCTCCGGGCGGACGACTTGCCATCATCAGGCGGTTGCCGTCTCGTATACGCACGAAGTTTGGTTAGCGAACAACACCCATCGACCCATCGCGCGGATACGTTTCGTTCGTGCGAACGTCCCGTTGACAATGCAGCAGCGGACGTTCGCTGTGATGTTTCGAACGACTCTTAGTGGCCGGTTGCCGTCATATGTAGGCGGCGACTTCTAACTCAAAGCGGTGGTCCGCAATGAGCCGATCAAATGACGACTTTCATGTGAGAAGCATCCCCATTCACCGAAAGCGGCTTCGATCGGACGCTCGTTAGCCTACCAGCGGGCCGTAAAACCACCAGCGCTATTCCTGCGCTGGCGTGGCGTGACTCGTCCCGCCGGATCAGGGTTGACGTTTGCCACGCCCACCAGCGGGTTTGCCCACCGGTTTACGTGAACCCGCAGCCGCCTTGCCAGCAGGTTTGCTACGCGGCTTTTGCGAGCTGAATGGGCTTCCGCTGGAAAAACCCGCGCCTTTCCCCGCAGCCCCAGCGCCCAGCGCCCCAGCCTTGCGCTTGCTTTCGCCACCTTGCTTATGCGGTTTTTTCCCGATCACCTGCCCAGCCCCCGGCACAGCCTGCAGCACCTTCGACTTCTTAGGCTTCTTCGGCTTCTTGATAATCTCCCCCGTCGCGCTGGTCTCCGGCACACGATGTTCGGCTTCAAACCCCGGCTCTTCTTCACGAGGCAGCGTTTGCCGGATCAGCGCTTCGATCGCAGCCAGTTGCGGCGCTTCATCCGCACACACAAGAGACACCGCCACACCACTGGCGCCCGCGCGCCCGGTGCGACCAATACGATGCACATAGTCTTGCGCCACGATCGGCAGATCCACGTTGATCACCAGCGGCAGGTCGTCGATATCCAGCCCGCGCGCAGCCACATCGGTGGCGACCAGCATATTGACTTCGCCCGTCTTGAAGCGCTCCAGCGCACGCAGGCGCGCGGGCTGCGGTTTATCGCCGTGGATGGTGTCGACCGCATAGCCCACTTCATCCAGCATGGCCGCCAGATATTCCACGCCTTTACGGGTTTTGACGAACACCAGCGCGTGTTCCCAGTTGTTCTCGGCCACGAGGTGCATGAAGAGATCGGGCTTGTTCCTTTTATCGACCGGTATCACCCACTGCTTGATCTTGCTGGCCGTGACATTGGGCGGGCTGACGCTGATATTGACCGGGCCGCGCAGAATGCCCGCCGCCATCGCGCGGATATCGTCGGTAAACGTGGCAGAGAACAACAGCGTCTGACGCTGAGCGGGCAACGCGGCAAAGACGGCGTTGAGTTCGCGCGCGAAGCCCAGATCCAGCATGCGGTCGGCTTCATCCAGCACCAGCGTTTTCACTTGATCGAACTGCACGGCGTTCTGGCGATGGAGATCGAGCAAACGGCCCGGTGTGGCGACGAGCACATCCACGCCTTTGCGCAGCTTCATCATTTGCGGATTGATGCTCACACCGCCGTACGCGGCCAGAAATCGCAGATCGAGGCCTTTACCGTAATCGACAAAGCTTTGCAGCACCTGTTCAGCCAGCTCACGCGTGGGCACCAGCACCAGGATACGCGCGCGGTTGCTGGACACCGCCGGGCCGTGTTGCACCAGCCGCTGCAGCAGCGGAAGCGCGAAACCTGCCGTCTTGCCCGTGCCGGTCTGCGCCGCGGCCATGACGTCCTTGCCGCTGAGCACAGCGGGAATCGCCTTGACCTGCACCGGCGTAGGTGTCTGGTAATTGAGGTCCTGCACATTACGCAGCAAGGGGTCGATCAGGCCGAGCGAGGCAAAAGACATGGACGTATTCCGGACTAAAACCGCAATTCTAGCGGTTACCGCGCCGGGCGCTTCCCGGAAGATGACCGTTGCACTCACCCCGCGCTCGTCACCGCGAGATAGTCACGCCATCTCCCCGCGCAAACCGGACGACGCAGATAAACCCGAACCTCACGCCCGCGGCGTGGGCGCGCATACGTATTCCCGTATCGGTGGAGACAAGACCCCGATCAGAATGCACAGCTTGTCCCACCGGCGAAGCGGCAATACCTGCCGAACGATCAGCGCGCCACGAGCGCGAATGGATTCGTAATCTGGTACGGGCAGAATCCCGCCATGGAATACGATGCGGGCACCCACGGCAACGGGCCGTGGGCCGGCGTCGCGCAGTCGTTCCTCGACAGCCTGTCAGGGCGGTGCCGGCGCACGGTTTCAGAATGCGTGGGCTGCTCGCGCAGCCGAATGGCCCGCGTTGCGCACGCCGATGCGCTTTGCGCCGTCGAAGCAAGGAACGATCGGTATTCCTGATGGATTATTGCAAACGTGTCTACCCACTTTTCCTGCACGCAGTGCGGCCGTTGCTGCCGCGATCTGCGCCTGCCTCTGAGCCTCGACGAAGCCGCCGCCTGGCTGCGCGGCGGCGGCGAGGTCCAGTTGTTCAGCGAAGCGATCCCGTGGCCGGTCGAGCCGCCTGACGACGACCTGCCGGCTGCGCACAAGAAGCGCCGCTCGTTCGCGGCCGCGAGCGGCGCGTTGCCGGTGCGCGTGGTCGTGTCGCTCGTCGCCGCGTTCGATGGCCCTTGTCCGCATCTGCTCGACGACCTGCGCTGCGGGAACTACGCGCAGCGGCCGCGGGTATGCCGCATCTACCCGGCCGAGATCAATCCGTTCGTCGCGCTGGAACCATCGGGCAAGGGCTGCCCGCCCGAGGCGTGGAGCCCGGTGCATCCGGTGCTGGCCGACTCGCGCGGCTATCTCGACCCGGAACTGGTCGAGACCATCGCGGCTTTTCGCGCGACGGACGCGCACGAGGCCGAGGCGAGAGGCGCGCTGTGCGCCTTGCTGGGATTCGAGTCGGCCGCGCTCGCGAACGAGGGCTATGCGATCTTCGTTCCGGGCAGCGAGGCATTGAGCGCCGCGCTCGATGCGCTCACGCACGCAGACGTCGCGGCGCTGGCTGCGCAGGCGTCGTCCTGGACCTTCGTCTCGAATCGCAGGAACACGCTCGACACGCTGTGCTCGATCGACGCGTTGCAGCAGTCGGCGGGTGCGCTGACGGATGCGCGGCTGCACTATCTCGGGTTCCACGCGGCGGACGCCGACTGAACCCGAACACGCGGCGCGGGCTAGGGCAGCGCGCTCGCCCGCTTGTCGTGGAGATACGCATGCAGATGATCGAGCAGGCCGCGCACGCGCGCGGTGACGAAATGTCGATGCCCATACACCGCGAGCAACTCCAGCGGCGCGGTGCGCATGTCGAGCGGCACCGCCTGCAGCCGGCCGTCCGCGAGCGCGTCGCGGCAGCCGGCCTCGGCCAGGATCGCGAAGCCGATCCCCTGCAGCGCAGCCGCGCCTGCGAGTTCGCCGCTGTTGACCCGGTAGCGGCTCTGCACGGGGATCCGATGAATGGCGCCGTGCGCGTCGACGAACTGCCAAGGTAGCCCTTTCAGCGTACTGAGCGTGGTGATGCACGGCAACTGCCGCAGTTGCCGCGCATGGGTCGGCATGCCGGTGCGTTCGAGCAGCGCGGGGGCGGCCACCACGAGGCTCGGCAGGCTCGCGAGCGGGCGCACGACCAGCGCGCTGTCGTCGAGCGGCCCGCGATTGACGATGATCGCGAGGTCGAGGTCGTCGCGCAGCGCGTCGAGGCCCGCGAAGCGCGTGTCGCAATCGATCTCGATGCCCGGATGCCGATGCGCGAACGCGGCGAGCGCGGCGCCGAACACGCGCGGCCCGATCTCGGCCGGCAGGCACAGCCTCAGCGGCCCGCGCAGTTCGTTGTGTTGCGAGGTGAGTTCGCTTTCGGTCAGCTCCAGCGCGTCGAGCATCGGCTTCGCGCGGTCGTAGAGCAGCCGGCCGGGCTCCGTCAGGCGCAGGTGGCGCGTGCTGCGTTCGAGCAGCCGCACGCCGAGCCGGGTCTCCAGCTGCGACACATGACGGCTCACGTTCGAGCCCGGCAGCGCCAGCGCGCGCGCCGCGCCCGCGAAGCTGCCCGCGTCCACCACCGCGACGAAGACCCGCACCGTGTTGAGATCCAGCCTGCTGCGCATCATTGTTCCATTTGAGATAGGAAAGCTTGCCGATAATGCCATCTAATTCCATTTCCGGTCGCAATTTAAGATAACTCGAGGGTCAGCGCGCGGCCCGGTCGGCCCGGCCGGCGCGCGTGGGCGACCGAGCGATGAAGGAGAGGGAGCGCGGATGGAGATTGCGATTCTGGGCGCCGGCGTAGCCGGCATGAGTGCGGCGCTGATGCTGCGGCGGCAGGGGCATCGGGTGCGGCTTTATGAACGGCGCGCGGTCGCCTCGACACTCGGCGCGGGCGTCGTGCTGTGGCCGAATGCCGGCTTCGTGCTGGCCGAACTCGGCATCGACGCGGCGTTCGATGCGCATGCCGGGCGGCCTCGCGCGATGCGCCGGTTCGACCGGGACGGACGCGCGCTCGGGTACCTCGACATCGAACGGCTCGACCGGTCGATGGGTTTCCCGAGCCGCTCGATCCTGCGGCGCGATCTGCAGGCCGTGCTGGCGGCTCAACTCGCCGCAGAGGAAATCGAGACTGTGTACGGCGCTTGCGCGGTGGCGATCGATACGGATCCGGACCGTGGTGCGCAGGTCCGTTTCGAAGACGGTTCGATCGTGCGCGCCGACCTGATCATCGGCGCGGACGGCCGGATGCGTTCGGTCGCGCGGTGCTATGTCGTGGGCGACAACGCGCCGGTCTATCAGGGCTTCGTGAACTGGATCGGCATTGCCCACAGCACCGCGCCGCTGGTGGACGAGGTCGAGATCCTCGATTACTGGGGATGCGGCGAGCGCTTCGGGCTCGTCGCGGTGGATCGCCATACCGTTTACTGGGCGGGCGCGCGCGCCGAGGCGGAAGCGCATGCGACGGCCCCGCTGCACGCGCCGCAGGACGAGATCGTCGCCGGGCTGTTCCGGGATTGGCCCGGCCCGATCGGCGCGGTGATGCGCGCCACGCCGCCGGGCTCGCTGCGCAAGATCGCCGTCCATGATCTCGATCCGGTCGCGATCCGGCATCGGGACAACGTGGTCCTGATCGGCGACGCCGCGCACGCGCCGTTGCCCACGTCGGGTCAGGGCGCGTGTCAGGCGCTGGAGGATGCATGGCATCTGGCGCGCTGCCTCGATGGTGCGCCGGCCGATCTGCATGCCGCGCTGGCGGCGTTCGCGGCCAGCCGTGCGGAGAAGACCTCGGCGCTGGCATCCAGCGCGCGGCAGGCGGCCCAGGCGTTGTTTACGCTCGATCCGGAGGCGTGCGCGCGGCGCGACGCGCAGGTGCGCGCGCTCGATCCGGTCGCGGAAGCCGCGCGTGTCGCGGCGGCGTGGGCCGCGGGCTTGCCGCTGCACGCGGCTGCGTGAGGTGGGGGCCAGGCGAATCCGGGATCACGCCGACACATGAGCGGCGTTCGCGTGACGGCAGAGAGAGTTTCGAGGCGGCGCGAACAGCCGCACACGCCTGCTCAGACCCGCGACGCGCCCTCGACTTCGATCACGAGATCCGATTCTGCCTGCGCGACGCAGGGCAGGATCCATCCTTCCGCCTTTTCCTCGGCGCTGACGCCGGGCCATTCGATCCGATAGCGAATCGATCCGGCGCGCAGGCGGCACAGGCAGGTGCGGCAGGTGCCGTTGCGGCACGAGCGCGGCAGCCGGACGCCGGCGAAGCCCGCGGCGTCGAGCAGCGACAGCGACGCGGGCGCGTCGAAGCACGCGCCGAGCGGCTCGACGCGCACCTGGAAGGAGGGATTTGACTCGGACATGCGCTCGGATGGGACGACGGCGGAACGAGCCGCAAGGATACCCGAAGCGGCGCGGCCGCCGCGTTCAGTGCCGCCGCCGCAGATGCCGGTAGACCGTGTTGCGCGCGAGCCCGAGTTCGCGCGCGACTGCCGACACATTGCCGTCGTGGCGTGCGAGCGCGCGTTCGAGCAGCGCCGTCTGGTGGTCGTGCAGCGTGGCGGGCGCGCGCGCGTCGACCTGCGGCACCGTGCCGTCCGCCGCGCGCATGTCGGCCGGGCAATCGAGCCAGAAATCATCGGGCAGGTGTTCGAGACCGATCTCGGCCTCGCCTTCGGCGAGCATGCCGGCGGTGCGCAACACGTTGGTCAGTTGACGCAGGTTGCCGGGCCAGCGGCAGCGCGCGAACGCCGCGCGCACCGCGCCCGAGATCCGCTGCGGCAGCGGCTCGCTGCGCGCGAGCCGCGCCAGTACGCGCTGCACGAGCACGTCGAGGTCGGTGCGCGAGGCGAGCGGCGGCAAGGTCACGGCGAGCCCGTTGATCCGGTAGAACAGATCCTCGCGGAAGTCGCCGGCGGCAATCATCGCGCGCAGGTCGCGATGCGTCGCGCAGACGATTCGCACGTCGACCGGCAGCGCGCGCGCGCCGCCGAGCGGCACCACCGCGCGTTCCTGCAGCACGCGCATCAGGCGCACCTGCTGCGCGAGCGGCATGTCGCCGATCTCGTCGAGAAACAGCGTGCCGCCGTCCGCCTGCACGATCCGTCCCGGGCTGCCGCGCTTGCGCGCGCCGGTGAACGCGCCGTCCTCATAGCCGAACAGCTCGGCCTCGATCAGCGAATCGGGCAGCGCCGCGCAGTTCACCGCGACGAACGGGCCGTCGCGACGCGGCGACGCATCGTGCAGCGCGCGCGCGAGCCACTCCTTGCCGGTGCCGGTCTGGCCGAGCACGAGCAGCGGCAGGTCGCGTCCGCGGATCTTGCCGACGCGCTGCAGCACGGCGGCCACGCGCGCATCGCCGGTGTCGCTGTCTCTTCTCCCCCTCTTCCTCTTCCTCCTCTCTTCTTTTCTTTTCTCTCTCTTTTTTCTCC
>NZ_JBXAPG010000088.1:0-12044 GCF_058803765.1 Burkholderia sp. GW821-FHT14F03
TCGGGGAGCGATTTACGCAAGCCCGCTGATCACTGGTTGTTCAACCGCCTCGCCCACAAAAATGCGGACAGGTCCCTGAGATCAACCCACAGGTCACCGCGTAGTCCAGCATGCGTTTGAGCAGCCCGCGTACCTGGCCTGCGGCGGCGTCAAAGCCCTGTTCCTTCTTCCTCCAGATCACTGACCGAACGTCTTCAGTCGTGAGTTCGCACACCGGCTTCATGCCGATGTGAGGAAGAATGTCCTTGTCCAGATAGCGACGCGGCATGGTGTTGTCCTTGCGATCGCGTTGCTGGATCTCCTTGAAAAAACGCTCGGCGAACTGCTTGAGGGTGGTGTCTTCCGGGCCGGCTACCTTGGCGCGCTGCTTCTTTTGCGCTGGCGATTCACCGATGGCCGCCATCTGCGATGCACCGTCACGCATGAGCCTGGCGTTTTTGAGGGTGAGCGCGGGGTACTTGCCCAGAGTGAGCTTTTCGTACTTTCCGTTCAGCCGGTAGCGGTAGCGCCAGACCATCCCCCCGGTTGGAAATACCTCCAGGTACAGGCCGCGATCATCGCTAACGGTGTAGGTCTTGTCCCTGGGCTTGAGTGCCTTCAGGGCGGTGTCGGTGAGTGCCATCTTCTACCTCCGTATGTCCAAGTAGAGGAAGGCTCAGGCCAAAACCACTACTTGGACATAAACTTGGACATAAAAACAGACGGCTTTCAGTGTGCTTCAAAAGAGCTTAACGGGCAAGAAACCCAGTGTTTATGCGGGTTTCAAGGGTTTCAGTGAACCTTGATGGAACCCTGCGGAAGTCAGGTTATTTTCCAATACAAAACCGACTGAAAATCACCCCCAGCAGATCATCCGACGTGAACTCCCCGGTGATCGAATTCAACTGCTCCTGCGCCAGCCGCAGTTCCTCCGCGAACAGATCCAGCGCCTGCGCATTCTGCTCCGCGTGATCCGCCGCCTGCTCCAGATGCTGCCGCGCTGCGCGCAGCGCGATCAAATGCCGCTCACGGGCCAGATAGACACTCTCCGCCCCCGCCTGCCACCCCGCGATCCGCAGCAGCTCACCGCGCAGCAAATCGATCCCATCCCCGCGCTTGGCCGACAGCCGCACCTCGGTCAGATCCGCCCCGCCCGCCACATGCGCGACCGCCGCCGGCGTCTCCGTCAGATCCGTCTTGTTCAACACCCGCACCACCGGCACCCCTTCCGGAAAACGCGCGGCAATCGCCACATCGTCATCGCCAAGCGCCGCGCGCGCGTCGAGCAGATGCAGCACCACATCCGCCCGCTCGATCTCCGCCCAGGTGCGCGCGATGCCGATCTTCTCGACCTCGTCCTCGGTTTCCCGCAAGCCCGCCGTATCGATGATGTGCAGCGGAATGCCCTCGACCTGGATCGTCTGCGCGACCTTGTCGCGCGTGGTCCCGGCGATCGGCGTGACGATCGCCAGCTCCGCCCCCGCCAGCGCATTCAACAGCGACGACTTGCCCACATTCGGCTGCCCCGCGAGCACCACCGACAGCCCTTCCCGCAACAACGCCCCCTGCCGCGCTTCCCCCAGCACCCGCTCAAGCTGCGCGCGGATGCGCGCGAGCTTGCCGCGCGCGTCGGCCGCTTCGAGGAAGTCGATCTCCTCCTCCGGAAAGTCGAGCGTCGCCTCCACCAGCATCCGCAACGCAATCACATCGTCGACGAGCGCATGAATATCGCGCGAGAACGCCCCGTCCAGCGAACGTCCCGCCGAACGCACGGCAGCCTCGGTGCTCGCCTCGATCAGGTCCGCAACCGCTTCCGCCTGCGCGAGATCCAGCTTGTCGTTGAGAAACGCGCGGCGCGTGAACTCACCCGGCTCGGCCAACCGCAACCCATGCGCCGCACCGGCCGCGAGGCAGCGCTGCAGCACCAATTGCAGCACGATCGGACCGCCGTGCCCCTGCAACTCCAGCACATGTTCGCCTGTGTACGAATGCGGCGCGGGAAAGGACAGCGCAATGCCACGGTCGAGCGGCTGGCCGTCCCCATCGAGGAACGGCACGTAGCTCGCATGACGCGGCGCGAGCGGCTGCCCGCACAATGCGTCGATCAGCGCCCGCGCCGCCGGCTCGCCCGCGCGCCCGAACGACACCCGCACGACCCCGATGCCGCCTCGTCCGGTGGCGGTGGCAATGGCGACAATCGGATCGGAATCGGTGGCGAGCATGGTCAAATTCGAGATAAAGCGGAAGACTGCGCAGGAAACAGGGCGTGTACCGCCCCAGGACGCCCGCATTGTAGCTTGGCCGCTGTGTTGCATTCTTCAGACAAATTCTCAAACGCCCGTTTGATATAAATCTGACTTTATCCTATGCAAGATAGGACAAGTCCTATAATCTAGTACGTATTCTTCGCGCCAATTCGCGGGAATCCTCCGGTTTTCGTACACAGGCACGGCAATCGTTTGCGTCCTGCGTCGCTCAATGCCAGTTAAACGCGTACCTATTTGGGATAAATCTCGCCCCACCGGTTGTCTACCTGATGCCGGCCGAACCGCACAATTTGGCCATGCCGACACTCGAAGAAAAAGCCGCGTTCACCGAGCGCCTGAAATTCGCCTTGTTGCGCAGCCCAGAGAAAGTCACCGGCGCGACGGAACTCGCATTGCATTTCAATTTGCGTCATCACGGCGAGCATCCGGTTTCGCCGCAAACGGCGCATAAATGGCTGACGGGGCGCACCATCCCCACGCCGGACAAGCTCCGTACGCTGGCTGACTGGCTGCGCGTCGATCTCCACTGGCTCCACTACGGGCCGCCGCCCAGCACCGCGGCGCGTTCGACTCCGCAGCCGCTGCCGCGCGACGAGAAATACCCGCCCACGCCCGAGACCATCGAGCTGGCGTCGAAGATCGAGTCGCTGTCGCCACATCATCGCTACCTGGTGCAGGAATTGATCGAGCAGTTCTACGGCGACCCAAGCCGCCACTGACCTCCCCCAAACGAAAAAGCCGCCCGGTTCTCACCGGGCGGCTTTTTTTCATGGCGCGGCGGGAGGCGATGCGCACCGCCTCCCCGCACCGCGTCAGGTCGTCTTTTTCTTCGCGCCGATCGTGCGCGTGATGTAGTACTGCTGCGCGATCGACAGCACGTTGTTCACGACGTAGTACAGCACGAGACCCGCCGGGAAAAAGAAGAACATCACCGAGAACGCAATCGGCATGAACATCATCATCTTGGCCTGGACCGGGTCCGGCGGCGTCGGGTTCAGCTTGGTCTGCACGAACATCGAGACGGCCATCAGCACCGGCAGGATGAAGTACGGATCGCGCTGCGACAGGTCGTGGATCCACAGAATCCACGGCGCGCCGCGCATCTCGACCGACGCGAGCAGCACCCAGTACAGCGAGATGAACACCGGAATCTGGATCACCACCGGCAGGCAGCCGCCGAACGGGTTCACCTTCTCGGTCTTGTACAGCTCCATCAGCGCCGAATTCATCTTCTGCGGATCGCCCTTGAAGCGTTCGCGCAGCGCCTGCATCCGCGGCGTGATTTCCTTCATGCGCGCCATCGACTTGTAGCTCGCCGCCGACAGCGGGAAGAACACCGCCTTGATCAGCAGCGTGAGCAGCACGATCGCCCAGCCCCAGTTGCCGACGTAACCGTGGATCTTCTCGAGCAGCCAGAACAGCGGCTTCGCGATGATCGTCACCCAGCCGTAGTCCTTGACCAGTTCGAGGCCCGGCGCGACGCCTTCCAGCATCCGCTCTTCTTCCGGGCCCGCGAACAGGCGCGCGGACACGTCGGCGGACTGGCCCGGCGCGATCGCCGCGACCGGCTGCTTGACGCCCACGCGATACAGCGTCGGGTCGATCTTCTCGACGTAGATGTCGCGCTTCACGCCCTGCTGCGGAATCCAGGCGGATGCGAAGTAGTGCTGCACCATCGCCACCCAGCCGTTGTCCGCGGACGGGACGTAGTCAGCCTTGTTCTTGTCGATGTCGGCGAAGTTGATCTTCTGGAAGTGCTTCTGGTCGGTGTAGACCGCCGGCCCGAGGAACGTATGCGAGAACAGCGGCGTCTCGACCGGCGTGTTGTCGCGCACCAGCTCCATGTAGACGGTCGGCGACACCGGCGCTGCGCCGACGTTGTCGATCTTGGTGTCGACGCCGATCACATAGCTGCCGCGCGTGAACGTGTAGGTCTTGACCACCTTCACGCCGCCCTTCACCGGCGATTCGAACGACAGCTTCAGCGCGTTCGCGTCGCCCGTCAGCGACGTCGGGCCCGCAACTTGCGCATAGACGTCGTTGTGATTCGGGAAATCGCCGCCGAGCAGGCCCGTGCGCGCCAGATAGGTGTGGCCCGTGGTGTGGTCGAACAGCGTGACGAACAGGTCGGGCTGCTTGCCGTCGCCGGCCTTCTTCAGCGTGAGCTTCGCGAGCGTGCCGCCGCGCGTGTCGATCTCGCCGTCATAGACGTCGGTCGAGAACTTCACGAGCTGCGCCTGCGCGGCCGGGGCCGTCGTCGCGGGCGCCGCGCCGGCGGCGGCCGCCGGCACGTCACCGGCTGCCGTCGTCGCGCCCGTGCCCGATGCGCCGCCCGCGGCGGCCGCGGGGGCCGTCTGCGTGGCGTTCGGGAAGAACATCGACGGGCGCCCATGGAAGCGCTGCCAGTTGTCGAACAGCATGACCGCCGACATGAAGAAGATCACCCATAGGACGGTGCGTTTGATATCCATGCGTTGTCTCAGAGTCGAGGGGAGCGCGCTTCAGCCTGGGTTGGAGCGCGTGGATCGGAGTTGGGCGGCGGGACCAGATCGATGCCGCCCGCGGAAAACGGATGGCATCGGCACAGACGCCTGGCGGCGAGATACGTGCCGCGCGCGGCGCCATGATACTGGATTGCCTCGCGCGCGTAATCCGAACAGGAAGGATAAAAACGGCAGCGGTTGCCGAGCAGCGGACTCACGGCAAGCTTGTAGAAACGCAGCAATGCGATCAATACCGTTTGCATAGCAAGGGCGGCGTAAGGTGCGCCGCGTCAGGTCAAGCGGGCGGGCAACCGGCCCGCGCGTCAGGCATCACGCGCGTCGGAACCCGACGCGGGTTTCGCACCGCTGCGCTTCCCGATCTCCCGCACCGCCCGGTCGAGCAGCGCGCGGATCTCGTCCGCGCACAGCGCCCCGAGCGGAGCGGACGCCGCGCTCGGCAGCGCCTTCGCGTCGAAACGCGTATGCAGGCGCAACAGCAGGTCCCAGCCGGCGAACTCGGCGCGGCGGACGCGGAACGCCTCGCGCGCGATACGCTTGACCTGGTTGCGCGTGACAGCGCGCGGCGCGTACTTCTTGCCGATCACCAGGCCAAGGCGCGCCGCTTCACCCGTCTCGCGACCGTAGATCACGAAGTGCGCGGAGCGCCGCCACGGGCGCAAACGAAAAACGGATGAAAATTCATCCGTTTTCAGAAGTCGCGCAGCTTTGGGAAAGGCGGCGGGCGCTTGCAACGGAATCGAACCCGGGACAGCGGCTGCCTTGCCCGCCTCGCTGCGGACGGCGGACACGACGCGCGGCCCGTCCTTAGATCGCGAGGCGCTTGCGGCCCTTCGCGCGGCGGGCGTTGATGACCTTGCGGCCACCTGCCGTCTTCATGCGAACGCGGAAGCCATGGGTGCGCTTGCGGCGCGTCACGGAAGGTTGGTAGGTACGTTTCATGTTGCTCTCACTTGGTCGAGAATATCGGGAATCAGGGACCGCGTGCCCTCTCTTCAAGGCAACCGGGCGAACGCAATCGCCGAAAAATACAGGATTGGTTTTCGCGGAACCCGCTATTTAAACCGCTTTTCTCTTGGTGGTCAATACTTTACGGCCAACATCGAGACAGGCCGCGTACTGTGCCTGACCCCATCCAGGCCACCCGCCCGCTGCACACACCCCTGTGGATAACTCCCGCGCGGCATCCGTTTGGCGGTAGAATCTCGCCTTATCTCCAAGAATCCCGCACGCCGCTTCGGCTCGCGCCTGTGCCCAAACCCTTGTTGCACAAGCGCCCGAGGCCTACTCGCACGGCCACACCGGGCCTTGTTGCCAATCCGCGACAAGGGCGGCCGGTGAGCCGCCGTGCAACCGAACAACGACAGCACTTCGATGAACGATTTCTGGCAACACTGTTCCGCCCTGTTGGAGCGCGAATTGACGCCCCAACAGTACGTGACGTGGATCAAACCACTTGCCCCGGTTGCCTTCGACGCCGCTGCACATACGCTGTCCATCGCCGCTCCGAACCGCTTCAAGCTCGATTGGGTCAAGAGCCAGTTCTCCGGCCGCATTTCCGATATGGCCCGCGATTTCTGGAACGCGCCGATCGACGTCCAGTTCGTCCTCGACCCGAAGGCCGGCGCACGCGGCCCCGCAGCCGCGCCGGCGCTGACGCCGCGCGCCCCGGCCCAGCCCGTCATGCCCACCGCGCCGCTGGCGCCGAGCGCGGCCGCGCCCGCCGCGCTCGGCGGCGACGATTCGGCCGACCTCGACCTGCCGAGCCTGACCGCGCACGAGGCGGCCGCCGGACGCCGCACCTGGCGGCCGGGCGCGGGCCCCGCCGCGTCGAACGGCGAGACTGACTCGATGTACGAGCGCTCGAAGCTCAACCCGGTCCTCACCTTCGACAACTTCGTGACCGGCAAGGCGAACCAGCTCGCGCGCGCCGCCGCGATCCAGGTGGCCGACAACCCCGGCATCTCGTACAACCCGCTGTTTCTGTACGGCGGCGTCGGCCTCGGCAAAACCCACCTGATCCACGCGATCGGCAACCAGCTGCTGCTCGACAAGGCCGGCGCGCGGATCCGCTACATCCACGCGGAGCAGTACGTGTCCGACGTCGTGAAGGCGTACCAGCGCAAGGCCTTCGACGACTTCAAACGCTACTATCACTCGCTCGACCTGCTGCTGATTGACGATATCCAGTTCTTCTCCGGCAAGTCGCGCACCCAGGAAGAGTTCTTCTACGCGTTCGAGGCGCTGGTCGCGAACAAGGCGCAGGTGATCATCACCAGCGACACCTACCCGAAGGAAATCTCGGGCATCGACGACCGGCTGATCTCGCGCTTCGACTCCGGCCTGACCGTCGCGATCGAGCCGCCCGAACTCGAGATGCGGGTCGCGATCCTGATGCGCAAGGCGCAGTCGGAAGGCGTGAGCCTGTCGGAGGACGTCGCGTTCTTCGTCGCGAAGCACCTGCGCTCGAACGTGCGCGAACTCGAAGGCGCGCTGCGCAAGATCCTCGCGTACTCGAAGTTCCACGGCCGCGAGATCACGATCGAGCTGACCAAGGAAGCGCTCAAGGATCTGCTGACCGTGCAGAACCGGCAGATCTCGGTCGAGAACATCCAGAAGACGGTCGCCGACTTCTACAACATCAAGGTCGCCGACATGTATTCGAAGAAGCGGCCCGCCAACATCGCGCGGCCGCGCCAGATCGCGATGTACCTCGCGAAGGAACTGACGCAGAAGAGCCTGCCCGAGATCGGCGAGCTGTTCGGCGGGCGCGATCACACGACCGTGCTGCACGCGGTCCGCAAGATCGCCGACGAGCGCAGCAAGGATGCGCAGCTCAATCACGAGCTGCACGTGCTCGAGCAGACGCTGAAGGGCTGAGCGCGCGCGCCGCCCTTGAGAATCGGCGGGCCGCCCCAATTTAAAAGGGGCGGTTCGGTTTTGAGGCACAATATAGGTTTGACCGCCCCGGCGGCGGTGGGTACAGGCCCCGCCTGGCGGGGCGTTGCGAGGCTTGCAGGCCGTTATTTCAACGAAGGAACTCTATGCAACTGGTCAAGACCGAACGAGACACCCTCCTCAGGCCGCTGCAAACCGTAAGCGGTATCGTCGAGCGCCGCCATACGCTGCCGATCCTCGCCAACCTGTTGATCACCAAGAACGGCCCGGACGTGTCGTTCCTGTCGACCGACCTCGAACTGCAGATCACGACGCGCGCCGACTTCGGCGTCGGCGGGGATCAGGTCGCGACCACCGTCGCCGCGCGCAAGCTGCTCGACATCCTGCGCGCGATGCCCGACGGCCAGGTCACGCTGTCGCTCGCGGACAAGCGTCTCACCGTGCAGTCGGGCAAGAGCCGCTTCGCCTTGCAGACGCTCGCCGCCGACGAGTTCCCGACGGTCGCGCAAGCCAAGGATTTCGGCGCGAGCCTGTCCGTGCCGCAGAAGTCGTTCCGCCAGCTGCTCGGGATGGTCTACTTCGCGATGGCGCAGCAGGACATCCGCTACTACCTGAACGGCATGCTGCTCGTCGTCGACGGCGACCAGCTGATGGCGGTCGCGACCGACGGCCACCGCCTCGCGTTCTCGTCGATGAAGATCGAAGGCGCGTTCCCGCGCCAGGAAGTGATCGTGCCGCGCAAGACGATCCTCGAACTGCAGCGCCTGCTCGAGGATATCGACGACGTCGTGACGATCGACATCGCGCAGACCCAGGCGAAGTTCACGTTCGGCCAGGTCGAACTGGTGTCGAAGCTGGTCGAGGGCAAGTTCCCCGACTTCCAGCGCGTGATCCCGAAGGGACACAAGAACACCTTCCTGATCGGACGTGAAGAACTGCAGCGTTCGCTGCAGCGCGCGGCGATCCTGACCTCCGACAAGTTCAAGGGCGTGCGCTGCATCATCGCCCCGGGCCAGCTCAAGATCATGTCGACCAACGCCGACCAGGAAGAGGCGCAGGAAGAGCTGGAAATCGCCTACCAGGGCGACACGATCGATATCGGTTTCAACGTCACGTACCTGCTCGACGTGCTCGCGAACCTGAAGGTCGACAACATCAACGTGAGCCTGGGCGACGCAAGCTCGAGCGCGCTGATCACGGTGCCGGAGAACGAAGAATTCAAGTATGTCGTGATGCCGATGCGCATCTGACGCGCGACGGCACACAGGACACACCAAGGGGCGGTACGCCCCTTTGGCGTTTTTATGGCAAATCAGGGCCACCGAACCAGGTGCTTGCCACCCGCCCGAACTGGGCGTCGACGCATGTCGGCCGGCGCGGCGTTTTACTCGTAAAGAACCCCGCGCCGCCGCTCGTGCGGCCCCGCAGAACCGGAAGAAACCCATGACTGAACAGCACAATCAACAGCCCGACAACAGCGGCTACGGCGCCTCCTCCATCCAGATCCTCGAAGGTCTGGAAGCCGTGCGCAAGCGGCCCGGGATGTACATCGGCGATACGTCGGACGGAACCGGTCTGCACCACCTCGTGTTCGAAGTGCTCGACAACGCGATCGACGAGGCGCTGGCCGGTTATTGCAACGACATCCACGTGACGATTCACGCCGACAACTCGATTTCCGTGACCGACAACGGCCGCGGGATTCCGACCGACGTGAAGATGAACGACAAGCACGAGCCGAAGCGCAGCGCCGCCGAGATCGTGATGACCGAGCTGCACGCGGGCGGGAAGTTCGACCAGAACAGCTACAAGGTGTCGGGCGGGCTGCATGGCGTCGGCGTGTCGTGCGTGAACGCGCTGTCGAGCTGGTTGCGGCTGACCGTGCGGCGCAACGGCAAGAAACACTTCATGGAGTTTCATCGCGGCGTCGCGCAGAACCGCGTGCTCGAGATGCAGGACGGCGAGCAGGTGTCGCCGATGCAGCTCGTCGGGCCGACGGAGAATCGCGGGACTGAAGTGCATTTCATGGCCGATCAGACGATCTTCGGCACGGTCGAGTTTCACTACGACATTCTGGCGAAGCGGATTCGCGAGCTGTCGTTCTTGAATAACGGCGTGCGGATTCGGTTGACCGACCAGCGCTCGGGCAAGGAAGACGATTTCGCGTTCGCCGGCGGCGTGAAGGGTTTTGTCGAGTACATCAACAAGACCAAGCAGGTGCTGCACCCGACCATTTTCCACATCATCGGCGAGAAGGAAGGCGTGGGCGTCGAGGTCGCGATGCAGTGGAACGACAGCTACAACGAGAATGTGCTGTGTTTCACCAACAACATTCCGCAACGCGACGGCGGGACGCACTTGACCGGGCTGCGCGCGGCGATGACGCGCGTGATCAACAAGTACATCGTCGACAATGAAATCGCCAAGAAGGCGAAGGTCGAGACGAGCGGCGACGACATGCGCGAAGGGCTGTCGTGCGTGCTGTCGGTGAAGGTGCCCGAGCCGAAGTTCAGCTCGCAGACCAAGGACAAGCTGGTGTCGTCGGAAGTGCGCGCGCCGGTCGAGGAAGTGGTCGCGAAGGCGCTCGAGGAATTCCTGCTGGAAACGCCGAACGACGCGAAGATCATTTGCGGGAAGATCGTTGAAGCGGCGCGGGCGCGGGATGCCGCGCGGAAGGCGCGCGAGATGACGCGGCGCAAGGGCGTGCTCGATGGGGTTGGGTTGCCCGGGAAGCTGGCGGATTGCCAGGAGAAGGATCCGGCGAAGTCGGAAATCTATATCGTCGAGGGCGACTCGGCAGGTGGGTCGGCCAAGCAGGGGCGTGATCGGAAGTTCCAGGCGATTCTGCCGCTGCGCGGGAAGGTGCTCAACGTCGAGAAGGCGCGGTATGACAAGCTGCTGTCGTCCGAGCAGATCGTCACGCTCGTGACCGCGCTCGGGTGCGGGATCGGGAAGGATGATTACAACCTTGAGAAGCTCCGGTATCACCGCATCATCATCATGACCGACGCGGACGTCGACGGTGCGCATATCCGGACGCTGCTGCTCACGTTCTTCTATCGGCAGATGCCCGATATGATCGAGCGCGGGTATGTGTATATCGCGCAGCCGCCGCTTTATAAGGTTAAAGCGGGGAAGGACGAGCGGTATCTCAAGGATGAGTCGGAGTTGAATGCTCACGTGCTGCGGTTGGCGCTGCAAGGGTCGGAGCTGGTGCCCAGCGAGAACGCCACGGCGATTTCAGGGGATGCGCTTGGGGAGCTGGCTCGGTCGTATCTGCTCGCGCAGGGTGTGGTCAGCCGGTTGAGCCGCTTGTATGACCCGGCAGCGTTGGAAGCGATCATGGATGGCGTGGCGATCGATCTTTCGGATGAGGCTTCGACGGAGGTGTCGGCGAAGGCGTTGTTCGGCGCACTGCATGATGAAGCGCTCAAGAATGAAGTGCGGGTCGTGCCGGCTTATGACACGGTGCGTGAGCAGCGGTCGCTGCACGTCGAGCGCGCGCATCACGGGAATGTGCGGGTTTCCGTCATCGATGAAGAGTTCCAGCATACCGCCGATTATCAGCAGCTCGTGAATACGGCGAATACGTTCAAGGGGCTGATTGGCGTTGGCGCGACGATCAAGCGCGGGGAGCGCAGCACGCCGGTGTCCGATTTCAAGAGCGCGATGAAGTGGCTGCTCGCCGATGCCGAGCGGAATCTGTCGAAGCAACGGTATAAGGGGCTGGGGGAGATGAACCCCTCCCAGCTGTGGGAAACGACGATGGATCCGGCCGTGCGGCGTTTGTTGCGCGTGCAGATCGAAGATGCGATTGCTGCGGATGGGATCTTCACCACCCTGATGGGGGATGAGGTCGAGCCGCGGAGAGCGTTTATCGAGAGCAATGCGCTGCGGGCGGGGAATATTGATGTTTGAGCGGTATGTAGCAGGACCCATAAGGTGGGATTTTGGGAAGCATCCACTGATACATGTATTACCGACTGCGTCCCGATAACTCGGACTTATGGCGCTTAGCCTGACGCCACTCTGCATATAACGACGGCCACCTCATTGAGGTGGCCGTCGTTTTTTTCAGCCTAAGCAACATCACTGGTTGGGGTTTCAGCCGAATACGTGCGGTAACATTTAAGCTATTGGCAAAAATCCGAACGAGCAGATGGAAAGCGAAAACGTAAAACCCGAGGTTGATGGTATCTGGGAGCCATTACAGTTGAAGCCATCATTGTTCGTTCGTTGGGGTTGTCATCGGCAACATCGTCCGTTAGGTGGTGCGATGCAGAGCGCGGACCTGTCCGCATTTTTGTGGGCGAGGCGGTTGCACAACCAGTGATCAGCGGGCTTGCGTAAATCGCTCCCCGAACAGAATAGCAAACTGGTTCATCGCGGATTTCCAGTC
>NZ_JBXAPG010000089.1:0-11880 GCF_058803765.1 Burkholderia sp. GW821-FHT14F03
GGTTGGGTGTTTGGCGACTTCCAGTCTCCCAGACTCAGTCCGGATGAACCATCGATACAACCTATTGAAGCTTCACAACTAGCCGTTCCACAGCAAGCACTGTCACCAGGCCCCGCCGATCCGGTTGGGGCCTTTTTCATGCATGGCATCGCGCTCCATCCGCCGGCTCTACAAGGAGAAGACGAAGATGGAAGACGCGAACCCGATGTGGCCGCCGCCCGATGCCGACGCGATACCGCTGCCGCGCGTCGCCCTGCACTTTCCGCTCACGCCGGGCGCGCCCCTGACCTGGCGCGCGCGCAGCGACGCGGAGCTGCGGATCGGGCGCGCCCAGGTGCGCCTGATCCGGTCGAGCAGCGTCGACGATCTGTGGCTTCAGCCCGGTGACACCGTGCACGTGCGGCAGGGCGAGCGCATCTGGCTCAGCACCAGAGGACCGCACCCGGCCGAGGCGACGCTCACGACGCCCTACGCGCAGCCGTCGCACACGCTCGTGCGCTGGCTCGCGCGGCTGCGCGACGCACTCGCCGATCTCGCGGCGCCACGCCCGCGCTGATGCGGCGTCGCGCGCAACCGGGCCGCACAGCCGGGCCGATCACGCGGCCGCGTCGTTGCCGACGCGCGGCGCCGTGCGCAACGGCACGCGCGTCGCACGCGCCACGCAGGCCAGCGCCTCGTCGAGCGGCAACACCTGCTGCTCGCCATTGCGCAGACGCAACGCGACCGTGCCGTCGCGCGCTTCCTGGCTGCCCGCGATCGCGAGGATCGGCGCGGCCAGCGCGCGCGCGTCGACGATCTTGCGCGGCAGGCGTTCCGCGCGGAAATCGCGCGCCACCCGGCATCCGATCGATTCGAACGCCTGCGCCACCTGGTCGGCGAACGACCGCTGCGCCTCGCCGATGCTGGCGACCACCACCTGATCCGGCGCGAGCCAGGCCGGCAACCAGCCCTCGTAATGTTCGAGCAGGATGCCGATGAAGCGTTCGAGACTGCCCAGCACCGCGTGATGAATCATCACGGGCACGCGCTTCTCGCCCTTCTCGTCGACATACGTCGCGCCGAGCCGCTCGGGCAGCACGAAGTCGAGCTGCACGGTGCCGCACTGCCACTTGCGGCCGCGCCGGTCGATCAGGTGGAATTCGAGCTTGGGCCCGTAGAATGCGCCCTCGCCGGGCTGCAGCGTGAAGCGCAGTCCGGCCGCGCGCGCGGCCGCCGCGAGCTGGGCTTCCGCGCGATCCCACGATGCATCGTCTCCCGCGCGCTGCGCCGGCCGCGTCGACAGCGCGACCTCGAACGCGTCGAAACCGAAATCCGCGTACACCGACGCGAGCAGCGCGCAAAAGCGCACCACCTCGGCCTCGACCTGCGCCGGCGCGCACAGCACATGCGCATCGTCCTGCGTGAAGGCCCGCGCGCGCATCAGCCCATGCAGCGCGCCGGACGGCTCCGCGCGATGCACGGCGCCGAACTCCGCGTAACGCACCGGCAGGTCGCGGTACGAACGCGATCCTTTCTTGAAGATCAGCACGTGCCCCGGGCAGCTCATCGGCTTCAGGCAGAACCGGCCGTCGTCGCCGTCGAGCGTGAACATCTGATCGCCGAACTTCTCCCAATGGCCGCTCTGCTCCCACAGCGCGCGCGCGAGCAACTGCGGCGTGCGCACTTCCGCGAACCCGGCCGCGCGCATCCGAACCCGTACGTACTCCTCGACGACGCGCAGCAGCGCCATGCCGCGCGGATGCCAGAACACCGTGCCGGGGCCTTCGTCCCGCTGGTGAAAAAGATCGAGCTTGCTGCCGAGAATCCGGTGATCGAATGCGTCCATCGTGTGCTCCGTTTCGTGATGAGCCGGCGGCACGGGACATGAAAAAAGCCCCGTCCGTTTCCGGCGGGGCTTCAGGGATGTCAGAGACGCACTGACTACGACACGCGACCTCCCCTCCGCCCGCCGATGGCGGTCGTGGTGGTGGTCGTGGTGGTGAGTGCGCGTGCGTTCATGTCGTCCAATTTACCGGATCCGATGCGCACGCGTCAACACCGCTGCGGGTTCGCGCAGGCGAATGGGCGCTATCGAAGGAAGGAAGGATGGAGCGGCACCGCGCGTATCGCGCGCGCACTCCGCACGCGAGGAACGGCAACGGTAAACCCCCGGGCCGATTCAATGCACGACGCGGCGCAAGCCGCCGTGCGTCCGCCACCGTGTTCCGTTGCTACCGGACGAAGTTGCGTGCCCAGCCTCGATGAGGACCGGTGCGCCACACTCCGGCGCCATCGCCCCGGCGGGGCGAGCGCGTGAACTCAGGTCGACGCGAACGATCGCACGCCCACGCGCGCGAACATGAAACGTGAATCAGGATGATGCGGGAAAACGCCCACGAAGCCGGGGGCCGGCGGGCTGCGGTCGACGACGGTCGGGCCGCGACAGTCCAATGCCGCGCGCAGACAGGCAACAGCGCGTTTCATCGAACCCGGCTCAGGTGCTGGCCGCGAGACGCGGACCCACGACCCCGCGCGCCGCCGCTGCGGTCTCGATCTCGGACTTCTGCGTTTGCGCGCTGACCCACGGCTCGATGCCTTGCTTCTGCACTTCCTCGAGGAACGAGACGCGCGTGCGCCAGTAATCCGCCTGCAACTTCGCGTCAATCACACGCTGCTCGGCCGTGAACAACTCCATGCGCGCGGTCACCAGCATCGACGCAGCGGTTTTCTCCGGCGTGGGGGCGTGCCGCAACGCCCAACGGCTGATCCAGTTCAACATGCTTACCTCCGTATTGACGGATGAAATCGTCCGGCAGCACCGCACGGGCCGCCCCGAACGCACCACAACGATCGCGGAACACGTCGGCCACCACTCTTGCGCCTCGCGGGCCTACCGCGACAGCGCCGCCGACATCCGACGCGACCACTCTCTACATCCTAGAAAGAGAACCACGTTAACGCGATGACGTCTTGCAATGTTTTACACAGATAACGCGATTCCCTCGCACTTCAGGCGAGATCGATGCGCGCCGGGCGGCCTCATGCGCGTATCGTGCGATACCCGCGCATGCGTGCGGGCCGCCGGCCCGCCTATGTCGCACCGCGCGCGACGACGGTCGCGCGCAGCCTGTTCGAACGCCGCGCGCACGCTGCGCGCGGCTGGAATCGGTTCGGCCTCCGCCGCGTCATGCGACGCCGCAGCGAAACCAGTCGCCGCGCAAGGCGCGCGACGTGATGTCGGCCTGACAGGATCCGGCGCAAGTTGCGCCGGATCATGCCGGCGGCGCAACTTAGCCCTGCGAAGCGCCTGCGTCGCGACGCGCGCGCCGCAGGCCTCCCTCAATCCAATCCACACTCTACGACGGCTTCCCGCGCCGCGCATCGCTTTGTTGACGCGTGTCGCGTTCCGCGCAACACCGGGCGCCGAAGCGTCACACGCATGGCACAGATCCGTCGTGCACAGCCTGACACAAACCGTCATCGCGTGCAGCTTCGCGATGCCCCCCTGCAAAAGCCCCGTGACAAAACGATGTATTTCCTATGATGGGTCATGTCGATACAAGAACAACGAGGCGATCGATTGAGCCATCCACATTCTTTCGATGACATTACGAGGCGCTGGAACGGCCGGCATGCGCGCCGTTTCGGCGGCGTCGGCGCCTGGCCGGTGACGACCGCCGGGCTCGCACTGCTGACCGGATACTGGGCGCTGCAAGGCAACGGGCTGATGCTGGCCGTATCGGCCGCCTGCTGCGCGACCGCCGCCGCGCTGTGGACATGGCGCGTGCGACGCCGCGCCGACGCGCTGCCCACCGGCCTGTTTCCATCGCGCGCGCGCCTCGCCTTCGATCCGGTGCCCGCGCTGTTCGTCGTCGGTTGGGGAGCGGTGCTGCTGCTGGGCCTGCACGCCTACGGCGCCGGCTTCACGCCCGCGACGCCGCTGTATCCGCTGATCGGCGCGGCCGGCCTCGCGTGGACCGCCGCCGGCCTGCTCATGCTGCGCTTCAGCCCGCACGCGTTCGAATCCGCGCGCGGGCTGCGACGCGTGCTGCTCGTGCTCAGCCTCGTGTTCGCGAGTGCCGGCGTCGCGTCCGGTTATGCGCTCGGCTGGACCTACACGCAGCGCTATGGCGACGAAGCGCTGCGCCAGCGCAACGTGGTCGCGAAATGGCAGCCGCTGGGCGCCTATGGTTGCGCCGCCTATGTCGAAGTCGATGCGCGCGCGCCGTTCGCGCCGCCGCACTGCGTGAGCGCGCCGTATTGGGCGACGCTGCGCGTCGGCGCCGCCGTGCGCACGCGCGAACGCGAATCACCGTGGGGCAGCATCGTCAGCGTGACCGAGCCGCGTCAGCGCGCGGGGCTCGGCTCGGGCCAGCGGTAGGCGAGCAGTTGCGCGCGCGGATAAGCGAGTTCGCGCACCTCGCCCAGTTGGTTGCCGCCGAACAGGTACAGGGATTCGTTGTCCTGGCGCAGGTAGAAGCCGACGTGCCCCTTCCAGCTCGCGGGATCGTCGCGCGACAGCACCACGACGCATCCGTACACGGGCTCGACGAGCCCACGCCCCCACTCGAGCCACGAGCGCGCGAGCGCCGAGCCGGTGCCCGCGATGCCGGCGCGCGCGAGGCACCAGTTGACGAACGACGAGCACCATGAAATCTTGTCGTCGTAGCCGATCAGGTTGGTCGCATCGTTGTACTCAACAATGCGCGGATTGCTCTCGCCTTCGGCACACCGCCGCACGCCGACCTCGGCCAACGCGATCGGCATCCAGGCCACTTCGGCGGTGGCGTCCATCAGCACGTCGTTCATCGGCCCGCCCCCTCGTGCAGCGCCGGCGCGCGCGCCGCGGCCGCATCCTGTTCGAGCGCGGCCTCGTCGACCGGACCGTAGAACGCGCGCGGCGCGCCCGTGCACGCGGCCCAATAGCGATCGCCATACGACCAGTGCCACCATTCGGACGGATAGTTGACGAAACCCGCGCCGCGCATCGCGTCGACCAGCAGCCGGCGGTTGCGCGCGGCGGCCGGGCTGATGAACGCGCAATCCGTATAGCACGCGCCCGACGATTCGGCGTCGGTCGCATTCAGCACGCAGCCGAGATCGAGCGGCTCGCCGTCCGCGCCGATCAGCGTCAGGTCGATCGCCGCGCCGGTCGGATGCGCGGCCACGTCGGGCGGCGCGATGTAGTGGCTCGCGAGCATGAACAAGGCGTCGTCGCTCAAGCCGGCGCGCGCGGCGCGCAGCTTCGCGAGATGGCGATTGAAGTAGTCGCGCTGCGCGCCGAGCGGCCGATAGCCTTCCGTCACGCACAAGCGCAGCGCCGCCGGCAGCGCCTTGCCGGCGGCGGCGAGCCGCGCGGCGAGCGATGCGCGCACTTTCAGGAAATGAGGACTTTTGCTTGAGATGTAGCGGCGACTCAAGTCGACCGCGATGGAGGCATCAGGGTCCGCCAGATCGACGAACCGCTCGCCGCACTCCACGAGCGCGACGTTTTTGACCTTGGGATCAGCGAGCGTAAGCATGTTCTCTCAGGGAAATTATTGTCGAGGCCCCGCTGCCCGGCAACGGGGATCCGTCAGCCAACAACTACCGCATCACCGCCAGTGACTTCCGATCTCATCGCGCGCCGCCCTGGCCCGGACGCCGCGCAGAACGCCATTGTAGCGCCGCCGCGCCACGCCCAAATACGATGCGGCAGACGGAACCGGTCCCGCCCGTGGCGCGCGGCGAGCCCGCCTTTGCCGCCAACTATATCGTCCGATCTATGTCCGCTATTACAATCCGCCGATAGCCGCCCAATAGTGGCTGGTTACAGTACATCGGCACTGCCGCTACAACAAATCATCAGATTAAGCAACACGACAAACTGACCGGAGAATCCCCTTCATGGAATCGCTCAAACGGTATTTCGGCTTCGCAGAAGCCGGCACCGACTTTCGCACCGAAATACTCGCCGGGGTCACCACCTTCCTGACGATGGCGTACATCATCTTCGTGAACCCCGCGATCCTCGGCGACGCGGGCATGCCGAAGGAATCCGTGTTCGTCGCCACCTGCCTCGTGGCGGCGCTCGCATCGCTGATCATGGGCCTGTACGCGAACTATCCGATCGCGTGCGCGCCCGGCATGGGGCTCAACGCGTACTTCGCGTACACGGTCGTCAAGGGCATGGGCTTCACGTGGCAGGCGGCGCTCGGCGCGGTGTTCATCTCCGGCTGCCTGTTCCTGCTCGTCACGCTGTTCCGGGTGCGCGAGGTGATCGTCAACGGGATCCCCCGTTCGCTGCGCATCGCGATCACGGCGGGCATCGGCCTGTTCCTCGGCATCATCTCGCTCAAGACCGCCGGCGTGATCGTCGGCAGCCCGGCCACCCTCGTCACGCTCGGCGACCTGCACCAGCACAACACGATCCTCGCGATCGTCGGCTTCTTCGCGATCGTCACGCTCGACTATCTGCGGGTGCGCGGCGCGATCCTGATCGGCATCATCGGCGTGACCGTGCTGTCGTTCTTCTTCGGCGACAACCACTTCCACGGCATCTTCTCCGCTCCGCCGTCGATCGACGCGACGCTGTTCAAGCTCGACATCGGCGCGGCGCTGTCGACCGGCATCATCAACGTGATCCTCGTGTTCTTCCTCGTCGAACTGTTCGACGCGACGGGCACGCTGATGGGCGTCGCGAACCGCGCGGGCCTGCTGGTGGAAGGCAAGATGAACCGGCTCAACAAGGCGCTGCTCGCGGACAGCACCGCGATCGTCGCGGGCTCGGTGCTCGGCACCTCGTCGACCACCGCATACATCGAGAGCGCCTCGGGCGTGCAGGCGGGCGGCCGGACCGGGATGACCGCGGTCACGGTCGCGGTGCTGTTCCTCGCCTGCCTGTTCATCGCGCCGCTCGCGGGCGTCGTGCCCGCCTATGCGACCGCGCCCGCGCTGCTGTACGTGTCGTGTCTGATGCTGCGCGACATGGTCGACGTGCCGTGGGACGACGCGACGGAAGCGGTGCCCGCCGCGCTGACCGCGCTGCTGATGCCGTTCACGTATTCGATCGCGAACGGCGTGGCGTTCGGCTTCATCGCCTACGGCGGCCTGAAGCTGCTCACGGGCCAGGCGCGCCAGGTGAAGGCCGTGGTGTGGGTGATCGCCGCGGTGTTTCTGTTCCGGTATTTCTACCTCGCGGCGGAGTGAGCGGCGAGGCCGGCCCGGCCTCGCGCCGGGCCGCATACAGCACGACGCCGCCCTGGGGTGGCGCTTTTTTTACCTCATTCAGCCCGCCCGCGCCGCCCGGCCGCGCGGCGTCGCGGTGCGGCGCGGCTTGTCGTCGCGCCCCGAGGCTTCGTCCATGCGCCGCGTCACCGTCTCGATCTTCAGGCAGTCGCCCGCCTGCCAATGCGTCTGCAGCATGTCGCGCAGCAGGCGCAATTCCTCCTGCTGGCGTTCGAGCGCCGCGCGCAGTTGCTCGACTTCGCGCAACCGTCCGTCGAGCCCCGCGAGCAGCGCCTCCTTCTGCACGCCGCCCTCCCACGACAGCCCGGTGCGCAGCGCATCGAGCGAGAAGCCGAGACGTTGCGCGAGCTGCACCAGCTTCAGCCGTTCGACGGCATCGTCCGGATAGTCGCGATACCGGTTCAGCCCACGCGGCGGCGCGGCCAGCAGGCCGCTCTGCTCGTAGAAACGGATCGCCGATGTGCTGAGGCCGGTGGCCTTCGCCAGTTCCCCGATCTTCATTGCGCATGACCTTCAAGTGGATTCGGAAATCAGTATAGCTCGCGCGACGGCCCGCCCGATGCCGTCCCGACCGCCCGCCACGCCCGGAAAAATTCCGCGCCTTCGGGCTTGAACCTGACGTTACGTCATGTTTTATTGTGCGTTCAAGCGGAGGAATTGCGATGTCATTGAAGATCGGCGCGCTCGCGAAGCGCGCAGGCCTGACCGTTCGAGCGCTGCACCACTATGACGCCATCGGCTTGCTGTCTCCTTCCGCCCGCTCGGACGGCGGTTCCCGGCAGTACACCCACGACGACGTGATCCGCCTGCACCGGATTCAGGCGCTCAAGCATTTCGGCTGTTCGCTGTCGGACATCAAGGCGTATTTGAACGACGCCGGCACGGCTCCCCTCGATCTCGTCCATCGACAGATCAGCGTGCTGGACGAGCAGGCGCGACGTGCGCAGACGCTGCGCGACAGTCTCCAGCACCTGGCGGACCAGCTTGCGGGCGGCAACGAAACCGGCACGGCGGACTGGCTGAACCTATTGGAAATGATGACCATGTATGAACGACATCTGAGCAGTGACGATCTCGATCATTTGCGCGCGCAGCGCCAGCACGCGGGCGCGCATCTGGATGCCAGCCGAGCCGGGCTGATCGCCGAGACGCAACGCTGCGTCGACGCAAGCCTGCCGCCCGACGATCAGGCGGCGCAGGCACTGGCCTGGCGCTGGATCCAGCACCTGAAGGAGGCGACGGGAGACAACGCCCAGCTGGCGTTCCGGCTGAAGAACCTGCAGGAACAGGAACCCCGGGCCCGGGAAATCGCCGGCATCACGCCGGACATGCATCAATGGATCGCGCACGCGATCGCGCATGCGCGGGCGGAGCCCTTCGCCAAGTACCTGTCGCCCGTCGAACGCGAGGAAGTGCAGCGCCGCATGATCGCCCACCTCGACGATTGGCCGCCCTTGTTCACGGCGGTGCGGATCCAGATGGAGGCCGGCGCGGCGCTCACGGATCCGCAGGTGCAGGCATTGGCCCGCCGATGGCAGGACCTGTTCCGCGACTCCTACTGCGGCGACGATCCCGTACTCGAAAGCAAGGTGCTTCTCGCGTTTCAGGCCGAACCCGATCTGTCGATCGGCATTGGCCTCGACATGCCTCTGATCCTGTTCATCCAGAAAGCCATCCTGGCCTTGAACGAAACGGGCCCGGGATCGCGCGACGCCGGCCCCAAGCCCAGCGCGCAACGCGTCGCCACGCTGCGCGCGGCGCATCAGTTGCTGGACGATCCGTTGATCCTCGACGACCCGCTCGCGCTGAAAATACTCGGCGACGACAACGAAGCCGCGATCCGCGCCCACCCGGATCGCTACGACGACCCCTTGTCGAAAGGGCTGCGGATCTCGCTCGCGGTGCGCAGCCGATTTACCGAGGACGCGTGGCGCGAGGCGGCGCGCCGCGACGTGCGCCAGTACGTCATCCTGGGCGCGGGATTGGACACCTATGCCTATCGCGAGCCCGCCGAGGCCGAGCGCCTTTTCGAGGTCGATCTCCCCGCCACGCAGCAATGGAAGCGGGCATGCCTGGACGCCGCCGGCATCGGCGCGCCCGCGTCGCTGACCTACGTGCCGCTCGATTTCGAGCGCGATACGCTGGCCCATGCGTTGTCGCGGGCCGGATTCCGCGACGATGCGCCCGCGTTCTTCTCCTGGCTCGGCGTCTCGATGTATCTCGACGAAGCCGCCATCCAGGAGACCCTGCGCTTCATCGCATCGTGCGCGGCGGGAAGCGCCGTCGTCTTCGACTATATCGTCACGCCGTCATTGCTCACGCCCTTGGAACAACTCGGCATGGAACTGGTGCGCGCGAAAGTCGCGGAAAGCGGCGAGCCGTGGAAATCCCACTTCGATCCCGCCTCGCTGCCCGACCGGATACGCGCGCTTGGTTTCGGCGCAGCGGTCGGCATCCGCCCGGAAGACCTCAATGACACCTACCTCGCGGGACGCAAGGATGGTTTCCGGATGGGGAACAGCCTGAGATTGATGCACGCCGTCGTCTGAGCCGCGGTTGCGGCGCGCAGATCGGTTGGGAAGCCGGAATGAAACAGATCGCGGTCGCCCGCGCCACGGCCGGCGGCGTCATCGTCGCGCGCGACACCGGGCCCTTCCCGACGGACGCGCCGTGCGACGCGTCCCGAAAGAATCCGCGGGCGCCACCCCCGGGCGGCACCCGCGCAGCGGTCCAGCTACCGCCCGTTCGCCTCGTAAAAACGCACGTAGCCGCTTCTCAATACCGAACACTGCGCGCGGGTCTCGGACAACAACCTGCGCGCGGCGGCCTCGATGCGGGGCCGGTGCGTGTCGAACGCGCCGACCATGTCTTCAAACCGGGGGGACGCAGCGCCGAAATGGTCTTCTAGCGCCTCCGCGGTGATGTGGCATTGGATCCGCTCGCCGTCGACCATCGCCGTGAACGCGAGCATAAGTTCGCGCCCCGAATACTCTGGAGCTTCGTTCGTGAACATGATCTGCATACGAGCCACCTTTGCCGAAAGGTGAAAACACGGAACCGCACGCGCCGGATACAGGCTTTAGCGGGCCAGGCGCGCGCGGGGCGGGCCGGTGGGTGCGCAGCCAGCTGGTTCATTGAGCAGGCTGCGCGCACCGGTTGAATTCACTTTAGACGCTTTCCGCCCCGAGGCAAAATTCCGTGCAAAAAAACCTTGCGCGCGCGCATTCGTCGGTCGAATCACGCGCGGCCGACAGCGTGCGGCGCGTCGTCGGAGCGGCGCACGCTGGCTTGAGGGTCGATCACTCGATCTGGTCGTTCGGCCATACGTTGAGCGCGATGACGCAGGTGGTCGCCCCGACCACGATGGCCAGCGCGCCGTAGAACAGGGCCCGGCCCTGGTCGAACAGCATGCCGTGGATGGCGACGCCGATGCCGGCCAGCACGACGAAAGTCGCGATCACCGCCAGCACTATCCTGAGTTCCGTTCGAACCATGATGTTCTCCCGAACGGATGCATGTCGCGGCGCATGCGGATTGCGCAAAGCCGCTGCTGTCGCGCCGGCCTCGCGCAAGGCGCGACGCGCGCGCGCCTCATTTTCATGATTGCAGGTAAACACTTAAAAGCAAGGGCTTTGTATTTGCGTTCGCACATCACCGGCCGCGCTTGTATGATGAGGCGTGCCCGCGCCGCCTGCCCGGCCGCGCCAGCCGAGCGGAGAACGCACTCCGCCGGCAGGCCCCTTGGAGACACTTCATGCCCGAATCTTCCGTGCAGCCCGCCGCCGCGGGCCGCATCGACCTGCTCGCGCAGGCGCACGCGCGCTCCGCGGCGCTCGGCCTGCGCGCGTCCGAGCGTCCCGAGTTCGCACCGCTCTCGCGCGGCGCGCTGCGCGACCTGATCGACGGCAGCCAGTCGCTCTACACACATGCGCGCCCCGTCATGGACACGCTGCACGCGCAGATCGCCGACACCGACAGCCTCGTGCTGCTGACCGATTCGGACGGCGTGATCCTGCACAGCGTCGGCGACGCCGATTTCATCGAGAGGGCACGGCGCGTCGCGCTCTATCCCGGCGTCTCGTGGGCAGAGGGCGAGCGCGGCACCAATGCGATCGGCACCGCGCTCGCGGCGGGCCAAGCCATCGCCGTGCACGGCGCCGAGCACTTCCTGCATGCGAACCACACCCTGACCTGCTCGTGCGCACCGATCGTCGATCCGTTCGGCCGCGCGCTCGGTGCGCTCGACGTGAGCGGCGATCCGCGCGGCTTCAGCCCCCATACGCTCGCGCTGGTACGGATGTCCGCGCAGCTGATCGAGAACCACCTGTTCGCGAATCAATGCGCGGATACGCTGCGCGTTCGTTTCCACGCGCATGACGAATTCGTCGACTCGCTGTTCGCGGGCCTCGTCGCCTTCCTGCCGGACGGCACGCTCGTCGCGGCGAACCGCAGCGCCCAATTCCAGCTCGGCGCGCCGCTTGCGGCACTGCAACAGCGCGGCTGCGACGCGCTGTTCGGGCTGTCGTTCACGCAGCTCGCGCAACTGGCCGCGCGCCAGCCGGGCGCGCCCGCCGCGCTGACGCTCGCGAGCGGCGTGCGGGTGATCGCGCGCTGCGAATTCAGCGACGCGCGGCGCGTCACGGTGCCCGCGCGCGCGCCGGCGCCGGCCGCGCG
>NZ_JBXAPG010000090.1:0-11363 GCF_058803765.1 Burkholderia sp. GW821-FHT14F03
CCGCCTCATCGCGGCGCGGGCGTATCGGGCGCGGCGGCGTCGGGCGCGGCCTCGCCGAGGTTGAGACGATAGCCGGTCGCGTACGCGGCCTGCACGGTCCACGCGATGCCGGCCGCCTTCAGCCGGCTGCGCAGCCGGCTCACGTACATGTCGACCGAGCGGGTCTGAGCGGCCGCCTCCACGCCCCACACGAGCCGCAGCAAGTCCTGGCGCTGCACGACCGTGCCGGGATGCGCGGCGAGGTGCCACAGAATATCGAACTCCTTGGCGCTGAACGCATGCGCGGCCTCGCCCACCGACACCGTCAGCGTCGCGCGCGACAGCACGTGCGCGCCGACCTGCATGCGGCCGCTGTCCGCCGACAGCGCGGCGAACCGGCGCAGCAGCGCGCGCACGCGCGCGAGCAGCGTCTGCCGTTCGAGCGGCTTGATCAGGAAATCGTCCGCGCCGGCGTCGAGGATCTTGACGATGTCCTCCTCGTCGGAGTGCACGGTCTGGAAAATCACCGGCACGATCGAGCGCGCGCGGCCGCGCACCCAGCCGAGCAGGCGTTCGCCCGTCATGCCGGGCAGATCCCAATCGAGGATCAGCAGGTCGGCCCAGCTGTCGCCGAGGAAGTTGCGCGCGTCGAGCCCGTTCTCGAACGCCTCGACCCGGTAGCCTTCGGCCTTGAGCCAGGTGACGAGCAGCGTGCGCTGCACCGGATCGTCCTCGACGACGACGATCTGCTTGGGCTGCTGTACGGTGCGCTGCATATTCGGGTCGGACATCGTGAACTCGGAAACGGTAAGGACAGGAAAAAGACAAGCGGCGACGCGCGCGTTCAGCCGTCGGGCGACACGCTCGCGCGCCAGCGCGCGATGCCGTCGGGCACCTGCGGCGACGCGGCGCGCACGAGCAGCGGCAGCCGCACCACGAACACGGTGCCGACGCCCTGGTTCGATTCCGCGTGCAGCGCGCCCGCGTGCGCGGCCACCACCTGCGCGGCCAGTTGCAGCCCGAGGCCGAAGCCCATCGAGCCGCGCTTCGCGAGCGGCGCGAAATCCGTCATCCGGCCGTCGGCCGTGAGGCCCGGCAGGCCGCCCGCCCAGTCGCGCACCGTCAGTTCCGCGTAGGCGTCGCGCACCCGCAGCCGGATCTCGACGCGCGCGCCCTGGCGCGACGCCTGCACGGCGTTGTCGATCAGGTTCTGCAACGCGCGCGCGATGAACACGCGCGCGCCGTTCAGCCACAGCGGCTCGGCGTCGCCGAGCCACAGTTGCAGCGCCACGCCGCGATACACCGCGCCGACCTCGAGTTTCGGCACGAGATCGCGCAGCACGCGGCGCAGGTCGAAGCGGACGAAATGATGGTGGCGCAGGTCGTCGGCCGCCGACGCGACCAGGTAATCCTGCCCGAGCAGCAGCGCATGGCGCGCGAGCTGCGCGATGCGCGCGAAGCCGCCGCACGCCTCGAAGGCGGCCGGATCGGCGTCGCGCAGCTCGGTCAGCGCGAGAATCGAATTCTGCGGCGAGCGCAGGTCATGCGCCAGGAAGCGCAGCGACGCCACGCGTTCGTCGAGCGCGCGGCGCAGCGGCGACACGTCGACGACCGACACCGTCGCCGCGATCTGCGGATCCCCGTCCACCGGCTGCAGCGTGAGCCACAGCACGGCCGGGCCGGCGGCGAATTCGAGCCCTTGGGTCAGTTGTTCGAACAACGAGCCCGCCGAGGCCTCGAGCGTCTCCCCCAGGAGCGCGCCGACCGCCAGCCCGACGGGCAGCGCGCGGCCGAACAGCGCCTGCGCGCGCGCGGTCGCGGCGACGATCGCGCCGCTCGCATCGAGCGCGAGCGTCCCCCACGGCTGATGGTCCTGCATGATCTGGAAGCTGCGGGCCTCGGCCCCGTGCGGCACGCTCAAGTTCGACTCCGGCGGGCGATTGATTCGGCGGTGAAACGGGCGGGCCACGGCGCGGCCTCGCGAGCGCGCAGTGTGTACCGATTCGAAAGCGCTTGTCCAGTGCCGCCCGTCCGCACGCTCAGAAATCGGCCTTCTGGTTCAGGTCGCCGGTGCTGACCGTCACCTCGTTGGCCGAGAACTGCATGTTGCCACCCGCGCCGCGCGCGCCGACGTGCGCGTCGACGAACGGATTGCCGCCCGTTTCGAGGCGCTCCAGTTCCTTGGTCGCGCCCGAGTTCAACGACACGTTGCCGTCCTTGTCGATCGTGCCGACCGAATTGCCGCTGCCGTTGTACAGGTTGCCCTGCGAGTCTTCCTTCAGGTGCAGCGCCTCGCCGCCCGCCCGCGTGTTCAGCTTGATGTCGTGCAGGCCCTGGCCCGCCGCGCCGCCGTTGTTCTGGCCGTTGACCGATTGGTTGTTGCCGTTGCCGTTGCCGCCGTGGTTCCCCACCGAGTTGTCGTTGCCGCCGGTGCTGTTGCCCGGCGCGCCGACATCGTCGCCGCCGCCGCTGTCGTCGTCGCCCATCAGCAGCTGCTCGATCTCTTCGAGCAGCTGTTCGATCTTGGCGTCGCGGCTGCTCGACGAGCCGTTCGTCTGGTTCGTTTGCGGATGGATGGTGTTCGCGGAAATGCTGTTGATGCAGGTCATGTGCGCCCTCGTTGAAAAGGAAAAGAAAAAGGAGCGAACGGTGAACGCATCCAGCGCCATCCGTTCGCCGACAAGCTTAAGAAAGCGGCGCGCGCGCGCGGCGCGCCGCGCGAAGCGACGTCGCGCGGGCCGAACCGCCGCGCGCCGGCCGCCGCCCGGCGCAGCGGCGCTTCGCCGGGCGCAACGCGGCTTCGCGCAGGGCATCCCGCCCCGCGCGCGGGACGCCATGATCGCGGCCATGCTTCCACTCGTTCCTGTTTAAAGCCCTGTCATGGCGATCAAACCCTGCAACGCGGCGGCATCGCGCATCCTGCTGTCGGTGTTTTCGGCGGGGCTGCGCGCGAACGCCCACGCGGACCTCGACGAACTGCTGCTGGCGCTGCGCGTGCTGCAACCGCGCAGCGCGGCGGTCGATCTGTGCGACGTGCGCCTGCGCATCAGCCGGCGCGACTGGATCGGCGCGCTGCACATCCTGCGCACGCTCGAAGAACAGGATCGCGGCACGCCGCTGTGCGCCGCGCTGCAGGGCTGGTGCCTGTATTCGATCGACGACGACGACTGGCGGCGCTACGTGCAGACCGTGCTGCTGTCCGGCGACGAGGCGTCGACCTCGCTCGTCGGCCGCTTCCTGCGCGTCGAGACGCTGGCCGCGTCGGCGGCCGACGACGTGGCCGTGCGCATCGGCCACCTGCTGCGGCTCGATCGGCAACAGTGGGCGCGGCACCTGGACAGCGGTTGATCGATCCGATCGCGCGGCCGGCGTCGCGCTTCGACGCCGCCGCGCAGGCTCGCCTCATGCACGGCAGCCCGCCGTCCCGCCGCTCGCATGCGGCCTCTACCGAACCACGGGCGTGTTTGTACGCCAACGCCAAGGAGACTTTTCATGAATCCCATCGGCAGCACACCGGCCCCGATCCGGCACACCCCGGCCTCGTCCGCACCCATGTCCGGCGTGGATCAGGGCACGGGCGCCACGCCCCAGGCGACGAAACGCCCGGGCAGCACCATGCATCCCACCGCCGAGCTGCAGAAAAAGCGGCAGAAACCGGGAGTGACGCAACAGAACGCCGCGCCGTCGCCGCCGTCCGGGCGCAAGATCGCACAACCGTTCAGCCCGAAGGCGCGCCTGCAGGCCCGCATGCATGCGGCCAAGCCCACGTCGGATGCGGGAGGCGCGGCGAAGGCCGCCGGGCAGCCGCCAGCGCCCGCCGCGTCCGCGCCCGCGACGCCGACGCCGCCTGCGCCCACACCGACCAAGACCGAGACCGCCGAAGTCCAGCCGCAAACCATCGACGCGACCCCGACGCACAAGCCCGTGTCGGATTCGGGCAGTGCGGCATCCACCGAGAAGCCGGAGACCACGGCCGCGCCCGTGCATACGGCCGCTCCGGCCAAGGCCGAGGCTGCCGAGATCCAAGCCCAGACGGTCCACGCGACATCGACCCACGCCACCGCGAACACGCATGCGTCCGGCCAGACACTCGCGGCCTCCGGCATGCCTTCCATACAGGAGATCGACCACGCGGCCGATCAGGCGATCGTGATGCAGCAGGCGCTCGCGCGCGCCACCCAGAAGATGGCCATCGCGGAGCTGCTCAACAGCTTCGCGCAGAAGATCATCGAGATGCTCAAGAAGGCCGTGCAGTCGTAAACCGCCGATACCGCGCGTGTCATGCGCGCGGGCGTCCGGCCGATCCGCGAGCGGTCTTGATCGCGCTCGATGGGCCCCGAGCGCGCCTCGTCGAACAGGCATGCGCGCGGTTTCCCGATCACGCGACAGCGGGATGCCATCCCGCCTCGTTGTCGTGTCGTGCGCCGTCTTGCGCGGGATCGAAGGGCTCCGGCTCCACCTCGTCGGATGTACGCCGATACCTGGCCGCAGCGCGCAGCCTTCCTCCCTCAAGACAACAGAGCACGCGCGCCGGCAGATCCGCGCATCTTTCTCGCGAAGCACGCCGTCTTGCGCCGAATCCAAGGGCTCCGGCTCCACCTCGTCGGATGTACGCCGATACTTGGCCGCAGCGCGCAGCCTTCCTCCCTCAAGACAACGGAGCACGCGCGCCGGCAGATCCGCGCGCCCTTCTCGCGCTGTACACAGTCTCGCGGAATCGAAAGGCTCCGACTTCGCCTTGTCGCACAACCGATACCCGACCTCCGCGCACAGCCTCCCTCCCACCCCGGAACGAAACGCGAACGCCACTGGCTCCGCACCTCGTTCCCGCGCGGCGCACCATCGCCCTCACGAGACAATCTCCAACCACGCATCGTCGACCACGACGCCGCCACCCGTTCAAAACGCACGCCCTCCCGCCCATACGACAACGGGGCGCGGACCCCATCGGACCCGCGCCCCGCTATCGTCCCGCACGCCGCCTTACGCGCGCTCGAAAGTCTCCGACGGCGCTTCGTCGAACATGCGCCGATACCCGTTCACGAGCGTCGAGCGATGCTGGATGCCCCAGCGGCTCGCGATCTCCAGCACGCTTTCCGCGCGCGGCGCATCCGACAGCAGCTCGCCGCGAATCCGTTCCATGCGCTGGCGGCGGATCAGTTCGCTCGGCGTCAGGCCCAGGTGCGCCTTGAACGCGGCCTGCAACGCGCGCTCGGTCACGTCGATGTGCGCCGCGACCTCGCGCACCGACAGATCGCGCTGATCGAGCCGCTCCATCAGGTAGCGATACGCGCGCCGATACTTGCCCGGCAGCCGCGCACTGACGTCGTCGCTCGGCGCGCCCGCCTGGGTGCCGCAGCGCGCGATCGCCAGCGCCGGCGCGAGCGCCGCTCCGTCCGAACGCACGTGCCGCACCGAGGCCAGCGCATAACGCCCGTACAGCGACGCCGATTCGCGAATCCGCCCCTGCTGCTCCCGCACCTTCGCCGCGCAATACAGATAGTCGAGCGTCCAGCGCACGTGGGTGCCGCAGCGCGCGGCCGCGTCGCGGTACGGCGCGATCATCGCGTCGGCCACGTTCGGCGCGCGGCCCGCGAGCGCCGCGAGCGCGACTTCGAGCCGCACGCTGCGCTGGTATTCGCCGATGCCGGCCTTCGCGCACCAGTCGACGTGCGCGTCGATCCGCGCGAGCGCCGCATGATCGCCGTCCGCCAGCCGCCGCACTTCGTGAAGATAGCTGAGCCGCAGGCGCAGCAGCAGCGGCGCATCGTCCATCGCGAAATCGGGTTCCGCGAACGCGCCGGGCGGCAGGTCGGCCAGCACCGAGCGCCAGTAGACGTGATCGTCGAGCGCATCCGCGCAGCCGACCTGGTATTGCAGCAGCAGGTCCGCGCGCAGCGCGCCCGCCAGTTGCCCCCAGCGCGGATCGGCGCCGGCGGCCGTCGCGACACCGGCCGCCGCGACATCAAGCACGTCGAGCGCCGCCATCGCCGCGTCGGCGCGGCCCAGGTGGTGCATCACCACGCACATCCCGAACAGGCTTTCGAGCTTCTGCGCGGGCAGCGCGGCCCGATCGTCGACGATGCGCTGGAAGCCCGCCTGCGCCACCCCGAAGCGGTTCTGGAAGAACGCCTGCCAGCTGGCGTTGCGGCAGGTCATCACGCGGGTCTGGTCGCGCGCGTCGCGCAGCAGGCGCTGGGCGCGGCGGAAGGTTTCCTCGGCCTCTTCATGGCGGCCGAGCGCGAGTTGAATATCGGCATAGGCCTGCATGTCGCGCAGGTCGACGCCCGCGCCGCCCGGCTCGACGTCGCAGCGCGCGGCGACGAACGCGGCCGCATCGGCGAAGCGGCCGTCGAGCACGCGCGCGGCATAGCCTTCATGCGCGGCGGGATGGGCAAGCGCGGCGGCGGTGGCGAAGTACAGAGTCGAAAACATGGCGGATCCTCCTGCTGGAGATGGCAAAGACAAATGGGCTCGAACACTCCGCGCAGCGGGCCTGGGGCCGTGGTGTTGCGTGGAGGCATGGCGCTATCGTCTCGTCCGGAGGCACTTCGCGCAGCAGTTTGTGACGATCCGTTACGATTGCCCGGCGGGCCGCCCGAGGCTAGACCCGCAGCCAGAAGTACTCGCCGGAGGCGATCCCCTCGAACATCTCGTCGCCGGATTCGATGATGTTCTGCCGCCAGTAGCGGCCGTGCTCGGCGTAGTGGGCGAACAGGTCGGCGACGGTCTCGCCGCTCACGTCGGGCATGAGCGGCAGGCGCATCAGCAGCACGATGCCGCCCGTGTCCGCGTCGAGCCCGAGCTGCGCCTGGTCCTGCGCGTAGATCAGCAGGTTCGCCTCCAGCAGCAGCCGGTAGATCGCGAGCGTGCGGCCCGCGCTCACGATCCCGAAATGAAAATTGACGTACATCGACTCGGGATCGTCGTCGAAGTAGTCGAGACGCACGTCGAAGCCCTCGACGTCGATCGAACGCGTTTCGAGCACATAGTCGACGTCCGGCAGATCGACGACCGCGCACACTTCCGTGACGATCTGCACATACCGTTCCCAACTCATGACTGCTCCCTCGTGATCTCCCGCGCTCAAAACAAGACAGCCGGCGCGCGCGCCGGCTGCCCAACCGCGATACCCGGCAACGCCCCGCTTACTGCGCGGGCTTGGCCGCGTCGGCCAGCATCTTGACGGCCTGCTTCTTGACGTCGTTCTTGACGGTCGTTTCCTGCATCTGCATCTGCGCCTGCGTCGCCGCGTTCGACAGTGCCATGCCTTGCTGAGCGGACTTCTCGATGCTGCCGATCGCGTCAGCCATGCCTGCGTCACCCATCAGTCCCGACACCAAGCTCATCGGATTCAGACCCATTGCGATTCTCCAAAAATAGCGCGTGTTCCCACGCATTCACGGTGATCCGGCCATGCCGGCGGAATTGCCGGCCAGCCGCCTGCTTGACCGCGTCGCCCGCGATTCGTCCGGGTCGGCCCTCGGGCCGGGAAACCGGGCGCTCGCGCGCGGCGCGGCAATACCCCTGCCGCCGTTACGCCGCGGCCCGCGCGTTCGCTTCCTGCAAGGCCAGCACGATGCGCTGCGCCGCCAGCAGGCCGCGATAGATCTTCTGCATCGCGTCGCGGTCGTAGTCGTTCGCCGCCTGCGAGGTGGCCGCGCTCAGCCGCTCGGCGGTCTCGCCGAGCGCCGTGCGGATCGCGCCGACCCGCGCGGTCGCGTCGGGCGCCGTCAGCGCCCGCTCCAGCGAGCCCACCTCGGCCGCGACCCGTTCCAATGCTTCGTACATGCTGTTTCCCCCGTCAGTTGAAATCGTGCGCGTCGTCCGGCGACGCGCCCGCGAACACATGCTTCACCCCATCCGGCGTCTCCACGTAGCGCACCTCGCCGATCTCCAGCATCCCGGAGTACGCGATCGGCGTCGGCGCGGCGCCGGACTGGCGCGCCTCGACCTCGATCGCCGCGACGTTCGGCCCGACATCGGCCCGCACCCGCTCGACCGCCGCTTTCAGGCGGGCGAGATCCGGCACGTCGCCCGTCACGCGGAACCGGCCGCCGCTCGTATAGGCCACCATCACGCCCGCCACGCCCAGCGATTCGCCGATGCTCTGCGCGTCGTCCTGCGCCACGTCGTACTGACGCTCGACCCGCCGCGCCGCGATCCGGTCGAACAGCTTGCGCACCGCGAGGTCGTCGGCCGGCGTCGCCACCATGCCGGTGACCGCGATCATCGCGCCGCGCGGCGCGACCCGCAGCTCGCGGTAGCCCGCGTGCTTCAGTTCGGCGTCGAGCCGCCGCGCCAGCGCGTCCGGCGTCTCGATCCGCACCACCGTGCGCGGATGCGCGCTCGCCAGCATCGTGCCCGTCGCGAGACCGCCCGCCACCAGCGCGCCGACCGCCGCCGCCACCGCCGCGAGCTTGCGCTGCGCGCCGCGCCGCGCGGCTTCCGCGCCCGGCGGCGGCGCCCACAAGGCGGCCAGCAGCTCCAGGTCGCTCGGCCATGCGCCGTCGGCCGGGCCGACGCACAAGGCCGTCTCGCCGAACGGCACCGGCACGAAATCGAGCATCAGCAGCGGCGAGCCGTCGGCGTCGAACGGATCCTCGGCCGTCTCCGCCGGGACCGGCGCGGCGCGGCGCGCGCTGACCACGCCCTGCGCGTCGATCGTCAGCAGCAGGTCGCCGTCGCGCCAGTCGGTGATGCGCACCGCCGCGTCGTCGTTCGCGCCGATCCGGTGTTCGCCGGCCTCGAGCGCGATCTCCGCGCCGGCATGCAGGCCGGTCAGGATACGCAGCAGTTTCATTCCACTCTCCTTGCCTTGAATCGTTCGTGGTGCCCATCGAATCGTGGCGGCCTGACTGCTTTGCTGCCGGCGGCTCATCGATTCGCCATGTCGTCAGAATAGGGCCGACGGTCCCGATGCCACTGCCGCGATGCGAATCCAGCGACGTTTTTGCGAAGCATCGCGTCGCCGGCTGCGCTCAGCGCGCGGCCGCCGCGCCGCGCCGCAGCGTCTCGACGGCCGCGAAGGCGCGCCGCGCCTGCACCGGCGTCGAAGGCCGCTCGATCTGGAACAGCATCAGCGGCAGCAACAGGCGATGCGACCGCGCGCGCGCGCCGTCCGCGCCGGCCTGGCGCGGCGCGGGCTCGCCGCCCATCGCGTCGACCAGCAATTGCTTCACGCCCGCCCAACCGATCGGCGTCAACGGGCCGCTGCGCAGCCGCGCCGCGAGCAGATCCGCGCTGTGCGCGAGCAAGGTGGCGGTCAGTCGCGCAGCCGGCTCCTGTTCCGCGCGTCGCCCGAGTTGCAGCAGCGTGTCGGCCCACAGATGGCGCAACGCGTTTTCGCGCTCGACGCCGTCGGCCCCGCCGGCCGCCACGCTGCTGAACATGCGCGGCGCGGCGGCGCCCGCCCCCTGCGCGCGCCCCTTGCGCACGCGTGGCAAGGCCAGCACGCGCGCGCCGCCGTCGTCGCGTTCGCGTTGCTGCTGGCCGCCCTGGCCGCCGCGTCCGCCCTGGCCGCCCGAATGCCGCTCGTGCTCCTCGTGGCCGGCGACGTGCGCGTGCGTGGAAACGTCCTCCTCGCCCGAATCGACCGCTTCGTTCTGGTTGTCCGCGCGCTTGCGGCGGCGGGTCGGCGCCGTCGTCTTCGGGCGCGGCTTCAGCTTGCCGAGCATCTGGTTGCGCGCGGCCGTCGCGAGGTTCTGCGCGCCGTTCGCATAGGCGAAGCGCGTGGCGTAGCGGCCGTAGGTGCTCGCGGCGCGCGCGCGCACCAGCCGCCGCCGGCGCGCATCGGTGCGCGCCGTCTGCATGGCCTGCGCGGCCTGCGCCGCCTGGTTCGGGGCATTCAGCACGCGGCTCACGACGGCACCGCCGCGCTCATCAGCTGCTGCGCGAAATGCAGGATCTCGCTGGCCGCCCACGGGCCGGCGATCGCGATGGTCACGGTCACCGCGACCAGCTTCACGCCATAGGAAATGCTCTGTTCCTGCAGCGACGTGATGGCCTGCACGAACGAGATCACCAGCCCGGAAAATGCCGCCACCAGCACCACGGGCAGCGAGATGTAGAGGCACATCATCATGCCCTGCGTGGTCAGACGGATCAGGTCGTCGACTTCCATCGTCGGGTTCTCCTCCAGATCAGGAATAGGTCAGCACGAGCCCGTGCACGAGCGTCGACCAGCCGTCCATCACGACGAACAGCATCAGCTTGAACGGGATCGCGACGTTGGTCGGCTGCAACTGGTTCATCCCCATCGACATCAGCACGTTCGCGATCACGAGATCGACGATGATGAAGGCGATGTAGAGGATGAAGCCGATGCGGAACGCGTCGGTCATCTGCGCGAGCGTGAACGCGGGCGCGAGCACGATGAGGTCGTCCTCGTGCAGCTGCGCGGCCGCTTCCTTCGGCCACACCACCGAGGCCGAGCGCAGGAAGAATCGCTTCTCGCGTTCGCGCGAATGCGCGGCGAGGAACTTGCGGAACGGCTCGCGCGCCGCGCCGAACGCCTGCAGCATCGCCTGCGTCGGCTGCGGCGACAGCGCCTGCCCCTGCAGCTGCTGCTGCGCGGCGAAGCCGATCGGCGCCATGATGTACAGCGAGACCAGGATCGCGATCCCGTTCAGCACCATGTTGGGCGGCACCTGCTGCACGCCGAGCGCGTTGCGCAGCAGCCCCAGCACGACGACGATCTTCGCGTACGAGGTGACCACCATCGCGATGAACGGCACCATGCTCATCACGAGCACGGCGAGCAGCAGCCCGGTGAGGTCGTTAAACTGAACCATCGTCGCCCGCCATCCGGCTGATCCGCACGCCGAGATGCGCGCCGACCGCCACCAGCTCGCCCGCGCCGATCGTCTGCCCGTAGGCGACGAGCCGCACCGGCACCGCGCGCGCCGGCACCGGCAGCTCCAGCACGTAGCCCGGGCCCAGCGCCGCCAGCTCCGCGACCGCGAGCGACAGCGTGTCGATCTCGATGTGCACCGGCAGTTCCAGCGCGCCCAGCGCGGCCGGCTCGGGGGGCGTCTCGGCCTCGGTTTCGACCGGCTGGTCGAGGTCGTTCGCAATCTCGGGGGTATCGGTCATCGTCATCGTCGTGTCCTCCATCAAAACCATTGCATGCCATTGGCGCGCGCCGCGCGCGCCCCACCATGCGTGCAGCGGCGCGCCCTCCGCCGTGCCGAAGCCGGCCGGCGTCACGCCGAGCAGCATGTCGCCCGGCCGCAGGCCGCGCACCACGTCGAGCGGCAGCCGGCGCGTGCCGAGCCGCACCCGGCCCGGCAGCCGCACGCGCGCGAGCGCATCGCCAAGCGGCGCGCCGGCCGCGCCGCGCACGCGGGCGGCCAGCGCGTCGAGCCAGGCCGGCTCGATGTCCA
>NZ_JBXAPG010000091.1:0-10624 GCF_058803765.1 Burkholderia sp. GW821-FHT14F03
GGTGGTGCGCGGGCGGCGTGTTGCGCAGGGGGCCGCCTCCGCGCGGCCCGGCTGTCCCGCGCGCCCGGTTGCGCGGCGGCGCGGCGTCGTGCTCGTGTCCGGCGGCGGACGGCGTGGTGGACTGAAACAGGCGCGAAATCAGGCGAACCATGACGACATCCCTCCTGGGCAGGAAAAAACGCGGCGCGGCCGCGCGTTCAATGGCCGGTCATCTGACGCAACTGCTGGGCGAGCCCGGCGAGCGACAGCTGTGCGTGCATTTCGCTGACGAAGCGGCCGGCGAGCAGCGCCACGATCAGGATCGCGACCGCGCCCTTGAGCGGCTGGCTGATCGACATCACATCGAATTTCTGCGCGGCCTTCGCGACGAACGCGAGGCCGACGTCGATCAGGAGCAGCATCACCATGACCGGCGTCGCGAGCCGCGCGACCATGTCCATCAAGCCGGCGAGCCGCGCCTGCGCGAACGCTTCGAGCAGCGGCGCGGGGATCGGATCGAAGCTCGCGAGCGGCCACCACTGGTAGGACTCGTAGAGCGCGCCGAGCAGGAAGGTCATGCCGCCGAGCAGCCAGAACGCGGCGATCGCGAGCTGGCTCAGCAGGGTCGCCATCAGCGACGCCTGCGAGCCGGAACTCGGGTTCTGCACCTGCAGGTTGTTGTAGCCGGCGAGGTCGTCGATGTAGGTGCCGATGCCTTCCGCCGCCCAGAACACGGTCGAGGCGGCGAACGCGAGCACGAGCCCGATCAGCGCTTCCTTGACGGCCACGACGAACAGGAACGCGCCATGCAGCTGCGGAATCAGCGCCTGCTGGCCGAACGCGACGAACAGACACCACACGGCCGCCGCGCCGGTGCGCAGCGTGCCCTTGAACACGCTGTCGGCGGTCGCGGGCAGGATCGTCATCAGCACGAGCAGGCGCGTGCTGCAGATCCCGAGCAGCGTGATGAAGCCGATCAGCTGGTCGCCGAGCGGCTGAAGCGGGAACAGGTCGTGGGCGTTCATGCGCGGCTCTCCCGGCCGGCGAGGCGGCGGGCCAGCACGCCTTCCTCGATTTCCTCGTCCTGCAGATCCTCGGCGGCGGCCTCGGCGGCGCGCGCGAGCCGCTGGATGCGTGCGCGCACGACCTCGACCTGGGCGTCGTTGCGGGCGATCCGCCGCGTGGTGTCGGCGAGCCGCTCGGTGCATGCCTGCCAGGCGGTGCGCAGCCGCGCGCAGTGCGTCTCGGCGAGCGCATGTTCGTCGAGCAGCGTGTCGCGGTAGCGGCGGCACGCGCTGTAGTCGCCGATCGTGAACGGATCGGTGCCCGACGCGAGCGCGCCGAGGCGGGCCGTGTAGCGGTTCGCGGTATCGAGCGCGGCCTGCGCGCGCGCTTCGCCGTCGGCCAATTCGGCGGCGGCGGCGGCCTGGGCGGCGCGTTCGCCGGACTGCTGCTCGCGCAGCGCGACGCCGCGCTTCTCGCGGCGCGCGAGCAGGGTCTCGAACGCGCGTTGCTGGCGCGACTTCATTGGACCAGCTCGTGCAGCGCGGCCAGCGTTTCCTCGGCCGCCATGTATTCGTCGGTGCGCTGGTTCAGGAACGCGCGGATCCGGTCGATCTTCGCGACGGCCTCGTCGGCGGCCGGATCGCTGCCGGCCTGGTATTCGCCGAGCTGCAGCAGCGTCTCGATCTCGCGGTGCTTGGCGAGCAGCTGGCGCAGCCGGCCGGCCGCGCCGATGTGCTCGCGCGTGGTCACCTGCGGCATGATCCGCGACAGGCTGCCGAGCACGTCGATGGCCGGATACTGGTTGCGCGCGGCGATGTCGCGCGACAGGATGATGTGGCCGTCGAGAATGCCGCGCACTTCCTCGGCGATCGGGTCGCTGCCGGAATCGTCCTCGGCGAGCACGGTGTAGAGCGCGGTGATCGAGCCGCGCTCGCCCATGCCGGTGCGTTCGAGCAGGCGCGGCAGCTCGGCGAACACCGAGGGCGGGAAGCCGCGCCGCGCGGGCGGTTCGCCGGCTGCGAGGCCGATTTCGCGGCCGGCGCGCGCGAAGCGCGTCAGCGAATCCATCATCAGCAGCACGCGCTTGCCCTGGTCGCGGAAGTATTCGGCGATCGCGGTCGCCGCGTAGGCGGCTTTGGCGCGCTCGATCGAGGAGCGGTCCGAGGTCGCGCACACGACCACCGAGCGCGCCATGCCGTCCTCGCCCATGATCAGTTCGACGAATTCGCGCACCTCGCGGCCGCGCTCGCCGATCAGCGCGATCACGTTCACGTCGCACGACGCGCCGCGCGCGAACATGCCGAGCAGCGTGCTCTTGCCGACGCCCGCGGGCGCGAAGATTCCCATCCGCTGGCCTTCGCCGAGCGTGATCAGGCCGTCGACGATGCGCACGCCGGTCGCCATCGAGGCGTCGACCATCTTGCGCGACATCGGGTTCGGCGGCGGCGCGAGCACCGGGCGCATCTGGTCGCACGCGAGCGGGCCGCGGCCGTCGAGCGGTTCGCCGAAGCTGTCGATCACGCGGCCGAGGATGCCGTCGCCGACTTTCACGGAGAGGGGCCGGCGCAGGCCGATCACGCGGGTGCCGCGATTGATCTCGCCGAGCGCGCCGAACGGCGACAGCAGCGCGACGTTGCGCGTGAAGCCCACCACCTCGGCATGCTGGAGCAGCGCGCCCGACGGGCTGCGCAGCTCGCACAGCTCGCCGAGCGTCACTTCGAGGCCGACGACGCGCAGCAGCGTGCCGATCACTTCGAGCACCTTGCCCGTCATGTTGACGGCGGGATCGATCGCGAGCCGCGCGGCCATCGCGTCCGCGATGCGGGACAGGTCAGTCATCGTATTCATGTGTGTCGGGCATCCTCGAGCGCGCGGGACAGGGCCTGGCGGATCGCGCCGAGCTGGGTGTCGAGGCTCGCGTCGACGGTGCCGAAATCGGATTCGCACAGGCAGGTGCCGGGCGCGACGCGCGGTTCGACCAGCACTTCGACCGGCACGTTGCGGCCCTGCCGGCGCCACGCGTCGGCCAGTTCGCTGAACTGCGCGCGGGCGGTCTCGTAGTCGGCGTCGCAGACCCGCACGGTCAGGTAGCTCGCATCCGCGACCACCCGTTCGACGGTCTCCGCCGCGCGCGCGAACAGGCCGCGCGCATCTTCGGTGCGCACCATCTGCTGGACCGCGGCCGCGACCAGCTCGGCGAGCCGTTCGCGCATGCCGTCGCGCACGCGGCGCTCTTCCTCGAAGGCGTCGGCGGCGCGCGCGTGCCAGTCGGCGAGCGCCTGCGCGGAGCCGGCGTCGTAGCCGCGCGCGTAGGCGTGGTCGTGTTCGAGACGGGCGGCGTCGACCAGCGCGTCGGCCTGGGCGCGTGCGTCGGCGAGCACGCGCTCGGCCTGTTCGGCGGCGGCGCGCAGCACCGCTTCGCGTTCGGCCGCGAGCGCATCGAGCGCGTCGGCGAGCGCGGCGACGGTTTCGAATGCGTCGCGGGGCAGCACGCCATGCGGCACGTCGAGACACAGATCGTCGGCGAGCGGGACGCCGTGGTTTTTCAGCCAGACAACCATGACCACTCCGGATGTTGAGCGAGCAGGCGCGCGAGCAGCGCCGCGCCGTCGCCGTTGGGCGCGGCGTCGGCGAGCCAGGGCGGGCACGCGGCGTCGCGCGGCAGGGCGAAGCGCACGGCGCGCGTCGGGCCGGCGGGCGACCATGCGCGCTCGCGCTCGAAGCGGCACCAGCCTTCCCACGCGAGCGTGTCGTCGGACTGCCCGGCGAGCGGCGGGGCGGCGTCGGCGCGCGCGCGCGGCGCATCGGGCAGCGTCGCGAGCGCGCGCGCCGCGTCGGCCCCGACCCAGGCGGCGAGCCGCGCTCGGCTCGCGCGGTCGATCCAGTGCCGCAGTTCCGTGTGCCGCGCGAGCAGCGCGCGCAGGCGCAGCAGGCGCAGCGCGTCGTCGATCGGCAGCGCGGCGAGCCGGTCGGCCGGCGCGTCGAAGCCATCGAGCGCCGGCGCGGCGTGACCGAGCGTGCGCAGCAGCAACTGCGAGCAGGCGGCGCGCAGCGCCGGCGCGTGCGCGTGCATCGTGGCGACGAGCGGCGCGAGCGCGCCGTGCCAGCTCACGTGGACCCAGTCGGCCGCGCGACGCAGGTTCGCGTCGTAGCCGGCCAGCCAGCGCGCGCGGTCGCTCACGCCGGGCGGGCTCATGACGCGGCCGCCTTCGGCGCGGCGGCGCCCGGCGCGGCCGCGGCGCCCGCGCGGCGGCGCCACCACAGCGCGCCGCCCGCCGCGAGGCCGAGCAGCGCGACGAGCGCGGCCACGCCGGCCGCGAGCCATGCGCCGCCGGCTTTCTGCGCGGGCGCGGCCGCGGCGAGGTCGACGGGGTCGGCCGCGACCGAGGTGACGCTGACTTCGTCGTAGGTCAGCCCCTCGACGCTGTGGACGACGAGGTTCTTGATCTGCGGCGTCAGCGTCGCGAGGTTCGCGCTCGGGCGGTACTTGATGAACACCGATGCCGACGAGGGCTTGACGGTCTGCGCGAGCGGATCGTTGTTCGGCAGCACGATGTGCACGCGCGCGACCACGACGCCGTCGATCTTCGACAGCGTGTCCGACAGCTCCTGCGACACGCCGTAGATGAAGCGCACCCGCTCCTCGGTCGGCGTCGAGACGAGGCCGTCCTTCTTGAACAGCGCGCCGAGATCGTCGTAGCGCGCGGCGGGCAGGCCGTGCGCGCGCAACACTTCCATCGCGCGCACGATCTGCTTGTCGTCGACCGCGAGCGTCCAGGTCTTGCCGGCGTCGGGAGTCTTTTTCTGCGCGTCGATGCCGTTTTGCAGCAGCGCGGCGAGCATCTCGTTGCAGTCGCGCTCGGCCAGGCCGCCGTACAGCTCCTGCTGGCAGCCCGCGAGCAGCGCGCAGGCCAGCAGCAGCGCGCCGAGCGCGGCGCGGGAAGGGGAACGGGGCGTTTTCATGTCACTGGTTCTTCATCAGCGAGCCGATCGCGTCCTTGGTCGACGTGACCACGCTCATCTTGGCCTGCAGGTCGATCTGCATCGCGGCCGCCTCGGCGGACAACTGCATCGACGCGGCCAGCATCTCGTTGAGCGACAGCTCGCCCGCATGCAGGCTCAGGTACTCGGTGTTGTCGAGCACCTGGCGCATCTGCGTGTCGGCGGTCTCGACCAGCTTCGAGATCGCGGTGGTCTGCTGCGCGTGCGCCACGGGCGCGGCGGGCGTCGCGCCCGCCATCAGCGCCTGGAAGCGCTCGGCGCTGGCGGCCGGCACGTCGGCCGCGGCGGCCTGGGTCGTTTCACCCAGCGTGGTGTCGAGCGCGCGTGTGAGTTCGGTGACGGAAAGCGTGGGATGCATACGGGCCTCCAGGGGCTTACATGCGCAGGAACTGCTGATGCGCGAACGCGGCCTGCAGGTCGAAGCCGGCCGTGGTGGGCGCGTCGGCGGCGGGCTCCTCGAGCGCCGCGACCGATTCCGGCAGTTCCCAGACGCCCGTGCGCTGCGCATGTTCCTTCGCGAGCAGCACGTCGTTCTGGCGTTCGAGCGCGCGCACCAGCGCGATCGCCTGCGCCGGGCCGCCGGCCGCGAGCACCTCATCGGCGGCGAGCCGCCATGCGGAATCGCGCTTGCCGTGCAGCGCGAGCGCCAGCAGCGCGCGGCCGTAGTTCGCGTTGGACGAGCCGTTGGCGATGTCGGAGAAGCAGCGCGCGGCGTCGTCCCAGTTGCCGAGCGCGACGTGCAGCATGCCGTCGAACATGTCGGCGGCCGGCAGCTGCGGCGCGAGCACGCGCAGCGCGTCGATCAGGAGGCCGATGTCGTAGGGATCGGCGGCGGGGCCGTCGAGGGCGCCGCCGAGCGAGAGGTTGGCGGCGTCGATCAAGCCGTTCAGCGCGGCCTGGTTGCAGCGCAGGTAAGTCGGCCGTGAATCTTCCATGGTGTGTGCTCCGCGTGACGTTGAAGAAAGCGTGTTGGTCTGGAGCGCAAGGTAGCAGCGCCGCGCGGCCGGCCGGCGCGCGATGCGAAGCACGCGCGCCGGAGGCGAAGCGGCGCGCGCGCTTCGCGTCGGACGGCGCGGCTTCGGGTCCGCGCGGGGCGCGCGCGGGCGGCGCGGCTAAGGTACGCGTCGTTACGACTCTCGACAGGAGCGGACGGCGATGGCCGACGCAGAAGAGAAAACCGAAGAGCCTTCCGAACAGAAGCTGAGGAAGGCGCGTGAGAAAGGGCAGGTCGCGAAGAGCAAGGACATCGCCGACGTGGCGACGCTCGCGATGGTGATCGGCGTGCTGTCGACCGGTGAGGCGATGCTGGGCGGCGGGCTCGAACATCTGATGCGCACCGCGCTCGACTTCGTCGCGAGCGAGCGCTCGCCGCAGGCCGCGCTCGCGACGCTGTACGCGCTCGCCGGCGACGCGGTGTGGCTGACGCTGCCGTTCGCGGCCGGCGCGATTCTCGCGGGCATCGGCTCGCAGGCGCCGCAGGCGGGCTTCATGATCACGCTCGAACCAGTGATGCCGAAGCTCGATTCGATCAGCCCGATGGCCGGGCTGAAGCGCATTTTCTCGCTCAAGGCGCTGCTGGAGCTGGCCAAGACCATCGTCAAGGCCGTGGTGCTGCTGTGCGTGGTCTGGAAGGTGGTGGTCGGCTTGTTTCCGCTCGTCGCCGCGAGCATCTACGAGCCCGCGCCGCAGTTGTCGCGCGTGCTGTGGACGTTGCTGATGAAGCTGCTCGGCGTGGTGCTGATGGTGATCGCGGTGCTGGCCGCGGCCGACTACAAGATCGCCAAGATCATGTTCATCCGCCAGAACCGGATGGGCAAGGAGGAGATGAAGCGCGAGATGAAGGAGTCGGACGGCGATCCGCACACCAAGGGCGAGCGCCGCCGCCTCGCGCGCGAATTCGCGACCACCCCCGGCCCGCGTCAGCGGATGGGGCAGGCGAACGTGCTGGTCGTGAACCCGACCCACTACGCGGTCGCGCTGCGCTATGCGCCCGACGAGCATCCGCTGCCGCGCGTGATCGCGAAGGCGCTCGATGCGGGCGCGCTCGTGCTGCGCCGCGAAGCGCATGCGCTCGGCGTGCCGATCGTCGGCAATCCGCCCGTCGCGCGGGCGCTGTACCGCGTCGAATGCGACGACGCGATCCCCGACGCGCTGTTCGAGACCGTCGCCGCCATCCTGCGCTGGGTCGAGGCCGTCGCGGGCGCCCGCGATGCCGACCCGGCGTCCGTTTCTCCCGATGCGAGGCCCGCATGATGCTCAAGACCCTCAAACTCCCCGCCGGCGGTGAAGTCGGCATCGCGGCGCTGGTGGTGGCGATCGTGTCGCTGATGATCCTGCCGCTGCCGCCCGAAGTGATCGACGTGCTGCTCGGCATCAACATCGCGATCAGCGTGACGCTGCTGATGGTGACGATGTATGTCGGCAGCATCGTGTCGCTGTCGGTGTTCCCGTCGGTGCTGCTGTTCACGACGCTGTACCGGCTCTCGCTGAACATCGCGTCGACCAAGTCGATCCTGCTGCACGCGAACGCGGGCGACATCATCGAGAGCTTCGGCGAACTGGTGGTGGGCGGCAATCTCGTGGTCGGGCTGGTGGTGTTCCTGATCATCACGACGGTGCAGTTCATCGTGATCGCGAAGGGCTCGGAGCGGGTCGCGGAAGTCGGCGCGCGCTTCACGCTCGACGCGATGCCGGGCAAGCAGATGAGCATCGACGCGGACCTGCGCGCGAACATCCTCACGCCCGAGGAGGCGCGCCGCAAGCGCGGCACGCTCGCGAAGGAAAGCCAGCTGCACGGCGGGATGGACGGCGCGATGAAGTTCGTCAAGGGCGATGCGATCGCCGGGCTCATCATCACGCTCGTCAACATCGTGGCCGGCATCGCGATCGGCGTGATGTACCACGGCATGACGGCCGGCGAGGCGGCGAACCGCTTCTCGATCCTGTCGGTCGGCGACGCGATGGTGTCGCAGATCCCGTCGCTGCTGATCTCGGTCGCGGCGGGCGTGATGATCACCCGCGTCGCCGACGATCACGACGACGGCGAGGGCAGCTCGCTCGGTTCGGAGATCGCGCGCCAGCTGGGCACCAGCTATCGCGCGCTGTATTTCGCGGCGGTGCTGCTGATCGGCTTCGCGGCCGTGCCGGGTTTCCCGGCCATGCTGTTCCTGCTGCTGTCGTTCATGCTCGCGTTCGCCGGCTACCGGCTGCAGAAGGGCAAGCGCCGCGCCGTCACGCGCGGCGAGCCGGTGGTCGCGCTGCAGCGCGCCGGCGCGAAGAGCAGCACGCCGACGATCCTGCCGCGCGCGCCCTTGTTCACCTGCGCGATCGGCGTGCGGATCGCGCCCGATCTCGTCGCGCGGCTCGCGCCCGCCGCGCTCGACCAGGCGTTCGACGAGGAGCGCGCGAAGCTGCAGGAGGAGCAGGGGCTGCCGTTCCCCGGCATCACGCTGTGGACGAGCGCCGAGCTGCCCGAATCGACCTGCGAGGTGCTGATGCGCGACGTGCCGCAGTCGCGCTTCGAGCTGCCGCCCGGCCAGACGATGCTGCCCGACGCGGCGGCGGACCCGGCGCTCGCCGGCCGCTGCACCGAGCGCGGGCCGGCGGGCGGGCTCGCGCGCAGCTACTGGATCGACGACAAGGCGGTGCCGGCCGAGCAGCGCGCGTGGCGGGCCGAGCAGGTGATCGCGCACGAGACGATCGCGCTGCTGCGCCGCAATGCGCACCTGTTCCTCGGCATCCAGGAGACGCAATGGATCCTGGATCAGCTCGGCCTCGACTATCCGGGGCTGGTCGCGGAAGTGCAGAAGGCGCTGCCGACCCAGCGGATCGCGGACGTGCTGCGACGCCTGCTCGAAGAGCACATTCCGATCCGCAACGCGCGCGACATCATGGAAAGCCTGATCGCGTGGGGCCCGAAGGAGAAGGACATGCTGATGCTCGCCGAGTACGTGCGCGGCGACCTGTCGCGCTATCTCGCGTATCGCGCGGCGCGCGGCGGGAAGCAGCTCGCGGCGGTGCTGCTGGACCTGCCGGTCGAGCAGCACATCCGCCAGTCGATCAAGCAGACGCCCGCCGGCAACTTCCTCGCGCTGCCGCCGGAGCAGGTGCGCTATCTGGTCGACAGCATCGCGTCGTTCGTCGGCGTCGCGCCGCGCGACGACGTCGTGCTGGTCACCTCGATGGACGTGCGGCGGTATACGCGCCGGATGATCGAGGCGCGGCTGGGCTGGCTCGCGGTGTATTCGTACCAGGAGCTTGGCGATCAGGTCGAACTGCGGCCGCTCGGCCGCGTGACGATGTGAGCGGGGCGACGATGAGCAGCGTCGATCTGCGGCCGTTGCGCATCATCGCGGGCGAGGGCGCGGAGGTTCCCCGCGCGACGGGCGGCCGCGCGGCCCGGCGCGGCTTCGACTACGCGCAGCTGCTGCGGCGCGCGCCGGCGCCGGTCGCGCCGGCCGCGCACGATGCCGACCCGCGCCGCGAGCGCCGTCCCTCGCGCGATGCGGCCACGCCGTTCGCGCGCGAGCCCGACGCGCTGCCCGATGCGCAGGGACGCCAGGCGATGGCGCGCGCCTGCGCGGGGGCCGACGGCTTCGTCAACCAGGTGTTCGCGCAGCAAGAGCGCATGGTGCGCATCGCGGACACGCTCGCGGGCGAGATCGCCGCGTTGTGCGCGGAGGACGCGGGCGCGCAGTGGGACCTGAGCATGCCGCTCGATCCCGCGCTGCTGCCGGCCACGCTGCTCCACGTGGCGCTTTCGCATTTCGATCTGCGGCTTCGGTTCGAGACCGCCGACGCGGCCACGCGACAACTACTCTCCACTCATCGCGCGCTGCTGCATGCGCGCCTCGACACCTTGCTCGCCCACCTGGGCGTGCCGCGCGCGATCGACATCGACGTCGCCTGAGCGCCGCGCCCGAGAACCAGCCCGAAATCGACCATGGACGATCTGCTTATCGAATTACCGGCGGCCGATGCCGTGGCGACCGATGTTGCGGCGACCGTTGCCTTGGCAACCGACGCCGCGCCGGCCGATGCCGTAGTGGCCGACGCCGCGGCGGCTGATGCCGCGGCCGCCCTTGCGGCGGCCGGCGCGGCACCCGTCGCAATCCCGCCGGACAGCATCGCCGCGCGCCCGACCGCGGCCGACATCACCACCGTCCTGCCGCTGCCCGCCTTCGACACGTGCGACGCCGCGCTCGCGCGGGTGCTGGCCGATGCGCGCCTGCCGGCATGGCTCGCGCGCTTTCCCGGGCTGTCGGAATGGCGGGCGGCCGAGCCGTGGCCGAGCTTCGAGCGTCCGGGCCTGCTGAGCCTGCGGCTCGGCGAGGCGACGGCCCGCATCGGCTTCGATCTCGCCGCGTTCCCGGCGCTTGCCGTCGTGGCCGCGCCGGCGGGCGACGCGCGCGGCGATGCGAGCCTGTCGCTGCGCGCGGCGCTCGCGAGCGCGCTGCTCGCGCCGCTGCGCGATGCGCTGGCGGGCGCGGGGCTCGACGACGTGACGATCGGCGCGCTGCGCGCCGCGCCCGCGCCGCTGCCGCCGCAGGCGGGCCGCGCGTGGCGCTTCCAATGGAATGACGCGCCGTGCGCGTGCGTGCTGGTGGACATCGAGCCGGCCTGGCTCGACGCGCCGACC
>NZ_JBXAPG010000092.1:0-10338 GCF_058803765.1 Burkholderia sp. GW821-FHT14F03
GCGAAGCTCGCGGCGCGGGTGTACGAGCGGCTGCGCGAGCGGTTCTCGCCGGCGCTGCTCGCGCGGATCCAGGTGGTCGCGTTCCGGCCGCTCGATGCCGAAGCGCTGACGGGCATCGCGGGCCAGGCGCTCGACGAGATCGGCGAGCGGCTCGCGCAGAACGGGCTGGACTGGCGCGTGGACGAGGCGGTCGCGGGCTGGGTGGCCCGGGCGGTCGCGCAGCACCCGGCCAACGGTCGCGCGGTGCGCGACCTGCTGCGCCAGCATGTGCTGCCGGCGGTGGCGCGCGGCGTGCTCGCCGCGCGGGCGGAGGGCAGGACGCTGCGCAGCGTGCGGCTGTCGGCCGGCGACACGTTGTCGCTTACGTTCGACGATGACGATGCTGACGACGCGCTGGTGGGCGTCGCCTCGGACGACCCTGCCGTATCGCATGAAACCGACGCACCGAGCCACGCCGGATTGGAAGGAGAAGCAGCATGCGCCTGATCGAATTGCGCAGCGACGTGCTGGATCCGGGCAGCATCGCGCTGTCCCTGACGGCCGACGAACGTCTGTCGCGCGAACCGTCCTATCGTCTCGACCTGTTGAGCAGCGATCCGGAACTGGACCTGGACGCGTTGCTGGGGACGCCGCTCGAAGCGGACATCGACCTCGGCAACGGTGCTGTGCGCACGTTCAGCACCTACGTGTTCGGCGGCTACGACACGGGGCAGTTGAGCGGGCAGTACACCTATACGCTTGAATTGAAAAGCTGGCTGTCGTTCCTGGAGGAGAACCGCAACAGCCGGATCTTCCAGAACCTGACGGTGCCGGAGATCGTGGAGCAGGTGTTCCAGGGGCATCAGCGCACGGACTACCGGTTCGATCTGGAAGGCAACTACGAGACGCGCGAATATTGCGTGCAGTTCCAGGAGAGCGACCTGAACTTCGTCAAGCGGCTGTTGGAAGACGAAGGCATCTATTTCTGGGTCGAGCACGAGACGGATCGTCATGTGGTGGTGCTGTCCGACACGCAGCGTTTCGCCGATCTGCCGGCGCCGTATGGGCAGCTTGAATACCTGCCGGACGGCGAGGAAGCGCGGGCGATCCAGGGGCGCGAGGGCGTGCAGCGCCTGCAGCGGACCCGGCGGGTGCGTTCGAACAACGTCGCGCTGCGCGACTTCAACTACTGGTCGCCGTCGAACCGCTTGGACAGCGATGCGCAGACAGCGCCGGAACCGGCGCTGTCGGGCGTGCAGCTTCAGTACTACGACTACGCGTCGGGCTACCAGGACGTCGAGAACGGCGAACGTCTCGCGCGCCTGCGGCTGGAGGCGTTCCAGGCGGATGCGCACGTGCTGGTCGGCGAGTCGAACGCACGCGGCCTGGCGACGGGCCAGGCGTTCACCTTGACGGGCTCTCCGGCGCTGAACCGGAATCGTCGCTACTACGTGATCGGCAGCGAGCTGTCGTTCGTTCAGGACGGCCCGGACAGCACGTCGCAAGGCCGCAACGTCGCGGTGAAGTTCCGCGCGCTGGCGGATGACCAGCCGTATCGGCCGCTGCTCGCGACGAAGCGCCCGGAGGTGCCGGGCATCCAGAGCGCGACGGTGGTGGGGCCGGTGGTTTCGGAGGTGTACACGGACAAGCTGGGCCGGATCAAGGTGCATTTCCACTGGGACCGCTACAAGACGACGGAAGCGGACGCGTCGTGCTGGATCCGCGTGTCGCAGGCGTGGGCGGGCAAGGGGTGGGGCGTGATCGCGATGCCGCGGGTCGGGCAGGAAGTGGTGGTGACCTACGTGGACGGCGATCTGGATCGGCCGCTCGTGACGGGGATCGTCTACAACGGCGAGAACCCGACGCCCTACGATCTGCCGAAGGACACGCGCTACACGGGCATCGTGTCGCGCTCGACCAAGCTGGCGGGGCAGGCGCAGAACGCGAGCCAGCTGACGTTCGACGACCAGCGCGGCGCGGAGCGCGTGATGATCCACGCCGAACGCGACATGCAGCAGACCGTCGAGCGCAACAGTTCGACCGCGGTCGGTCAGGATCAAAACCTCACGGTGAAGCGTACGTCGACGTCGGTGATCGGGATGACGCTCAGCTATACGGGCATCGCGGTGTCGTACACGGGCCTGTCGGTGGGATACACCGGCGTGTCGACATCGTTTACCGGGCTCAGCACGTCGTTTACCGGCGTCAGCACGGGCTTTACCGGCGTGTCGACCTCGTTTACCGGCGTGTCGACCGGCTTTGTCGGCGTGAACACGTCGTTTACCGGCGTCAGCACGGGCTTCACGGGCGTCTCGACGTCGATGACCGGGATGTCGACCGGCTTGACGGGCTTGAGCAATTCGGTCGTCGGCATCTCGAACAGCATGACGGGGATCTCGTCATCGCTGACGGACGTCAGTACCTCGGCGACGGGGCAGTCGCAGAGCATGACGGGCGTGTCGCTGTCGTTCACGGGCACGTCGACGGGCATGACGGGGGTGAGCACGTCGGTGACGGGCACCTCGACAAGCATCGTCGGCACGTCGATGTCGAATACCGGAAGCTCGATCGGCATCACCGGCACCTCCGTATCGACCACGGGAAGCTCGACCAGCGTTACCGGTACGTCCATGTCGACCACGGGGAGTTCGGTCAGCCAGACGGGATCGAGTGTTTCAGAAACAGGCAGCGACGTATCGGTCACCGGCTTCAGTTTCTCGTATTCGGTGGCTCAATACTCCGACAAGGGCTTCGATCTGAAGGATTACCTCATGAAGTTGCTCAATTGATGGGAGCGTCTGTATGCGTCTGATCGAATTACGCAGCGACGTGCTGGATCCGGGCAGCATCGCGCTGTCCCTGACGGCCGACGAACGTCTGTCGCGCGAACCGTCCTATCGTCTCGACCTGTTGAGCAGCGATCCGGAACTGGACCTGGACGCGTTGCTGGGGACGCCGCTCGAAGCGGACATCGACCTCGGCAACGGTGCGGTGCGCACGTTCAGCACCTATGTGTTCGGCGGCTACGACACGGGGCAGTTGAGCGGGCAGTACACCTATACGCTTGAATTGAAAAGCTGGCTGTCGTTCCTGGAGGAGAACCGCAACAGCCGGATTTTCCAGAACCTGACGGTGCCGCAGATCGTGGAGCAGGTATTCCAGGGGCATCAGCGCACGGATTACCGGTTCGATCTGGAAGGCAACTACGAGGCGCGTGAATATTGCGTGCAGTTCCAGGAGAGCGACCTGAACTTCGTCAAGCGGCTGCTGGAGGACGAAGGCATCTATTTCTGGGTCGAGCACGAGACGGATCGTCATGTGGTGGTGCTGTCGGACACGCAGCGTTTCGCCGATCTGCCGGCGCCGTATGGGCAGCTCGAATACCTGCCGGACGGAGAGGAAGCGCGGGCGATCCAGGGGCGCGAGGGGGTGCAGCGCCTGCAGCGGACCCGGCGGGTGCGCTCGAACAACGTCGCGCTGCGCGACTTCAACTACTGGTCGCCGTCGAACCGCTTGGACAGCGATGCGCAGACAGCGCCGGAACCGGCGCTGTCGGGCGTGCAGCTTCAGTACTACGACTACGCGTCGGGCTACCAGGACGTCGAGAACGGCGAACGTCTCGCGCGGCTGCGGCTGGAGGCGTTCCAGGCGGATGCGCACGTGCTGGTCGGCGAGTCGAACGCACGGGGCCTGGCGACGGGCCAGGCGTTCACCTTGACGGGCTCTCCGGCGCTGAACCGGAATCGTCGCTACTACGTGACCGGCAGCGAGCTGTCGTTCGTTCAGGACGGCCCGGACAGCACGTCGCAAGGGCGCAACGTCGCGGTGAAGTTTCACGCGCTGGCGGACGACCAGCCGTATCGGCCGCTGCTCGCGACGAAGCGTCCGAAGGTGCCGGGCATCCAGAGCGCGACGGTGGTGGGGCCGGTGGTTTCGGAGGTGTACACGGACAAGCTGGGCCGGATCAAGGTGCACTTCCACTGGGACCGCTACAAGACGACGGAAGCGGACGCGTCGTGCTGGATCCGCGTGTCGCAGGCGTGGGCGGGCAAGGGGTGGGGCGTGATCGCGATGCCGCGGGTCGGGCAGGAAGTGGTGGTGACCTACGTGGACGGCGATCTGGATCGGCCGCTCGTGACGGGGATCGTCTACAACGGCGAGAACCCGACGCCCTACGATCTGCCGAAGGACACGCGCTACACGGGCATCGTGTCGCGCTCGACCAAGCTGGCGGGGCAGGCGCAGAACGCGAGCCAGCTGACGTTCGACGACCAGCGCGGCGCGGAGCGCGTGATGATCCACGCCGAACGCGACATGCAGCACACCGTCGAGCGCAACACCTCGACCGCGGTCGGCCAGGATCAAAACCTCACGGTGGAGCGCACGTCGACCTCGGTGATCGGAATCAAGGTCAGCTATACCGGGATCTCGGTGTCGTACACGGGTTTGTCGGCGAAATTCACCGGCGTGTCGGCGTCGTTCACCGGACTCAGCACGTCGTTTATCGGTGTCAGCACGGGCTTTACCGGCGTGTCGACCTCGTTTACCGGCGTGTCGACCGGCTTTACCGGCGTGAGCACGTCGTTTACCGGCGTCAGCACGGGCTTCACGGGCGTCTCGACGTCGATGACCGGGATGTCGACCAGCTTGACGGGCTTGAGCAATTCGGTCGTCGGCATCTCGAACAGCATGAAGGGCATTTCGTCGTCGCTGACGGACGTCAGTACCTCGGCGACCGGGCAGTCGCAGAGCGTGACCGGCGTCTCACTGTCATTCAAAGGCGTGTCGACAGGCATGACCGGCTCGGATACGTCAGTGACCGGCATGTCGACGAGCATCACGGGCACGAAGATGTCGAGTACCGGAAGCTCGACCAGCATCACCGGTACGTCGATGTCGGCCACGGGTGCGTCGATAGACACCAAGGGGATGAGCGTCTCGTCGACAGGAAGCACGATGAGCACAACGGGCACGAAGTTTTCGACAACGGGCAGCAAGATTTCGCATAAGGAATTTTCATTCTCGTACACCGGCATTGAATACGCGGACAAGCGTTGGGATCTCAAGACCTGCGGCATGGAGAAAAACAACTGATGCCGCTTCGCCACATCAAACCTCAAGCCGCGCTCGTCGCGACGACGCGCACCCAGATCGGCTCGACCCCGATGCTGGCGATCAGCGTCGGGGTGGGATTCCGGCTCACCGACCCGGCCATCCTCGTCCACGAAACCGCGGTCTGGGAAGCATTGAAGGCGGCGGCGCCGTCGGTGCCGCTGACCGAGGCGGCCATGCCGAAACGCTGCGCGGAGTGGCTGCTCGCCGGGCATGCGGTGCAGCGCGCGCCGGCGGGTGCTGCCGGACGCGCGATCGACTGGGCGGCCTGGGTCGAACTCGACGGCGTGCGCAAGACCGTGTCGTGCCGCGCGACGGTCGACGAACAGGCGCAATCCGCGGGCCTCGTCCGGCTCGCGATCGATCCGACCCGGGCGGCCGCGGGCCGCTCGCGCGAGAATCCGCTCGGCGTGGCGTCGGGTTCCGCGCCGCTGCAGCGCGTGAACGCGCTCGGCGTCGGACCGGATCCGCTCGCCGCGATGGGCGTGCTCGGCAGCGACTGGCCCGAGCGCCACCAATGGATGCCGAGCCGGCCGGGCACGGTCGAGGCGATGGCGCGCGACGGCACGCACATGGGCTGGCCGGAGCACGTCGACCTGCGTTACTTCCAATTGGCCGCGCCGGATCAATGGTCGCGCCACGACAGCTGGACGCCGGGCGCCCGCTTCGAACTCGGCGGCTTCGGCGAGCGCGGCGAAGGTTACGCGGGCACGCTGCCGCGCCTCGCGGCCGTGGCGCTGACGACGCGCACGGATCGGCCGGGCTTCGAGCAGGTGCCGCTGCGGCAGCAGACGGTCTGGCTGCTGCCGGACCACGACCTCGGCGTGCTCTGGTGGAACGGGGCGGTGCAGACCGACTACGTGCTCGACGACAGTCCGGCCATGCTCGTTGCCGCGTTCAAGGATGCGAACGAGCCCATCGACGCCGACATGCTGATGGCGTTCGCGGCGCGGCGCGCCGACCTGACCCAGGTCGACCTGCTCAAGCACGCCGACGAAGTGCTGATGCCGGCCATCGAGCGGAACTGGGTATGGGAGCTGATTCTCGCCAGGACCGACCATCCGCGTTTCGCGCCGCCGCCGCGCACGCGGGAGGAAGTCGGCGCCCGCCTCGCGAGCCATCGTCAGAGTCTCGTGGACGCGCAGCAGGGGCGAGCCCGATTGCAGGCCTTCAAGGAGGAGGCGCAACAGATGGCGCCGCCCGTCGTGCCGCCGGACGGCATCGACTGGCGGCAGCGCTTCGATCAGGCAGACAGCAAGGCGCTGTCGGACGTGACGATCCGCGGGGCCGACCTGACCGCATTGCGGCTCGATGGCTGGCACTTCGAAAACGTGCGGTTCGAAGCATGCCGGCTCGATCGCAGCACCTGGCGCCATTGCCGGCTGGTGAACGTGTTTGCGGTCGACTGCGGATTCGCCGATACCGCGTTCGACGATCTGGCCTGGACGGGGGGCGCGATGACGCGCGGCGAGCTCGCGCGCAGCGCATGGCGGGACGTCGTGCTGGAACAGCTCCACCTCGAAGACTGCGGACTCGACGATCTGTCGGTGGCGGGCGGGTCGTGGTCGATGGTGTCGGTGAAGGGGCGCGGCGGGTCGGGCGGCGTCGTGGAGGACACCCGGTGGAAGAGCGTGGCCTGGAACGGCGTAAAAGCGCCGCGCTGGACCTGGAACCGCATCAGTGCCGACAGCCTCGGATTGGTCGAGTGCGACATGGTCGGCCTGACGCTGTCGCATTGCACGCTGCGGAAGTCGAGCGCGTTGCTGAGCGATCTGTCCGCGGGCACCTGGCGCAAGAATGTGTTGTCGCTCGTCGTGCTGTCGCACGGCACGTCGATCGATCGCACGGTCCTGTGCGACTGCTCGTTCAAGTCGTCGAGCTTCCAGAACCTGCATGCGGCTTCCGTGCAGGTCGAGCACTGTTCGTTCTTGCAGTTCAATGCGCAACACATGAAGGCGGAGCACTCGAGCTGGACCTGCACGCTGCTCGACGGCGCGAACGTCACGCATGCCAGCCTGGCCGGCGCATCGTTCGACCGCTGCTCGCTCAAGGAAGCGATGCTGTACGGCACGGACCTGCGCGAGACGCGGATGCGCGACTGCAACCTGATCCGTGCGCGCACGTCGTGGGCGCATCTGCCCGAAGCCGGCGCGTGGCGCGGCAACCTGAGCCTCGGCCTGCTCGAGGTACCGAGGAGGGAACAATGAACGAACCGCGCGAGCCGGTCTCCGCACCGGCCTTGCCCCGCGTGATCGAGGGGCGGCACTACACTTCGTCGCATCACGGCCTGGAACTCGCGGACGTGATCTACCGAGACTGCCATTTCGACCGGGTGACCTGGGCGGATTGCCGGCTCTCCAACCTGCATTTCGTCAACTGCCGCTTCGACGCGAATCGCTTCGTGCGCAGCGCGCTGACGAAACTCGTCCACGAGAACTGTCAGATCGTCGAGACGGAGTGGAGCGATTGCGTGCTGCGCGGCATGTCGCTCGACGGCAGCGGGATACGCGACGCGGTCTGGTCGAAGGGCGTCTTGCAGGACGTGATCTTCGTCAAGACCAGCGGCGCGTCGCTGCGTTTCGACGCGGTGCGCGCGGCGCACGTGTCGTTCATCGCGGGCGAGCTGACGAACGTCGAACTGAACGGCGGCCACTGGACCGATGCGTCCTGGATGAGCCTGCAACTCAATGGGCTTCAGGTGCGCGCGAGCCGGATCGACAACTTCATCGTCGGCCAATCCAGTTGCGCGGCGTGCGAGCTCGATGCTTGCACCGGCATCAACGTGCGCTGGATCGATTGCCGGATCGATCGGATGAACGTGCGTGGATCGGCGCTGAACCAGGCTGCGTGGTCGCACAGCACCTGGTCGGGCGGCGGGATCGAGGCAAGCCGGTTGCCGCTCGTGAGTTTCGATTGCGCGAAGCTGAGCCGGATGACCGTGCGGGACGCGGCGATGCCCCAGGCGATCTTCGATAGCGCCCAGGTGCAGGACTGCGAACTTCAGGGAATGCATGCGCCGCGCGTCTCGTTGCGCGATGCGCAGCTCGCGCGGGTGCAACTGGACGCCGCGCAGCTGGCGGGACTCGATGCGCGCGGCGCGACGCTGGAGGAGGTCGGCCTGAACGGCGCGGATTGCCGGGCGGGGGTGCTGGTCGGCCAATCCAGGCAGGTCTGGCGGGCTGCGGACACGCAGCAGGCGATGTTCGACGATGCAGTGTTGGAAGAAGACCGCCAATGGCGGCAACGCGCCCAGCCGGGCGCCAGAGGAGTATGACGATGATCGAGACTCGAATGGTTCGTGAGCGGCAGGTCGAATCCAGCGAAGACGAGATGCCGGAACCGATGCGCACCTTGCTGAAGCGAAGCGCCGCGCCGTTCTCGCCGGGCGCGGCGGGACGCATGTCGATCGGCCGTGTGACGGGCGCGGAGTCCGACGGACTGTGGCGCATCGTCGTGGAGCCGGGTTGCGCGCTGTACGCCCGCGCGGCGATCAGTTGCGTCGTCAGGCCGCAGCCGGACGATCTGGTCCAGCTCTATCAGGCGGCGGGCGGATGCTGGGTGCTCGCCGTTCTCGAACGGCGCGGCGACGCGGCCGACGTCGTGCTCGATTTCGGCGCGGCCGGGGTCCTGCTGCAAGCGCAGGACGTGCGCGTGCAGGCGCGCGACCGGCTCGCGCTCGAAGCCGTGCAGTTGTCGAGCCGCGCGGAAGTGATCACCGAGGCCGCGGCGGAGCGCCACGCGCACGTCAGCGGCACCGACGCCACGCATGCCGGCAACACGTTCGTCCATACCGAGGGCCATCTGGGCATGCACGCGCAAAGCGCGGTCGTGACGGCGGAAGCCCTGCTCAAGATGGACGCCGGCCAGATTCACGTGGGTTGATGCGATTTACGCTTGGAGATTCTCATGTTTGCCAATTGCTCTGCCGGCGGAATGGCGCTGTCCGGCTCGGACGTCTGCAAGACGCCGCCGCTCGCGATTCCCGTGTCGTATTCGAACATCGCGAACAAGCCGGAGGCTGTGCCGAACGTCCCGACCATCATTTATGCGGGCGGTCCCGTCCACAACATGAACACCATCATTCCCGTCACGCACAGCGACGAGCCGGGATCGATGGGCGGGGTGGCGTCCGGGACCGTGTCGGCGCTGTCGCGACATGTAACAGGCTCCGGCAAGTTGATGATCCAGGGCGCGCCCCAGACCCGGCTGACCGACACCAACCTGCCCAACAACCAGAACACGTCTGGGCAGACCATCGCGCCGTCCCAGACGATCACGATGACGCTCAGCTGATGAAGCATGTTCCAACGCTGATCGCGGGACTGGCGCTGGTCCTGCTGTCCGCCTGCTCGTCGTCCGGCTCGAAGCCCGATCCGCGCCAGCTGCACGTGACGCTGGTCGGCGGCAGCCGGCTGAACGTCGGCGCGAGCGGCGAGCCGCGGCCGATCCAGTCGTGCGTGTACATCGTGCGCGAAGCCGACTGGGTGCCGATGACGAACGGCGACGCGCCGTGCGCCGGCAAGGATCAGGAGGGCGCGGTGTTGAGCGTGTCACGCCATGTGATCGCGCCGAACCAGGTGCTGCAGTTCTGGATCGACGTGCCGCGCAGCGGCGAGATCTGGCTCGTCGCGGACGCCGACTACGCACAGCGCCCGGCCCAGTACGCGCCCTTGCGCGTGCGCATCGACGGAAGCGGGGTGCTTCATCTCGCGGTATGGCTCGATCGCAGCGGAATCTACAACGCGTCGTTGCCGGGCGCGGTGCCGCTGCCGCCCGACGCGCCCATCGCCGCGAGCGCGCCGAACCCCGACGCCGCAACCGACAAACCCGCCCGACGCCACGGCTCGGGCACGAGGAGATACAGGCAATGAGCAGTCTGCCGGTTGGACCGGTCGCGTGGAGCGACGGCATGCTGATCGAGACGCAGCATTTTCAGCAACTGGAGCGCCACTTGTCCCATCAGGTCGCGTCGCGGCTCGGGCAAACCGTGAATCACGGCTGGGGCTTCACGCTGCTCGACGTCGACCAGGACGGGCTCGGCCTCGGCCGGCTCGCGCTGCGCGGCGCGCGCGGCGTGTTCCAGGACGGCACTGCATTCTCGCTGCCGTCGCACGACCCGCTGCCCGCGCCGCTCGAGACCGAACGGGCGCAGGCGGGCGACATCGCGTGCCTCGCGATCCAGGCCGCGCGCAGCGGCGGCCCGGAAATGGCCTTCGGCGAGGTGGCGTCGTCGTCGCGCTACCGGGC
>NZ_JBXAPG010000093.1:0-9873 GCF_058803765.1 Burkholderia sp. GW821-FHT14F03
CGCCACGACAGCTTCTTCGCTCTCGGCGGTCACTCGCTCCTCGCCGTCAAACTCATCGAACGCATGCGCCAGCGTGGCCTCAGCCTGTCGATCCGCGATCTGTTCCGCACGCCTACGGTCATCGCGCTCGCCCAGACCCTCGGCCAGCACCGTGAGATCGAAGTCCCGGCCAACCGCATCACCCCTGAAACCACCGCGATCACCCCGGATCTGCTGCCTCTCATCGACCTCACCCAGGCCGACATCGACCACATCATCGCCCAGGTCCCCGGCGGCATCGCCAACATCCAGGAAATCTACGCCCTTTCCCCGCTGCAAGACGGCATCCTGTTCCACCACCTGATGTCTACCGAAGGCGACCCGTACCTGCTGACCAGCCAAATCGCCTTTGCCACCCGCGACCTGCTCGACCGCTACCTCGACGCCATCCAGCAGGTTGCCGACCGCCACGACATTCTCCGCACCATCTTCGCCTGGCAAGAGCTGTCCACACCGGCCCAGATCGTCCTGCGCCACGCGAAGCTGCCCATCGAGGAATACCGCTTCGATCCGGAACACGGCCCCATCGTCCATCAGCTGGCGCAGCGCGTTGACCCGCGTCATCATCGCATCGACCTGACCCGCGCGCCGCTGCTGCAATTCGCGATTGCCCAGGACACCAGCGGCCGCTGGATTCTCCAGATGCTCCTGCACCATCTGGCCGGTGACCACTCCACGCTCGAAATAATAAACGCCGAAGTCGACGCAATTCTCTCCGGCCGCCACGACACCTTGCTTCGCACCGTGCCATTCCGCAACCTCGTGGCGCAGGCGCGATTCGGCATCAGCGAAGCAGCGCACACCCGCTTCTTCACCACGATGCTGGCCGGCATCGACGAGCCGACCCTGCCCTTCGGCCTCGCCGAAGTCCACCGCGACGGCTCGCAGATCAGCGAGGCCCATCTGCCCCTGCCGCGCTCGCTGAGCGACCGTCTGCGCGCCCAAGCCAAGCGCGTGGGCGTCAGCCTCGCGAGCCTCTGTCACCTCGCCTGGGCGCAGGTGCTCGCGCGCACCAGCGGACAGCATCAGGTCGTATTCGGCACCGTGCTATTCGGCCGCATGCAGGCGGGTGACGGCTCGGATCGCGCGATGGGCCTGTTCATCAACACCCTGCCGATTCGCCTGGATCTCGACGACACACCGATCGAAGCCAGTGTGCGCACCGCGCATGCGCGGCTCGCGGACCTGCTCGTGCATGAACACGCGTCACTCGCGCTCGCGCAGCGCTGCAGCGGCATTCCGGCCGGCTCTCCGCTGTTCAGCGCGCTGCTGAACTATCGACACAGTGCGCCGCCCCCCCTGCATCAGGTCGCTTCCACCGAGGTCGAATCGCTCGGCAGCGAGGAGCGGACCAACTATCCGCTCACTTTCTCGATCGACGACTTCGGCGACGCGCTCGGCCTAACCGCCCAGGTCGTCGCGCCGCTCGACGCCGCACGCATCTGCGGCTACATGATGCAGGCCCTGCACAGTCTCGCCGAGGCGCTGGAAACGAACCCGGCGCTCCCGGCGCGTCAGTTGAACATCCTGCCGTCCGACGAGCGCAGGCTGCTGCTCGACACCTGGAATGCCGTCGGTGCGCACGACACGTCCGCCGCCAGCCTGCCGCAACTGTTCGAGGCCCAGGTCGCGCGCGCGCCGTCCGCGCCCGCCCTCGTATGCGGCAGTCGCACGCTGAGCTACGCGGAGCTGAATACCCATGCCAATCGCCTCGCACATCGCCTGATCCGCCTCGGCGTGCGTCCGGACACCCTGGTCGGGATCTGTGTAGAGCGCAGCGTGGCCACCGTTGTCGGCCTGCTCGCGATCCTGAAGGCCGGCGGCGCTTACGTTCCGCTCGATCCGGCCTACTCCGGCGAGCGCCTCGCGCATATCGTCGAGGACGCCGCCCCTCGCCTGCTGATCGCCGATGCGGCGGGACGCGCCGCGCTCGGTGACGCAACGCTTGCCCCGCTGACTGTGCTCGACCCGAACGAAACCCTGGATGAGCCAGCGGACAACCCCGTCGCGACCGATCTGGCCGCGCATCACCTGGCCTACGTCATCTATACGTCGGGCTCCACCGGCAAGCCGAAAGGCGTGATGGTCGAGCATCGCAACGTGACGCGCCTGTTCGACGCCACTCACCCCTGGTACGGTTTCGACGCGAACGACACGTGGTGCCTGTTCCACTCGTTCGCCTTCGATTTTTCCGTCTGGGAGATGTGGGGCGCGCTGCGCTACGGCGGCAAGCTCGTGATCGTGCCGCATGCGATCGCCCGTTCGCCGCAGGATTTCCACCAGTTGGTGTGCGAACAACGTGTCACCGTGCTCAACCAGACGCCGAGCGCCTTCCGCACCTTCATCGCCAGCCAGTCGCACAGCACGCTGCGCGACCGGCTGCGCTACGTGATCTTCGGCGGCGAAGCGTTGGAACCCACGATGCTGCAGGCGTGGTACGCGACCCGCGACGAGTGTGCGCCGCAACTCGTCAATATGTACGGGATCACGGAAACCACCGTGCACGTCACCTACCGGCCGCTCCTGCAACACGACAGCCTCGCCGCGAGCAGCCCCATCGGCGAACGGATTCCCGATCTGCGGATCTATGTGCTCGATCCGTCCGGCGAGCCCGCGCCGATCGGCGCGATCGGCGAGATGTTCGTGGGCGGCGCGGGCGTCGCGCGCGGCTACCTCAGCCGTCCCGAACTGAATGCGGAGCGCTTCCTGGCCGACCCGTTCAGCCCGCTGCCCGGCGCCCGTCTGTACAAAACCGGCGACCTCGCGCGCTTTCTGCCCGACGGGACACTGGAATTCCTGGGCCGTAACGACCAGCAAGTCAAGATCCGCGGCTTTCGGATCGAACCCGGAGAAATCGAGGCGCGCCTCGTGGAGCACGGGATGGTGCGCGAGGCCGTGGTGCTCGCGGTCGACGCGGATGCGGACAAGCGACTCGTGGCGTATTTCATCGCAGATGCCGCCGCACCCGGCGACACGCCCGCCGCAGCCGCGCTGCGCGCGCACCTGATCGAGCGTCTGCCGGAATACATGGTGCCTGCCGCGTTCGTTCAGCTCGATGCGTTCCCGCTGACACCGAATGGCAAGCTCGACCGCAAGGCGCTCCCCGCTCCCGATCAGGATGCCTTCGAACGCCAGGACTACGAGGCCCCGCAAGGCGACATCGAAATCGCCCTTGCCCGCATCTGGAGCGAGCTGCTCGGCATCGACGCGATCAGCCGCCACGACAGTTTCTTCGCCCTCGGTGGTCACTCGCTGCTTGCCGTCAAGCTGATCGAGCGCATGCGTCAGCGCGGATTGAGTCTCGCGATCCGCGACCTGTTCCAGGCGCCCACGCTTGCCGCGCTCGCGCAAAGCCTGGGCGGACATCGCGAGATCGAGGTTCCGGTGAATCGCATTACGCCCGAAACCCGCGCCATTACGCCCGACCTGCTCCCGCTCATCGACCTCACCCAGGCCGACATCGATCGCATCGTCGAACGGGTGCCCGGCGGAGTATCGAACATCCAGGATATCTATGCCCTGTCGCCACTGCAGGACGGCATCCTGTTCCATCATCTGCTGTCGACCGACGGCGATCCTTACCTGGTCGTCGGCCAACTCGCGTTCGAGACGCGCGACCTGCTCGACCGTTATCTGAATGCCGTACAGAAGGTGGTCGATCGTCACGACATTCTGAGAACCGCGTTTGTGTGGGAAGGCGTGTCGACGCCCGCGCAGGTGGTTTGGCGTAACGCGAGGTTATCCGTCGAGGAATGCCGTCTCGATTCGGCCCACGGTCCGATCGCCGCGCAGCTCGCCGCGCGCTTCGACCCGCATCACTATCGCGTCGATCTGACGCAGGCGCCGCTGCTGCGCTTCGCGGTGACCGACAACACGGATGGCCGCTGGATTCTTCAACTGCTGCTGCATCACCTGATCGGCGATCATTCGACGCTCGACATCCTGAATCAGGAAGTGCAGGCGTTGCTGCTGGATCCGGACCAAGCGCTGCCCGACGCTCAGCCGTTCCGCAATCTCGTGGCGCAGGCGCGGCTCGGGACCAGTGAAGCGGAACACATGCGGTTCTTCACGTCGATGCTTGCCGGCATCGACGAGCCCACGCTGCCGTTCGGCCTTTCGGAAGTGCATCGCGACGGCGCGCGTGTCCGCGAAACCCAGCTGATGCTGCCGACGGTGTTGAACCAGCGGCTGCGCGCGCAGGCGAAACGGGCCAATGTCAGCCTCGCAAGCCTGTGCCATCTTGCCTGGGCCCAGGTGCTCTCGCGCACCAGCGGCCGCGATCAGGTCGTGTTCGGCACGGTGCTGTTCGGCCGCATGCAGGCCGGCGACGGCGCGGACCGGGCGATGGGCCTGTTCATCAATACGCTGCCGATCCGGCTTGATCTCGACGACACGCCGGTCGAGGCGAGCGTGCGAGCCGCGCATGCTCGCCTCGCGGATCTGCTTGCGCACGAACATGCGTCACTCGCGCTCGCGCAGCGGTGCAGCAGCGTGCCCGCCGAATCGCCGCTGTTCAGCGCGCTGCTGAACTATCGGCACAATGCGCCCGATTCACTCAATCCGATTGCCTTCGACGGGATCTCGCTCGGGCATGCCGAGGAGCGCACTACCTATCCGCTCGTGCTGTCGGTCGAGGATTTCGGGCAGGCGCTCGGGCTGACCTTGCAGGCCATCGAGGCGCTGGATGCGGAGCGTGTTTGCCGCTACATGGCGCAGGCGCTCGAAAGTCTGGCCGACGCGCTGGAATACGGATCGGGAGTGGCGGTGCGCAGCCTGGAGGTGCAGCCGGCCGCGGAGCGGGCGCTGCTGCTCGATGAGTGGAATCGCACGCGTCGCGATCACCCGACTGGCGCCACCGTGCAGCGCTTGGTCGAGCAGCAGGCTGAACGGACGCCTTCGGCTATCGCCGTACGGTTTGGAGATGTCGCGCTCAGTTATGGCGAATTGAATGCGCGTGCCAATCGGCTCGCGCATCATCTGATCGAGCTTGGCGCTCGCCTGGATATGCCGGTTGCTGTTTGTGTCGAGCGCGCGCCCGCCATGATTGTTGGCGTACTCGCGATTCTTAAAGCCGGGGCGGCTTATCTCCCGCTCGATCCGGCTTACCCCGCTGACCGGCTCGCGCACATTCTCGATGACGCCAATCCTGCTATCGTCCTCGCAGATACCGCTGGCCTCGCTGCTATCGGCGATGCGCCGCTCGCCAACCGGGCTGTCCTCGATCCCAATGAGGCGCTGGTCGACGAAAGTATCGTCCTCCATGCCGGGCAAGCTTCCGAACTCAACATCCTGCTCAAGCTTTCCGCCTATCCGACGACCAACCCGGTGGTCGATGGGCTGAGCGACCGGAATCTGGCCTATGTGATCTATACCTCGGGGTCCACCGGTGTGCCTAAAGGCGTGATGGTCGAACATCAAAATCTGGTCAACCTCTGCCACTGGCATATCGATGCCTTCGCGCTTCGGTCCGGATCGACTTCGGCCATGACGGCCGGCGTGGCGTTCGATGCCACCACCTGGGAACTCTGGCCCAGCCTCCTCTCCGGCGGCACCCTCGTCCTGCCTCCGGTGCATGCCGCTCGCGATCCGATTGCCCTGCTCGACTGGTGGCAGCAGCAGCAACTCGACGTCTCCTTCCTCGTCACCTCGCTCGCCGTCATGGCGATCGACCGCAAGCAGTTACCGCCCAATCTCCGCTATCTGCTCATCGGCGGTGAACGTTTCCCGGGTGGCGTTAATGCATTGCCTGACGGCCTCACGCTGGTCAACAACTATGGCCCGACCGAAACCACTGTCGTGGCAACCTCTGGCGTGTTGCCCGTCGATGCCGAGGTCCCGCATATCGGCCGACCGATTCACAACGCCACCGCGTACCTGCTCGATGCGCATTTGCGTCCTGTCCCGCTCGGTGTGGCCGGTGAACTCTATGTCGGCGGGGCCGGTGTCGCGCGCGGCTATCTGAACCGCCCCGACCTCACCAGCGAACGCTTCATCGACGACCCGTTCAGTAATCGGCCCGGCGCTCGTCTTTATAAAACCGGCGACCTCGCACGCTATCTGCCCGACGGCAACCTCGAATTCCTCGGCCGTAACGACCATCAGGTCAAGATCCGTGGCTTCCGCATCGAACTCGGTGAAATCGAATCACGGCTTGCCGAACATACCGGTGTTCGAGAAGCGGCTGTTCTGACTCATGGCACCGAAGGCAATCTCCGGCTGGTCGCTTACGTCGTTGCCGATGCCAATGCATTCGACAGGGAAGATGCGACTAGCGAAAACGTCAGCGATCGGATCAACGGGGAAGATGCGTCCGTTGATCTGGCCATCGCCAGCCAACTGAGAATCTATCTGGCAGAGCGTCTGCCCGACTACATGGTCCCGGCTGCCTTCGTTCGGCTCGATGCCTTCCCGCTCACCCCTAATGGCAAGCTCGATCGCAAGGCGCTCCCCGCTCCTGATCAGGATGCCTTCGTCCGACAGGATTACGAGGCACCATCGGGTGAAGTGGAAACGACTATCGCCGGCATCTGGAGCGAACTGCTCGGCATCGAACGCGTCAGCCGCCACGACAGCTTCTTCGCCCTCGGCGGCCACTCGCTCCTCGCCGTCCGTCTCATGAGCCGCGTCGCCGCGATCGGTGCAAACCTACCGCTCGCCTCCCTCTTCGCCGCACCTTCTCTCGCCGCATTCGCCGACGTCGTTTCGCAGCAGCTTCACACCGCACCCCTCGATTTGCCCACCATCGAATCGGTGTCCCGCGATCAGCCTCTGCCGCTCTCCTTCGCCCAGCAGCGTCTCTGGTTCCTCGCTCAACTCGATCCGAACAGCCACGCCTACAACATCCCCTTCGCCATCGATCTGCACGGTGAACTCGATACGCACGCATGGCATGACGCGCTTAACGCACTCTTCGACCGGCACGAAGCCTTGCGTTCCGTATTCGTCTCCGTCGACGGGCAACCACAGGTCCAACTGCTCCCCACCGGGTCAGGTGTGCCGCTTCGCCAGCACGTCTTGTCCGGAGGCAATGTCGAAGAACAGGCCCTCCACCTGCAACACGAGGAAGCTCAAACCCCGTTCGACCTCGAACACGGTCCGCTTATCCGCGCCCGCCTGATCCGCTTCAACGCGCATCATCATCAGTTCCTGCTCACCCAGCACCACATCGTCTCCGACGGCTGGTCCTTTGGCATTCTGCTTGGCGAACTCAGTGCGCTCTACGCCGCCGCCGTCGAAAATCGACCCGCCGACCTGCCCGCCCTCGCCATCCAGTACCCCGACTACGCCGCATGGCAGCGTCAATGGCTCGCCGGCGAACGGCTTGCCGAGCAAAGCGAGTTCTGGCGCAGCAACCTCGCCGGCGCGCCTGTTCGCATCGAACTCCCCACCGACCGGCCCCGCCCGCCCCAGCAGTCCTATGCCGGCGCGACCGTTCCCCTGCATATCGATGCCGAACTCACCCGCGCGCTGCGGCAGTTCTCGCAACAGCAGCAGGCCACGCTCTTCATGACTGTCCTCGCCGCGTGGAGCGCTGTCCTCTCCCGGCTCTCCGGACAATCCGACATCGTCATCGGCTCGCCTTCCGCCAATCGCGGGCGCGCCGAGATCGAACCGCTCGTCGGCTTCTTCGTCAACACCCTCGCGCTGCGCATCGATCTCGACAGCCTGCCTTCGCCCGCCGAACTCGTCCAGCGTGTCCGCCGCGTCGCGCTCGATGCCCAGCAACATCAGGACCTGCCTTTCGAACAGGTCGTCGAAATCGTCCAACCGCAACGACACCTCGATCACACCCCGCTCTTCCAGGTGATGTTCGCCTGGCAGAACAACGAGGTCGGCAACTGGCAACTGCCCGGCATCGCCTCCACGCTGGTTCCAGTCGAACATCAGATCGTCAAGTTCGACCTCGAGCTCAATCTGAGCGAGGCCGATGGCCAGATCATCGGGGGCATCAACTACGCTACCGCGCTCTTCGAGCGGGCCACGATCGAACGTCATGCCGGCTATCTCGTCACCATGCTCAAGGCGTTTGTTCTTGAGAAGGAAACGCCGACGGCTCAGATCGAGATTCTCGGAAACCACGAGCGCACGCAGCTGCTCGAAACATGGAATCAGACGCGTCGCGATTATCCGACTGGCGCCACCGTGCAGTGCTTGGTCGAGCAGCAGGCTGAACGAACGCCTTCGGCCATCGCCGTGCGGTTCGAAGATATCACGCTCAGTTATGGCGAGTTGAATGCGCGCGCCAACCGGCTCGCGCATCATCTGATCGAGCTTGGCGCGCGCCTGGATATGCCAGTTGCTGTTTGTGTCGAGCGCGCGCCCGCCATGATTGTTGGCGTACTCGCGATTCTTAAAGCGGGGGCGGCTTATCTCCCGCTCGATCCCGCCTACCCCGCTGACCGGCTCGCGCACATTCTCGATGACGCCAATCCTGCTATCGTCCTCGCCGATACCGCTGGCCTCGCTGCTATCGGCGATGCGCCGCTCGCCAACCGGGCTGTCCTCGATCCCAATGAGGCGCTGGTCGACGACTCCATCGTCCTCCATGCCGGGCAAGCTTCCGAACTCAACATCCTGCTCAAGCTTTCCGCCTATCCGACGACCAACCCGGTGGTCGATGGGCTGAGCGACCGGAATCTGGCCTATGTGATCTATACCTCGGGGTCTACCGGTGTGCCCAAGGGCGTGATGGTCGAACATCACAATCTGGTCAACCTCTGTTACTGGCATATCGATGCCTTCGCGCTTCGGTCCGGATCGGCTTCGGCCATGACGGCCGGCGTGGCGTTCGATGCCACCACCTGGGAACTCTGGCCCAGCCTCCTCTCCGGCGGCACCCTCGTCCTGCCTCCGGTGCATGCCGCTCGCGATCCGATCGCCCTGCTCGACTGGTGGCAGCAGCAACAACTCGACGTCTCCTTCCTCGTCACCTCGCTCGCCGTCATGGCGATCGACCGCAAGCAGTTACCGCCCAATCTCCGCTATCTGCTCATCGGCGGTGAACGTTTCCCGGGGGGCGTTAATGCATTGCCTGACGGCCTCACGCTGGTCAACAACTATGGCCCGACCGAAACCACCGTCGTGGCAACCTCTGGCGTGTTGCCCGTCGATGCCGATGTCCCGCATATCGGCCGGCCGATTCACAACGCCACCGCGTACCTGCTCGATGCGCATTTGCGTCCCGTCCCGCTCGGTGTGGCCGGTGAACTCTATGTCGGCGGGGCCGGTGTCGCGCGCGGTTATCTGAACCGACCGGACCTCACCAGCGAACGCTTCATCGACGATCCGTTCAGCAACCAGCCCGGCGCTCGTCTTTATAAAACCGGCGACCTAGCGCGCTACCTCCCCGACGGCAACCTCGAATTCCTCGGTCGCAACGATCATCAAGTCAAGATCCGCGGCTTCCGTATCGAACTCGGCGAAATCGAGTCGCGGCTTGCCGAGCATCCGGAGATCCGCGAAGCCGCCGTTCTGGCGCTGGGCCAGGACAGCGACTTGCGACTGGTCGCTTACGTCGTCGCGGAAGCTGCCGCCTTCGGCGGGGAAGATACGCCCGACGAAAGCACAGATCCGTCCGTCGCCAGCCAACTGAAAACCTATCTGGCCGCCCGTCTGCCCGACTACATGGTGCCCGCCGCATTCGTGCGGCTCGATACCTTCCCGCTCACCCCTAACGGCAAGCTCGATCGCAAGGCACTCCCTGCCCCCGACCAGGATGCCTTCGTCCGACAGGATTACGAAGCACCGTCGGGTGAATTGGAAACGACTATCGCCGGCATCTGGAGCGAACTGCTCGGCATCGAACGCGTCAGCCGTCACGACAGCTTCTTTGCT
>NZ_JBXAPG010000094.1:0-9649 GCF_058803765.1 Burkholderia sp. GW821-FHT14F03
TTCCCCCCATTCGGTGCAACGACCCACACACCCCCCCCTCGCCCGTGTGTTACTCGATCACGCCGAGGTTGAGGCCGGCAAGCTGTTGCTGCGCGGCCTCGCCCGACGTGTAGCTGTAGCGGAACGTGCCGCGGTTGATGCCGACGAGGCCGCCGTAGGTCTGCCGCCAGTTCCCCGCGCTCGATCCCTTGACGCGCCCGCTCGCGGCCGACCGTTCGACCAATCCCATGTTCATGCCGACGAGGCCGCCCAGGGTGGCCACGCAACCGCCGCCGACCGCGCCGGACGCGGACGCGTCTTGCACGGTTCCGAGGTTGTCGCCGATCAGGCCGCCAACCGTGCTCGACTGCCCGCCCGTCACGTCACCCGTCGCCGACGCGCTCTCGATCGCGCCCGAGATCGCGTTGTAGCCGACCAGGCCACCGATGGAGGACGAGGTGCCTGCCGACACCTCGCCGCTCGCATCGACGCTGGCGAGCGTGGCCGCGTTGTAGCCCGCGAAGCCGCCGACCCTGCCATAGTGACCGCCGCTCGTCTTGCCGCGCGAGACAGCGTGCGTGATCGCACCGCCCAGGTGACTGCCGACGAAGCCGCCCGTGTTGCCCTGCCCCCCCGTCACCGCCCCGTGCGCCTCCGCCATGTCGATCAGCGCCTTGTCGCCCTGGTTGAGTCCGACGAAGCCGCCCACCGCGCCCGTGCCCGCGGTCGAGGTCGCGCCGAGCGCCCTGCTGCCGCGGATCCCGCCCTGGTTCAGACCGACGAAGCCGCCGATCGCCTGCGTGACGTAGCCCTCGACGATCCCGCGCGCTTCCGAATCGGCGATCGTTCCGCCGTTGATACCGGCGAGCCCGCCGACGGTGCCGCCCGACCCGCCGGTCGAGCGTCCCGACGCGGTGCCGCGCGTGACCGCACCGCCCAGGTTCGCCCCGACGAGCCCGCCGACGTTGACGCCCGCCAGGTTGTAGCCCGAGGTCGAACCGAGGCTGACGGCGTCGACGATCCCGCCCAGCCGGTTGACGCCGACGAGGCCGCCGATCGACGCAAGATTCGGGGCGCCGCCGGATACCGTCGCGTTGCTCGTGCCGCCCGCGATCAAGCCGCGCGACGACAATGCATTGTTTTCGCCGACCAGCCCGCCGACCGCATACGACAGGGCGTTGCCCATCACGATCCCGGCAAAGGACGCCTGCTCGATCGTCCCGTGATTGACGCCGATCAGTCCGCCCAGCGCGTTGTTCCGGTTCGCGCCCCCCCTGACGTCCGAGCCGGTCACCGTGACATTCGTCACGGTGCCGCGGTTCTCGCCCGCCAGTGCGCCGATCATCACCGGCCCGACGCCCACGCCGCCGCTGACCTTCATTCCTTGCAGCTTGAGATTGGCGATGCGGCCGGTGTTCAGTCCGAACAGGCCGGCATAGGGATCGCCGCTCGTGATCGACAGCTTGCCGATGGTGTTGCCGAGGCCGTCGAACGTGCCGGAGAACGCCGCGCCCGAACCGATCGTCTGGAAGGTGCTGCTGTAAGGGCCGTTGATGTCGTTGCCGAGCACGAACAGTCCGCCGAGATTCGTGTTGACCGACTGCAGCTGCGCGAGATTCTGGATCACCGTATAGCGGAAGCCGTTCGACTCGAAGCCCGGGTTCGCACCCGACATCGTGACGGCCGCGCCGCTCCCGATCGAATAGACGCCGCCGTAGTTCAGCGTGACGCGTCCGTTTGCGCCCGTCACCGCGACCGGCGCGGCGATCCGGACATCCTGCGCCGCATCGAAGCGTACCGCGCCGCCCGCGCCCGAACCGCGCAGCGCGCCGTTCACGGCGATGCTGCCCGCGCGACTCGCGAGCGACAGCTGATTGCCGCTCGCCCACGCGACCGGCCCGTCCACCGACAGCCCGCCGCGCTCCGCCACGAGTTCGACGTCGGTCGTCGCGAGGTTGCGCGCCAAGGTGTCCGCGATGATCGTGCCCGACTGGTTCGCGCCCGGCTTGACCGCCACGTCGGCGGCCGCGATGCGCCACACGCCGCCGCGCCCGTTGGTCGCGCGCGTGTCGGCCATCGCGCCGAGCGCCACCTGCACGTCTGCGCCGCGCGTGACGATCGTGCCGCCGTCGCCCGGCGTCGACGCGCTCGCGTTGAGCACGCCGGCGACGTTGACGACGCCGCGCTCACCGCCGTCGAGCGTGATCCGGCCCGCGGTGTTGCGCAGCGTGCGGGCTTCGAGGCTGCCCTGATTGTTGACCACGGTGGCCGCGAGATCCGACGCAGTTTTCGCGCTCATCAATACCAGTCCGCCATCGGCCTTCAGCAACTGCTCGTTGCTCGCGAGCGCCTCGACCGCGCCCTTGTCGATCTGCATGTTCAGCAGCCTGCCGCCGTCGAAATTGAGCGTGATATCGTTGCCCGCGCCCAGCGCGACCGTGCCCAGCTGCGCCCGCACGACGCCACGGTTGAACACCTTGGCGCCCAACAGCGCGATGGCCCCGCCTTCGCCGGCGACCAGATCGCCATTGTTCACGATGCTCGCCGGCGAGGAGCCGGAAAAACGGTAGCGGCCCGCCTCGAAATCCTCGTTCCTGATATCGAGCGTCGACGCGACCAGCCCGCCGACGTTGACGCGCGCGCCTCTGCCGAACAGCACGCCGTTCGGATTGACGAGAAACACGCGGCCGGACGCGTCGATGCTGCCGTGAATCTGGCTCGCATCGTTCCCGACCACGCGATTGAGCGCGACCGAGGCGGCGGACGGCTGGTTGAACGTCACGCGCTGCCCCGCGTCGACGCCGAACGCGGTCCATTCGGTCACGAGCTTGTCGCTGTGCTGGTTGATCGACATTTGCCGGCCGTCGTCAAAGCGCAGCACGTCGGCCTTGCCGGACACGATCTTCTCGCCCGCGGGCAGCGCATGCGCTGCCGTGACCGCGCCGCCCGCGAGCACCGCCACCGCGAGCGCTCCCCGCACGCCGGCGCGCGACTTGCCGCGCCGCCGCGTCCGTTCGCCTACCGCTTGCCAGCCCCCCCGGGTACGATTCCATACCAATGCATAGGTCGTGTTCACAATCATTCTTCCTCTTCTTGAGTTGCCAAAGCCCTGCCAACACCCGGACAGGACGGGTCCTGCAAACAGCGACGCCGGGCTTCCCCCCGCGTCGTCGCATCGGTCACGGCGGCTCGAGCCGCCCGCGGTATTCGTGGTGCGCGCCGTCGTCGCCGACCGCGTCGAACAGGAGGTCGCCGTCCTCCGGACCCGCGGGTCCGTCCAGCGGCAGATCCGCGCGCGCGAACGGCGCGATGTCGAGCGCGCCGCCCGCCAGCGCGAGCGGTGCGCCGCGCCACGACACGCGCGTCAGGGTCACGTAGTACGGCGTCGGATTGAACGCACTCAGCCGCGCACTCGCCTGCGCGTCGCGCGTCCAGCGCAGACGGCCGGGCGCCTCGTCCGGTACGCCGTCGAGATGAGGCGGCCGGTACAGCAACTTCATCCGCAGCCGGTATACGATGCGCAGCGTGCGATCGCTCGACGCGCCGGCCGGCGGGATTTCGAGCAGGTTGATCCAGAAGCGCGACTCGCGGTCCGTCGCGAGCGCATCGCCGCTCGACTGCACGCGCAGCGCGAGCGACTGGTGCGGCTCGATGCGCGCGACGGGCGGCACGACCATGAACGGGGCGCGCAGCGCGCTCGGATCGACGTCGGCCCGGCCGTCGTCGATCCAGGTCTGGACGAGGATCGGCGCGTCGCCGAGATTGCGCGTGGCGACCGTCAGCCGCGACCCGTCGCCCGGATAGATGAAGCGCGTGCCGACCACGGCCAGCGCCGCGCCGGCGCCGGGCGCGAGACCGGCGGCCAGCAGCGCGGCCAAGGCCCGCATGGCCCCGCCTCGGCGGCGCGCCGGCCCGCGGGCAGGGGCGCCGGGAAAACGCACGCGCCGCATCATGGCGCGCGCACGTCGACGAGGCCGGCCGCGGGCGCATCGGCCGAGCCCGGCGCGCCGACCATCCGGCAGACGCGCGTGAGCACCACGTAAGCGCGCGACTCGCGCTGTTCGACGGGCACCGCATAATCAAGCTCGCATTGCTGGCCCGGCCCGCGCCCCCACTCGACGCGGATCCGGCCCACCTCGTCGGGGCTGCGCACGAACAGCCGGCTGCCCTGCCCGACCCCGCCCAGCACCGCGCCCGTGCGCGCATCGACGGCCTGAGCCGCGAACGGCAGCGGACGCCCCGCCTCGGTCTGCGCGTCGATCAGCAGCGGGCGCGCCTTCAGCGTGTCGAAACCCAACATCACGACCGCCCCCGCTCGCGGCGCCACGGTGCGGGACGAGGTTTTCAGCTCGACATCGTCGGGCAGCTGCTTCGGATCGAGGTCGATCCGGTTGAGTTGATACGGCATGAGGCTCGGCACGACCGCATAGCCGAATCGATTCACGCGGGCGTCGGTATTGGCGACCATCGCGCCCTGCGCGTGCGGCGCGCGCACGATGCCCACGGTGTCGCCGATCGTCGGCCCGGCCGTCACGCCGCCCGGGTGCAGCACGAGGCCGCCGGTGGCCATCGCCGACATCTGCTGATAGTCCTGCCCGATGCCGACGTTCGCGTTGACGCTGGCCACCGGCAGGCGATAGCCGACGCCGAGGCTGCCCGACGGCGCGCGCCGGTCGCCGTCGTAGTTCACCGAGGCCGTCAACGACCCGTCTCCGCGTTCGCCGAAGCGGCTCGACAGGCTCGTCGTGGCGCTGACACCGGTATCGCTGTCGTGCGACACGAGCGTCGTCAAGGTGGGCGCACGCCGCGCGTTGCGCCCGAGCGGGATCGACAGGTTCAGGCTCGCGAGCGTGCTGTTCGCGCCGCCCCCGTAGGACGGCACGCCCGGCGCGGCGCTGCGCACGCGCTGCACCGACGCCGTCATCGTCATGTCCCGCCACTGCGTGCTGTAGTTGAGCGAGAGGCTCAGCGTCCGGCCGCCGCCCGCCCAGTAGCTGATCGCCGAGCCGCTCAGGTTCAGGCTGCCCGCGCGGCCCAGCTGCTGGCTCACATTGACGTCGACGCGGTTGCGCAGCCGGGCGAAGCGGTCGGTCGGCTGGTCCGCCGTGGTGCTGCCGTTCAGCACCAGCGCATCGCGCAGGCTGAGATAGCCCTTGGTCGAATAGCGATAGGCGAGCAGTGAGAAGTTCGTGCCGCTGTTCGGCATGTTGCGGCTGTACGACAGGCGGACGCTGGAGCCGTTCATCGCCTCGCGGCCCAAGGGCTGCGCGCGCGAGATCGTCACGTCGAGCGCCACCCCGCCCAGCGCCGTGTTCAGCGCCACGCCCATCAACGCCGACTGGTAGCGGTTCGCGAACGCGCCGCCCCCATACGAGGTCACGAGGTTGCTGACGCCACGCTGGAGCGTGAACTGGCCGATGTATTGCCGGCCGACGCTGGCGCCGTAGTCGATCGCCTGCCCGGCCATCGCGCTGAAGCGCGTGACGCCGGGCCGCAACGAGCTGGCGGTGGTCGCGAACGGCACGACGAAGCTGCGGGTCTCGCCGTTCGCCTCGGTCACCGTCACGGTCAGGTCGCCGCCGTAGCTCATCGTCCGCAGGTCGTCGATCTCGAACGGCCCCGGCGCGACCGTGGTCTCATGCACGATATAGCCGCGCTGGCGGATCGACACGCGCGCGTTCGTCTGCGCGACGCCGCGCACCACGGGCGCGTAATAGCGCTGCGAGTCGGGCAGCATGCGGTCGTCGCTCGCGATCTGCACGCCGCGGAACGAAATCGCGTCGAACAGCTCGCCGCTCGTCGAGCTTTCGCCCGCGAGCACCTGCGCGCGCCACGGGGCCACGTCGGTCTGCGCGTAGATGTAGCCGCGCTGATAGCTCACGCCGCGCTGCTGCGTCCAGGTGAAGTTGCCGCTGTGGCGCAGACGCAGCGGCCCCAGGTTCGCGCCCATCGTCAGGCCGGTGTAGAACTGCGAGAACTCGGTGCCCGCGTTGCGCGTCGTGAAGACGTTCGCGTTGTAGTTGGCCACCACGGCCGGCACCCCGTCGGTCCAGTGCGAGGGGTCGACGTAGGTGCTCTCGTTCGCCAGCCGCATGTAGAACTGCGGCACCGTCAGGTACAGCCGCTGCTCCGCCTGGTCGAACGCAAACGTCGCCCCCGGCACGTAGCGCGCGGGATTCGTGCACACCAGCCCATCCGGCAGCGGCTCGGACGGCGCGTTGCGCTCCTGGCCGCGCTCGCTGCGCGCGAGATCGACGCCGGCGCGCTGCAGCAGCGCACGGTCGTAGCACGGGAGCACGCTGCCGTCGTCGGCGCGCCGGAACGTGATGTTCTCGACGCCACGCCATTGCCCGTTGACGATCAGGTCCACGCGGTGCTCGCCCGGCATCACCACGTTCGGCCGAGAGAACATGCTCGTGTCGAGCGGCGCGTTGCCCGGGCCGCTCATCAGCAACGACTGATCGAATTGCACGGGATCGGTCGGGGCGACGCCGGCCGGCGCAGCTTCGGCCGGGGCGGTGCCGGAAGGCACGGCGCCCGTATGCACGGCGCCCACATCCACTCCGGACGGTTCGAGCGTGACCGCGCCGTATTGGTCGTCGGCAACGGCGGCGGCGCTCATCGCCGTCATGGCCACGGGCGCGCACACCCTGGCAATCGCGCGCAGACGAAGGCCGCCCGGCATTCGTCGCGTCGTCATGCCGTGAACGCGCGAGGAGGTTGATCCTGCAGAACGCCGCATACTTGATTGAGTTCGATTTAATTTAGCATGACGAAGCAAACGAATGGCGTGCCGCCGCGGCTCCGACACGCTAGACCATGCCTCTGGCTGATGCGTGAACTGGTTAGTTGGCCAGTTTCTTGGTTATCGTGCTGCGACCGCCGTAGTCGTCGATCACCATGTAGCGAACCGTGGTCGGACGTTTGGACGGCGAGGTAATGCCGGTGAAACGAAAACGCGCACTGCCGAACGGCGGCACCATGCCGCCACCGGCCGAGACGAAATGCCCTCCTGGATCGCTCTCGACGCGCCCGAACGACACGTAGTACGGCGTCGGATTGCTGACCTCCAGCGCGAGATCCGGCCCGGCGTCGGGCGAATCCTGCGCGAACGCCTTCCAGACCAGTTGCTCGGGTGCGAGATCAATGCCCTCCGCGAGTGCCGCCGGCCGGTAGAACAGCTTGATGCGGGTGCGAAAGCCAAACCGCAGATGATGATCCGCGTCCTCGCGCGCAACGGGCGCCTCGAGCACGTTGAGCCAGTAGAGCGATTCGCGATCGGCGGGTAACGACTCGTTCAACGACGTGATCCGCAATACTGCGCCGCGGCCCGGCTCGACGCGCATCAGCGACGGCGCGACGACGAACGGCGTCCGCATCTGTTCCGGCGGCACTTCGACGCGCCCGTCGTCGATCCAGGTCTGCGCCAGAACCGGCTGATGCTCGACGTTGTCGAGCCGGATCGTGACGTCCCGCGTGTGCTCCGGAAAGACCACGCGGGTGCCGTTCAGCACGAGCGCCGCCTGCGCCGGCCCGGCGCAGGCGGCCCATGCCACGACGCAGGCGACCGCCGCGCGACGAACAAGGCGAATGGACAAGGTCATGGCATGGGACATGCTGGCGACGCTTAGTGGTAGGCGAGCGAGTAGCGGATCGACGAATACGCCGAACCGGTGGAGATCGACGCGCTTTCGACCGTCGAGACATAGGCCGCCGTGTAGCTGAGCGTGGCGGTGTTGTTCTTCACCGTGGCAATCTGCGCGTCCGCGATGTTCTGCGGTTTGCCGAGCATGATCTTGCCGCTCTTGCCGTTGCCGTTGTCGTGGATCTGGATCTCGACGCCTTGGGCGGGCTTCGTCCCGACGAGCTTCAGGTGACCCGACACCGGGTTGATGTTGACGGACGACGGATCGAAGTCGATCACGACCTTGGTGTCGTCCATGCAGCCGGCGTTGCCACCGATGTTCAGCGCGAACGGAACGGGCGTGGTGGTGGCGCCGACCTTGGCGAACGCACTCGGGCTGATGCGATCGCCGAGCGACACGTCGAGCACGTTGCCGACGCCGGGCTCCTGCCCGTTGATGTTGCAGGTGACATCGGAGATGCTGCCGTTGAAGTTGATCTGGCCGTCAAACGCGTGCGCGGCCGACGGCGCGAGCGCGGCGCCGATGGTGCCGATAGCCGCCCAGCACCGCAGAAGGTTCGTATTCATCTATGCATTCCTATATAAGTTGGTCGCTTTCTCGATACAACACGATCAACGGGCGTGACGCCGCGTGTCGCCACGTGACGTTTCTGCCGCATTCGATCGCACCTCCCTTCGCGCCGGCCCGTTTGTGATTGGAATAAATCGCGAATTGAAGCAGCGCCAGTGTATTTAGACTGGATTCAGATTGACATCATACGAGTCAGAAACCTTGTCACCTTTGCCAACTTAACTCGTACGACGGATTGAATGTGAAATTATTTATTAATTTACACTCCGATCATTCGGAATGATCCGAGCCAGGTGCGCAAAAAATCGTGATGCAGTCAACGACACCGCAATCACCGAGCTCTCATGCGCGCCCTTGTCCTTTCTGTTCGGCACACTCTCACTCAGCCTCAATTGAAATTAAAAATCCATAAGCCGATTCTCAATTCCATTTCCATCGATAAATTGAGACTCATGAAATTAATATCCACGGAACAATAAAAAACACGACCGACATTCGGCCGCGGCGCATCTCTCGACGCCGCTCCCGCCACCTGATTCGCGTACCCTTTAGGTTCGGAAAACACACGTCCACCATCGCGCGTGTCCGTCCTGTCATTTACCGAAGCGATCATCCAACCGGACGTCAACCCTTGTACACCACCCTCCGTCGCCGGATCACCCGCACCGCCATCGGAATCACCCTGGCCGGCGTCATCGGCCCGCTCCTCGCCGCATACGGCTACCCCGCCCTTGCCGCCACGATGTGCGCCGCGTGCTACGGCATGGAGCATGCAACGCCGCGCCTGATCGTTGATCGGGGCATGCCTCCCCGGATGCGCGATGCGCTATCCGCGCATGTCGGGGAAGCGGAATCGCGGGTTCGACGGTTCTACGGCAGGTTCGATCTCGCGCCGATCATCGTGGCCTGCTCCACGGACGAATGCGACCGGCGCATGGGCGGACGCGGCGCCCTTGCCTCGACCAGCACCACGCCGCTTGCGATCATCACCCGGGTTTCGCCTCGCGGCCAGACGCCCACGATCCTGGCGCACGAATTCTCGCTGGTGGAATTGCATCGGCGAATCGGCTGGTGGAGGTTGGTCAACGGCGCCATGCCCGTCTGGTTCGACGAAGGCGTCGCCGTCATCGTTTCCGACGACGGGCGCTACCTGAACTCCGGCGCGACCGCGGCCGGGCGTTGCGTCAGGGACGATGCGGGGCCGCTCCCGGCCAGCCCTGCCGAATGGGGGCCGCGCGCGGGCAAGGACCGGATGATCTACGCCGACGCCGCCTGTCGCGTCCTGCGGTGGATGGACGCCCACGGCGGCCGGGAGGGTTTGCTGCGCGCCATCGACGGCGCGGCCCGGAACGGCGCCTTCGACCCGCGATGAACCAAAAAAAAGGTTCATCGCGGATTACCGGGGAAGGCAGCGCGGATCTTGAGGAAGAAGTATTCCTCATCCCGGTAGCCGT
>NZ_JBXAPG010000095.1:0-9060 GCF_058803765.1 Burkholderia sp. GW821-FHT14F03
ATAGCGCCATCGGCGGCGTTGCGCCGATGGCCAGACTTCCCGTATCGAGAAACAACCTCTTGACGCTTCACAGCTAGACACCGGCACGAAACGTTCCTTGTTGCCCTTGCAGATCACACGCAGGATCCAAGTCGCCAGTGTCTCGTCCTCGGTCGGCCACCACTGCAGGCCGCCCCGCTTCGCTGTCACCGCCTCCTCGATGCGTAAGCCGGCGTCACCCATCAGCAGCACCAGCGCCCGCGCGACGCGCCAGTCGGGGCCCTGCGGCCCGACGCCTTCGCCGTGCTCGGCAAGCCGCGCGCGCACCATCGCCCACACATCCATCGGTAGGGCCCGCTGCACCTGCAGCTTGGTCGCGCGCTTCAGCGGCTTCGGATCGGCGACGGCCCCAGGGATTGCCAGCCAGGTAGCGGACCTTGACGAGCTAGTCGCAGGCCGCGCGCAGCGTGCGCACTGCGTAGAGCTGGCTGTCGAGCGACAGGGGCTTCAACGAAAACGGCCGCCAACGTCCGGACGCGCGCGAGGCCTGCGGCCCGCGGAACGCATCCGACGGCGCGGCCAGGAACGCCTTGTAGGCCTCGCAGTCGTCAACCAGCACAGACGACATCGGCCGGCCGCGCTCCAGCACGCACCACTGCACGAAGCGCTCGAGCTCGCGCCAGTACGCGCGCTGCGTGGCCGCCTGGCCGTCGTAGCGATGCAGGTACGCGAACACGGCGTCGAGGTCGTGCGCGGCCGCGATGTACGAGAACGCCGGTGCGCGATTCGTGCCGGTCGAACCGTCCAGGTCGGTCGGCATCGCCAAGCGATGCATCGGCACCAGCTGGTCGCGGCGCAGCGGGACGCGCGCCTCCGGCGCGGCGGCGAGCCGCTCGACTCGCTCGACGTCGAGCACGACCGTATCACCGATCATCTCGGCATGCCGGCGCAGCCACCCGACCACGATTCGGGCGCGGCCGACGCCAATGCGCGGCACCGACCGCCACCAGCTACCGCCGCGGCGGTTGCAGTACGCGACCAGCTGCCGACGGTGCGCACATCGACCTCGATCAGCTGCAGGGCGACGAGCGGCCGGAACCAGCGCGCGATTGCGTCATCGGGCGCCGGCGCCGCCCGGGCCCAGCTGCCCGCCACCTGCTCGATCAGCTGCAGCGACACTAGCTTTTAGTGACAACTCCGGGGTTTCGCCAACCAGATTAATAAGCAGGTCCGCAATCAGTCGAACACGGGGCGAATGTTTGACGTCCGGGTGCATCACGAGCCACAACTGCCGAACAGTCGAGCAAGCATGATCTGGCAGTAAGCACAAGGCTGTGTCATTCGTCGCAAGAAAATGCGGAAATGCGGCAATCCCCAAACCAACTCGTGCGGCATTGAGCAATGCGACCAGATCATTGCTCCGGAATACAAAGCGACGGTCTCCAGCAATCTGGTTTAGCCAGCGCTGCTGAGGTACTTGACTAAGACCTTCGTCATACCCCAAGAATTCCCATTCTGACTCTGGTCGATTCGCATATCCGTAGGCAGCATAGAGGCCATAGCTCATCTGCCCTATGCATCGCGCGACCAAACCTGAAGCGGTTGGCCTTGACATGCGAATTGCCAGATCGGCCTCGCCACGAGCCAAATTCGCGTCGCGCGATTCTCCCATGACTTCCAGATCAATGTTCATCCACTGAGATCGTATGCCCGCGAGGCGAGGTACCAGCAGATGGCTAGCCAATACAGGTGGAGCAGAGATGCGAACGGTACCCTTCAGGGACGACACACCCACCGCCGCGCGAGAAAAGGCCTGTGCTTCGTCGTCCAGGCGTCTCGCCTGCATCGCCAACGTTTCGCCTTCTGGTGTTAGCGACCAGCCTTTAGGCAAGCGATCAAACAGCCTGATTTCCAGTGATTGCTCCAGCGCCTCGACCCGTCTAGCAACAGTTGAATGCTCAACACTAAGCTTGCGTGCTGCTGCCGAGAGACTCCCGACCCGCGCCAATTCGAGGAAATACCGTATATCGTCCCATTGCAGACGCAGGCTTTCCGGGAGCAGTCTTCCTGTGCTTTTTTGCACACTCATTGCCAATTTATCTGGAATTGTTGAGTCATTTTGCCCAGTGCAACATGAGCTTGCAAGATCAATCGCCAGGAGAACAGTATGACTTCCAAATCCGCACCCGACGCAGCCTCGTTTCATGCGGCCCAAGTGGTAATCGGGCAATACGGCGACGCTTCGCAATTGAGCCTTCGCGAGGTTGCACTCCCTGCCCTCGTGGCCGGGGAAGTTCGAATCCGCCACACTGCGATCGGCGTCAATTTCGTCGACATCTATCACCGCACCGGCCTCTACGCCCTGCCAGAGCTGCCCACAGTTCTAGGTGTCGAGGGTGCCGGTGTCATTGACGCCGTCGGCCCTGGCGTCGAATCACTGCACCTAGGGCAGCGCGTGGCCTACGCAGGCCCACCAACCGGTAGCTACGCCAGCGTCCGCAATATTTGCGCCGACCGCGTTCTTCCGCTGCCCGACGACATAGGTGATGACACTGCGGCTAGTCTTCTGCTGCGCGGCATCACAGCCCATATGCTGTGTTCATATGTCTATCCCGTCAAGGCTGGTGACACCGTATTGGTCCACGCGGCCGCCGGCGGTTTGGGCCTCGTCCTCGTGCAATGGGCCAAGGCGCTGGGCGCCCGTGTCATAGGCACGGTTGGCTCGTCGGCGAAGGCGGAATTGGCGAAAGAGCATGGCCTTGACGAAGCGATTCTTTATCGCGAACAGGATTTTGTCACCGCGACACAAGCACTGACTTGCGGATGCGGAGTCGACTACGCAATTGACGGCATCGGCGGCAAGACCCTCATCGAGACGCTAGGGACTGTACGTCCCTTCGGAATGGTCGCCAGCGTTGGTCAGGTCAGTGGAGACTCGGGACCGATCGACCTGGCTCTGCTTGGCTCGACCCTCTCGGTTGCCCTTTCTCGCCCAAGTGTATTCCGCTTCATGTCCGACCCGGCACGCTACGAGGAAGGAGTGCTGGCCACGTTCCAGCGCTTGCAGAGCGGCATGAGGGCGAACATTGGAACAGTGCTTCCTCTGGCCCAGGCGGCTGAAGCGCAGCGTCGCCTGGAAGCCGGCGAAACCAGCGGCTCGATACTTTTGCAGCCCTGATCTGGACGGGCGTCCAAAGGCGCGACATCTCAAGGCAGGCGCGTAACAATGAAAAGCTTCGGTTGGTCCCCAATACCGAATCTACCGCACCTTACTCGCCCCGACGGTCCGCCAGCCGCGCGTGGTACTTCGCCGCTTCCTGACGCATGCGCTGCTGTTCCGCGTTCACGTAGCTCGTGGTGGTCTGCAGGGAGGCGTGGCGTGCCACCGGTGCATCATGGGAGTGACGTTTGCAGGTATGTCGGTGGGCTGGGTACTCATGGTGCTCGGGAAAGTCGCTTTGGGTTGCCCGAGTTACCAGTGGTCAGGTCGCGCCCGCGCGAAGATAGCCAATCAGCCAGATGTCGGAGATGCGGAGCGGCGGCTGACGGCCAGTTTCTGACCTTCGACCCAGCGGTCGGCAGGACGCTCCAGCGGCCGTTTCGTGCTCCAACATCGGTCATGCGCGACTGATGGACATTGCGGGACATCGAGCGCCCCCCAATGACTCCCCTTCCGCGTGGGTGCGCACGACAGACAGTTTTCCGATGGAACGAACTGACCGGCAAACTTTCCATCGCATGGCACACGCACGATGCGCCTGTCAGGAAAATGAGAACCGCTCCCGATACGCTTGAGGAGCGACCCGCAGTAGCCGGACGAAGCTACGCCGCATGCTTTCTTCACTACCGAATCCGCAACGGCTTGCGATGCGTTTGACCGGCCATGACGTCTCGCCGAGTAGTCGCTGTGCTGCCTCGACTCGGAGTTGCTCAACCGCGCGCGCAGGTGTCCGGCCTGTTTCCGCCTTGTAGTGACGCATGAAGCTGCGTTCGCTCATGTGGAGTCGTCTGGCTAGCAAAGGAACGGAAAGATCAGACGCCAGGTGTGCCGCCATCCATGCGTGCAATTCGCCGAACCTGTCATCTGCCTTTTGCATCGACAGCATGGCACTAAACTGGGACTGGCCGCCTGGGCGCTTCAGAAAGACGACGAGTTCACGAGCGACTTCCAGTGCTACCGAACGGCCGAGGTCTTCTTCCACGAGCGCAAGGGCGAGATCGATTCCTGCGGTCACACCTGCGGATGTCCAGATATCGCCGTCGCGAACGAATATTGGATCGGTTTCTACGCGCAGCTTGGGATAGCGGTTCGTGAGTTCGTCGCAGCGGGTCCAATGCGTGACCACACGTCGGCCATCCAGTAATCCGGCCTCTGCCAGCAGAAAAGCCCCGGAACACACGGAGGCGATGCGCCTTGATCGGCTGGCTTGCCGCCGTGTCCAACGGGTCAAGCGCGCATCCGCCGATGCCGCGGAAACGCCGCGGCCGCCCGGAACGACGAGCGTGTCAATAGGCCCTTTCACTGAATCTATGGAATGGGTCAGCAGGGCCAAGCCGGAGGAGGAGGTCACGAGCCCGGCCTCGGCTGCAACAACCCGAAGTACGTAAGGTTCTGCAAGCCCTCGCTCTACTGCCAGTTCATTGGCGGAGGCAAAAACCTGCAATGGCCCGCTGACGTCGAGGAGTTGAACGTCCGGAAAAGCGACCAGCAAGATGGATCGTGCTTCGGCTGACATCACGTGGCGAAAACTGTGGGGTAAATGGCAATTCTGCCAAAGGCTACCTGCATAAAATCGATCCGTCCACCTCGAAGACAGTCGCTGGTGCGAATTTGACAAGGTATCCCCATGACGCTCCAAATCGGATTTCTGGTATTTCCACAAGTACAACAACTAGACCTGACCGGTCCCCATGACGTACTCGCATCGCTTCCCGGCGCAACGGCCCTGTTGATCTGGAAAACACTCGACCCGGTAACATCTAGCAATGGACTACTCCTTACGCCCACCGCCACATATGAGGACTGCCCGCCACTCGACGTGATTTGTGTTCCCGGTGGAGGGGGTGTAACGGACCTGTTGCAGGACCTTCAGACGATCGAGTTTGTTCGCAAACAGGCCGCCGGTGCCCGTTACGTCACTTCTGTCTGCACCGGTGCATTATTGCTTGGTGCAGCAGGGTTGCTTCGCGGACGGCGTGCCACAACTCACTGGGCCTTCCACTCGTTGCTTGAGCCCCTTGGTGCCATTCCGACGCGCGATCGGGTAGTCCGTGACGGCAACCTCATGACTGGCGGAGGTGTGACCGCGGGCATCGATTTGGGACTGACGGTTGCTGCAGAATTGGCGGGGATTGAGGAAGCGCAGGCGATTCAGCTCGAACTCGAGTATGCTCCGGTGCCTCCATTCAATGCTGGGAGGCCAGATGTCGCGCCGCAAGCGCTTGTGGAACTAGTGGAACAACGGTCCGAACAGGGGCTCGCAGCGCGACGTCGAATAGTCATGGAAATCGCCGCTGATCGAACCTGAGTTGCCGCTTCGATGCACGACGTGACGTTATCGCGAGTCTGTTCAGCAGTCGAGACTAGCCATTCGCGTAGTGCAACGAAAGCCCCAGTTCCCGATACACGCGTTCAACGCGGCTATGGTTGCCCTCGCGTGCTTTCCGATACCAGCGGCCTGTAGTGGATTGCTTGCCCTGATTCGACCAGTCCAGCACGGCCTAGTGACAAACTCTGGCCGGTTCAGCTGCGCGATCTGGGACGGCCTGGACTGGACGCTCGTGCGCGCGCTGGTCGAGCGCAACCGACGGGCCTGCGACGAATGATCAAATGCGCGGAGCTCGACGTGAGCGACAAAAATGCATGAAACAGACAAAAAATAGACGCCGCACTGCATTTTTCCGGGTCCACGATAGGGGAAGGTAGGACTACATATGAATGCGCACCCTGCGGCGACAAATGTTGACGCCGCGCCTCATAAAACAGAGGCAGGATGGCGCTTAGGCAGAGATTTTCTGCAGGGTTAAAGCACTCCGCTAATTGTTCAGGAAATTACTGTCGTAATGGTTAGATTAATCAACTGGAGGGGATAGTCCATGGCGATCCGCGGCTTAACTACTACTAACAACACAGCAATCAATTCCAACACCACCCTGCAGGACGCGGCGCAGTCGATCATCAACGGCGTCACGGGCAAGAGCAATCTGGACGTTGAGGGGCTGGTCAACGGGCTGGTCAAGGACAAGATCAAGGGCTTGAACGTGGCGATCAGTTCCGCCTCCACCCGGAACACCGATCTGTCCGCCGCGTTTGGCCGCCTACGCACCGAACTGACGTCGCTGCAGACGGCGCTGACCTCGCTGTCCGACGGCACGCTACAGCAGAAATTCGCGGTCAAGGCATCGGGCAAGGGCCTGACAGCCACCACCGAGAAGGGCGCGACGGCCGGCAGCTACCAGGTCAAAGTCAAGCAGGTCGCGACTTCCCAGACGCTCGGATCGAGCGCGTTCGATCCGAAGCAGAAGCTCGGCACCGGCACGATGACGCTCAAGGTCGGCGACAAGTCGATGCAGCTCGACGTCACCCCGGAGAACAACACCCCGGCCGGCATCGCCGCCGCCATCAACGCGTCGCAGAAGAACCCGGGCGTGACGGCCACGATCGTCAATGGTACCGACGGCGCGCACCTGGTGCTGCGCACGGTCGCGTCGGGCAGCGCGAACGTCATCAATATCGGCGTCAGCAACGTCAAGGACGACGGCGGCCTGTCGAAGTTCGCGGTGCAGTCGGTGGTCGATCCGACGGGTGGCCCGTCGAAGGTGATGGACGGGGCTCACACCTGGACCCAGAGCAAGGACGCGGCGGCCCAGGATGCGATCGTCTCGGTCGGCGGCATCACGGCGCGCCACGCCGACAACGCGATGAAGGACGTGATCGCCGGCGTGACGCTGAACGTCACGCAGGAGGCGCTCGGCTCGACCCAGACGCTAACGATCTCGCCCGACATCGATGCGCAGGCAAAGGTGGTCACCGATTTCGTCGCCCAGTACAACTCCGTGATGAAGACGGCGGCAGATTACTCGAAGTTCGACAAAACTGCGGAGAAAGGCAAGCAGGGCGGCATCCTGCTCGGCGACCCGACGCTCAACGCGATCCGCAACTCGCTCGGCAAGATCATGGCGGGCGGGATCGACAACGGCACCGCCAAGGCCGGTTTCGCGGAAATCGGTGTGAAGTTCGCGCCGGCGGGCTCGAACCTGCCGGACGGTTCGCTGGTGGTCGACAACGCCGCGTTGAAGGCGGCGCTGCAGAACAAGCCCGCGGTCGTGGCCCGGGTGTTCAACGCAACCGACGGCCTCGGCAAGCAGATGAGCAACCAGATCAACCAGCACATCCGCGACGACGGCACCAAGTTGACCGACAAGGGTACGCTTGCGGTCCGCCTCAGCGAGATCGATACGAGCATGAAGAGCCTGTCGCAGCGCCGGGAACAGCTGGCGGGCTACGCCGAGCAGTTGACCGCGCAGTACAAGTCACAGTTCACGGTGCTCGACGCGCTGATGACGAAGATGAAGAGCAACGGCGACTACCTGACGCTGTTGTTTGGTGCCGGTAACAATAAGTAAGCCATGGCGCGCGGCGTGCCGCGCGCGCCTCTTGCGGTTTCGCCGCCGCGGCAGGATCATCGGGCACCGACCTCGCCCGATTCCGCCGGCGGCTGTTGTTGAGGAAGACGTTAAGAAGTCCGGGATGTTCTTTGCCATGGCCCCGAAATGCGCCGCTCGCCAATCGATGGGAACTGGTGCCGAGAGAGTTCGAGGAGTTCCTGGTTCAGGGTCACTATTCGGCAACAGTCGCGAGCCAGGCAGCGCCGACGTCGGTGAGCCGAACCTCATCGCCAAGGCGCACAACCAACCCCTTCTTCGCTAGGCCTGACACCGCACGTCCTTCCGTATGATCGAACGATACGAGCGTGCCCGTATGGGCACGTCCAGCTTCGACGAGCACGGACCTCATGAACGCGTCTTCCCCGGACGAAAGCTTCCCCTCGGCCGCAAACGTTGCTTGGCTCACGTCCGCCCGTGCAACGACCATGAGGACATCCGGCACGCGTTCGATGGGTTTCCGATGCTCGATCTGTCGATTAAGTACAGCGTGGGCAACGCGAACGGCGGCCCGTCGACGAGTCGCGAGCTGGTGATCACGAACTGGGAGTCGGCACCCCTAGGTCAACTGTTCTGATCCTTATGGCGGATACACTTTCGCTGGTACAACACAGGAGAACCAGCATGCGGTTCGCATTCGTCTCGGGCGAGAAGAAGGAAGCGGCTCCCGGCTCGAAAGGAACTTGCGTTAACCCGCTTTGTTCCAGTCCGATGGTGGCCAAGTGCGGACGGGTCAAAGTTTGGCACTGGGCTCATAAGGGAAAGAAGCCATGTGACCCATGGTACGAGTCCGAAACACAATGGCATCGCGACTGGAAAGACAAGTTTCCGCGAGAGTGGCAGGAAGTGGTCGATCACGACGCTCAGTCGGGGGAAATTCACATAGCGGATGTGAAGACCCCTCACGGCTTAGTGCTGGAGTTCCAGCACTCCCCGATGCCGCCCGCCGAAATGAAGTCCCGAGAGGACTTCTATGCGGAAATGGTATGGATCGTCGACGGTCTGCGCGGGGAACTAGACCTCAGCTATTTCCGGATGGGTCTGAGCGGCCCTATTCAGGCCGATCCAGCGGCGTACGCCGTCCGCTGGTGGGGACGCGGGCAGCTTCTGAGGAACTGGGGCGAGGCCAAGGCGAACGTTTATTTGGACTTCGGCGAAGACGTGATCTGGCGGCTGATCAGCTTCGACCCAAAAGAGAACGCGGGCGTGGTTGGACCGGTTGCGCGAGACAGCTTTGTTGAAGATTGCGTGTCGGGGGCGGCATTCCGCATGCTGGCGAACGGTCCTGATCTTCCCGCACCGCTCGTCCGGCTTCGTTAATTCCTATACGGGCTATTAAGGACCTGTCCGCATTTTTGTGGGCGAGGCGGTTGCACAACCAGTGATCAGCGGGCTTGCGTAAATCGCTCCCCGAAC
>NZ_JBXAPG010000096.1:0-7330 GCF_058803765.1 Burkholderia sp. GW821-FHT14F03
CCCCTCCCCCCTCCCCCCCCCCCCCCCCCCCCCCCCCCCCCCCCCCCCCCCCCCCCCCCCGCGGCGGGCAAATGTTAGGGTCGCCCGGGCGGCGGGCCGCCCGGGGTGCGCGCGTCAGAACAGCGCTTCGTCGACTTCCATCATGGTCTTCGAACCGGCGCGCGCGGCGCGGATCGTCGACGCCGTCTCCGGCAGCAGGCGCGCGAAATAGAACCGCGCGGTCGCGAGCTTCGACTTGTAGAACGGATCGCCCGACGCTTCCTTGTCGAGCGCGATGCGCGCCATGCGCGCCCAGAAGTACGAGAACACCAGGTGGCCGACGGTGCGCAGGTACGGCACGGCGGCCGCGCCGACCTCGTCCGGGTTCTGCATCGCCTTCATGCCGATTTCCATCGTGAGCTTCTGGACCTTCTCGCCGATGTCCGCGAGCGGGTTGATGAACTCGGCCATTTCCGGCTTCACGCCTTCGGCTTCCGCGAATTCGGTGACGATCCTGCCGAATTTCTTGAGCTTCGCGCCCATGTCGCCGAGCACCTTGCGACCCAGCAGGTCGAGCGACTGCACCGAGTTCGTGCCTTCGTAGATCATGTTGATCCGCGCGTCGCGCACGTACTGCTCCATGCCCCACTCGGAGATGAAGCCGTGGCCGCCGTAGATCTGCATCGCGTGGTTCGTGCACTCGAACGCGTTGTCGGTCAGGAACGCCTTGATCACCGGCGTGAGCAGCGCGACCAGGTCGGCCGCTTCCTTGCGCACGGCTTCGTCGCCGTGCGACAGTTCCTTGTCGATCTGCAGCGCGGACCAGTACGTGAACGCGCGCGCGCCTTCCGCGTAGGCCTTCTGCGTGAGCAGCATGCGGCGCACGTCCGGGTGCACGATGATCGGGTCGGCCGGCTTGTCCGGCGCCTTCGGGCCCGTCAGCGAACGCATCTGCAGGCGTTCCTTCGCGTAGGTCAGCGAGTTCTGGTACGCGACTTCGGTCAGACCGAGGCCCTGCATGCCGACGCCGAGGCGCGCGGCATTCATCATCACGAACATCGCGTTGAGGCCCTTGTTCGGCTCGCCGACCAACCAACCGCTCGCACCGTCGAGGTTCATCACGCAGGTCGAGTTGCCGTGGATGCCCATCTTGTGCTCGATCGAGCCGCACTTGATGCCGTTGCGCGCGCCCGGCTCGCCCGACGCATCGGGGAGGAACTTCGGCACGATGAAGAGGGAGATCCCCTTGGTGCCCTGCGGCGCGTCCGGCAGGCGCGCGAGCACGAGGTGGACGATGTTCTTCGAGAGGTCGTGTTCGCCGCTCGAGATGAAAATCTTGGTGCCGGTGATCGCGTAGGAACCGTCGCTGTTCGGCTCGGCCTTGGTGCGCAGGATGCCGAGGTCGGTGCCGCAGTGCGGCTCGGTCAGGCACATCGTGCCCGTCCACTCGCCCGCGACCAGCTTCGGCAGGTAAACCTTCTGCAGTTCCGGCGCGCCGTGCGCGTGCAGGCACTCGTAGGCGCCGTGCGACAGGCCCGGATACATGGTCCACGCCTGGTTCGCCGAGTTCATCATCTCGTAGAGCGCGTTGTTCACGAACGCGGGCAGGCCCTGGCCGCCGTAGTCCGGATCGCAGCCGAGCGCGGGCCAGCCGGCCTCGACGTACTGCTGGTACGCCTCCTTGAAGCCCGTCGGCGTCTTGACCACGCCGTCGCCTTCATAGGTGCAGCCTTCACGATCGCCCACCTGGTTCAGCGGGAACAGCACCTCGGAGCAGAACTTGCCCGCTTCTTCGAGCACCTGGTTGATCGTGTCGGCGTCGAGGTCCGCGTGCTTGGGCATCTGCTTGACTTCGGCTTCGACGTTCAGCAGCTCGTGCATCACGAATTGCATGTCGCGCAACGGCGCGGCGTACTGTCCCATGACTCTCTCCAAAGATAGGGCAATGGCTCGAGCTTCCCGCGGGCTTCGACGCTCCGCTAACGGCTCTCGCTCTGATACGAAACGATCGTTTTTTCCAGCGCGGCCCAGGTCAGGCGCACCGCATCCGGCAGATGCAGGAAGCGGGCGTCGTGATGCAGGCCGAGCGTGAAACTGTACAACTCGAAGAGCATCAGGTTCGGATCGGTGTCCTCACGCAGATGCCCCTCCTCCTTCGCCTGCGCGATCGCCCGCAGCAACGCGGCGCGCCACGCGGTCACGCTCGCGTTCAGCTGCTCGCGCACGGTGCTGTCGGGACGGTCGTCGTACTCGACGGCCCCGCTGATGTAGATGCATCCCGTCGTCACCTCGTGGATGCGCTTCTCGATCCAGCGGGCCAGCATCGCGCGCAGGCGGGGCAAACCGCGCGGCTCGCGCAGGCTCGGAAAGAACACCTCGTTCTCGAAACGACGGTGATATTCGCGCACGACCTCGACCTGCAGGTCCTCGCGCGATCCGAAGTGCGCGAACACGCCGCTCTTGCTCATCTGCATCCGCTCGGCCAACAGGCCAATCGTCAGACCTTCCAGCCCGTCCCGGCTGGCAAGGTCCAAAGCTGCTTCGAGAATCGCGGCACGCGTTTGTTCGCCTTTTCGCATAGCTTGTCTGTGTAACCGTTCGGGGTCATCGGAAAAAATCGAACGGCCGTACTATTATTGGGCGCGACCGTCCGTGAAACAAGGAAATTATTAGAAATCGGTTTCTAACCGTGCCGCTATTGTTGCGGGTTCCGTGCCCCGCAGGAAGGGGTATCCACGGATCGCGCCACCTTGCGTGGCCTAGCGGCGGGGGGCGTGGCCTGCACCACCCGGATCAGGCGCCGCGCGACGACTTGCGGCGTGCGGCGGGCGCCGAGCGAGGGGCGCCCGCGTCAATCATACCCGCCTGTCGTGAGCAGCTTCATCGCCGCGCGATAGACAGTGTACGCGAGCCAGTTCAGGAAACGCTCGCCGAGCGGGCGCGCCGCGTAGCGCGCAGGGTCGATCTCGCGGCCGTCGGCGAACGCGGCCGCGATCGCGTCGCGCAGCTGCGCGGTTTCCACGTCGTGCCGCACCAGCACGACATTGGCCTCGTTGTTGAGCACGAGGCTCAGCGCATCGAGATTCGACGAGCCGACCGTGGCCCAGTTGTCGTCGATCACCGCCACCTTGCCGTGCAGCATCGTGCGGTCGTATTCAGCGACGCGCACGCCCGCGCGCAGCAGCGCGTGATAGAGGAACGGCACCGCGGTGTCGAGCGCCGCGAACTCCTTGCGGCCGACCAGCACCCGCACCTTGACGCCGCGCCGCGCGGCGCCCGTCAGCGCGCGCCGCAGCTTGCGGCCGGGCATGAAATATGGATTGGCGAGCAGTACTGACTGGCGCGCGCGCCCGATCGCGGCCAGGTAGGCTTTCTCGATCGCGCGCCGGTTCAGCAGGTTGTCGCGCGCGACGAACGCGACGCTCGGTTCCGTGACCACCCGCAGCGCACCCGCCTTCACCCAGCGGTGGCTGCGCATCCAGCGGCGGAACTTGGCGGGGAAATCGTCGCGGTAGGCGCGCTGGGGCGCGTACTGCGCGTAGCTCTTGTGACCCGCCGAGATCCGCTCCCACTGCACCTCGAACGCCGCGCGGATATCGATGACGGCCGGCCCCGCCAGCTCCACCGCGAAGTCCCAGCGCGGGTAGGCCAGGCGTTCGCCGTTTTGCGCGTAGTCGTCGACGAGGTTGATGCCGCCGCAGAACGCGTAGGCGTCGTCGATCACGGCCAGCTTGCGATGCGTGCGCGAAAAACCGAAGCGGCCGAACAGATAGGGGTTGTAGATGCGGTGCTCGACGCCTTCCGGGCCCCAGCCTTCGAACAGCGGCAGCCGCGCGGTGCCGATCCCGTCGGTAATCACGCGCACCCGCACGCCGCGGCGCGCGGCGCGCACCAGCGCATCGGACACCGGCCGGCCGGCCGCGTCATCGCAGAAGATATAGGTTTCGAGCATCACCTGCTCGCGCGCGCCGTCGATCCGCGCGATCAGGGCGGGGAAGAATGCGCGACCGCCGTCGCAGAGCCGCACCCGGTTGCCGGACGTGAAGGCGAGCCGCGACGCGGAACCGCGTTCCTGCAGGAACATCTGCCGGAGCAGGTCGAGCCGCGCGCGGCGCTCGCTCATGCGCGATGCGCCGCGAGACGCGCGGGCAGCTGCAGGATCGCCTCGGCGTTCGACGGCGAGAAGCAGCGCGCCGCCGCCTCGCGATACGGCAGCCACAGGCTGTCGGTGTGTTCGCGCGGCGCAAGCGTGACCGCAGCGCCCGCCGGCACTTCCAGGCTGAACCAGTGCTCGACGTTGCGCGTGACGCCCGGCGCGTAGCGGTGCAGGTACTGCGGATAGATCGTGTATTCGATCCGATGCCGCCAGTCGACGAGCGCCTCGGGCGGAATCCCCGGGCTGCCGACCACGAGCCCGGTCTCTTCGCCGACCTCGCGCGCGGCCGCGTGCGCGAGCGCTTCGTCCGGCCAGTCCTTCGAGCCCGTCACCGACTGCCAGAACCCGGGCTGGTCCGCACGCTTGAGGATCAGCACGTCGAGCGCGGCGGTATGGATTACGACCAGGACGGATTCGGGGATTTTCGGTGGCTTCGTCATCGGGAGGTCATGCGGCGCGGCGGCCGTACGGCAAGGCGGCGCGACCGCCGGGCCGCGAGGGTTCCGACGACTGTACCGCAAAAAACGAAAAAGGCGCATCGCGCGCCTTTCTCCTCGTCGAGCGGGCGCCTGGGCGCCCGCCTTCGTTCGTGGCCCGACTCAGGCCTTCGGCTGCTCCGGCTGGCGCAGGCGGATGTGCAGCTCGCGCAGCTGGCGCTCGTCGACCGGGCTCGGCGCCTGCGTGAGCAGACACTGCGCGCGTTGCGTCTTCGGGAACGCGATCACATCGCGGATCGAATCGGCGCCCGCCATCATCGTCACGATGCGGTCGAGGCCGAACGCGATCCCGCCGTGCGGCGGCGCGCCGTACTGCAGCGCGTCGAGCAGGAAGCCGAACTTCGCCTGCGCCTCCTCCGGCCCGATCTTGAGCGCGCGGAACACCTGGCTCTGCACTTCCTCGCGGTGGATACGCACCGAGCCGCCGCCGATTTCCCAGCCGTTCAGCACCATGTCGTAGGCCTTCGCGAGGCAGCGCGCCGGATCGGTCTCGAGGTATTCGAGGTGCTCGTCCTTCGGGCTCGTGAACGGGTGGTGCGCGGCCACGTAGCGCGCCTCTTCCTCGTCGTAGTCGAACATCGGGAAGTCGACGACCCACAGCGGCTTCCAGCCCGCCTCGACGAGGCCGTTCGCCTTGCCGAACTCCGAATGGCCGATCTTGAGGCGCAGCGCGCCGAGGCTGTCGTTGACGACCTTCGCGCGGTCGGCCGCGAAGAAGATGATGTCGCCGTCCTCGGCGGCGGTGCGCTCGAGGATCGCCGCGATCGACGCGTCGTGCAGGTTCTTCACGATCGGGCTCTGCAGGCCGTCGCGGCCCTTCGCCTTCTCGTTGACCTTGATCCACGCGAGGCCCTTCGCGCCGTAGATGCGCACGAATTCCGTATAGCCGTCGATGTCGCCGCGCGACAGCTCGGCGCCCTTCGGCACGCGCAGCGCCGCGACGCGGCCGTCCTTCGCGTTCGCCGGTGCGCTGAACACCTTGAAGTCGACGTCCTTCATCGCATCGGTCAGCTCGGTGAATTCGAGCTTCACGCGCAGGTCCGGCTTGTCCGAGCCGAAGCGCGCCATCGCTTCCGAATACGGCATGACCGGGAAGGTCGCGGCCAGCTCGACGTCGATCGTCGTCTTGAAGATGTGACGGATCATGTCCTCGAACAGGTCGCGGATCTCCTGTTCGCCCAGGAACGAGGTCTCGCAGTCGATCTGCGTGAACTCGGGCTGGCGGTCCGCGCGCAGGTCTTCGTCGCGGAAGCACTTGGTGATCTGGTAGTAGCGGTCGAAGTTCGCGACCATCAACAGCTGCTTGAACAGCTGCGGCGACTGCGGCAGCGCGAAGAACTGGCCGGCGTTCACGCGCGACGGCACCAGGTAGTCGCGCGCGCCTTCCGGCGTGCTCTTCGTCAGCATCGGCGTCTCGATGTCGATGAAGCCCTCGCCGTCGAGGTACTTGCGCGCCTCGATCGCGACGCGGTAGCGCAGGCGCAGGTTGTGCTGCATCTGCGGGCGGCGCAGGTCGAGCACACGGTGCGTGAGGCGGGTGGTTTCCGACAGGTTGTCGTCGTCGAGCTGGAACGGCGGCGTCACCGACGCGTTCAGCACGTTCAGCTCATGGCACAGCACCTCGATCTTGCCGCTCTTCAGGCCCGCGTTGGCGGTGCCTTCCGGGCGATTGCGCACGAGGCCCTTGATCTGCACGCAGAATTCGTTGCGCACGCCTTCCGCGGTCGCGAACATTTCCGCGCGGTCCGGGTCGCACACCACCTGCACGAGACCTTCCCGATCGCGCAGGTCGATGAAAATCACACCGCCGTGATCGCGGCGGCGCTGCACCCAGCCGCACAGCGACACGGTTTGGCCCAGCAGGTGTTCGGTCACGAGACCGCAGTATTCAGTTCGCATCGACATGATGTTAGCTTTCGTTCGGTTTGATCAATGGGCGGCGCTCGCGCGCCCCGGCATTACAGCGGCGGCTCGACGGGCCGGCGGGCGGGCGCGGCGACGGGCGCCGGGGGCGCCACCACGCCCATCGAGACGATGTACTTGAGCGCGGCGTCGACCGACATGTCCAGCTCGACGACCTCGCTCTTCGGCACCATCAGGAAGAAGCCGGAGGTCGGATTCGGCGTGGTCGGCACGTACACGCTCACGTACTCTTCCTTCAGGTGGTTGACCACGTCGCCGCCCGGCGCGCCGGTCAGAAACGCAATCGTATAGGAACCGCGGCGCGGATACTCGATCAGGAGCGCCTTGCGGAACGCATTGCCGCTGCTCGACAGCAGCGTGTCGGACACCTGCTTGACGCTCGTGTAGATCGGGCCCACCACCGGGATGTGCCGCACCACGACGTTCCACCAGGTGACGAGTTTCTGGCCGATGAAGTTCTGGGTCGCGAGGCCGACGATGAAGATGAAGGCGATCGTGAGCAGCGCGCCGATCCCCGGCAGGCGGAAACCGAGCAGTCGCTCCGGCCGCCACGACTCGGGCAGCAGCAGCAGGGTCTGGTCCATCGTGCCGATGATGAGCCCGAGCACCCACAGCGTGATCGCGAGGGGCACCAGGACCAGCAGGCCGGTCAGGAATACCGTTTTGAGGGTCGTCTTTTTCATCATCCGCCGTCAGAAAGCCGCGCCGGTCGGCGCGGGCGTTACGTGGTGCTGGCCGGCGCGCTCGCGGCGGGCGCAGGCGCAGGCGCGGACGC
>NZ_JBXAPG010000097.1:0-7184 GCF_058803765.1 Burkholderia sp. GW821-FHT14F03
GCGGGCGCGCGCTCGACACAAACAGCAACCGGCATATCCAGGCGCGCGCCAAGCTCGATCAGATGATGCGCGAGCCGATTGGCACGCGCATTCAACTCGCCATAACTGAGCGCGACATCTCCAAACCGCACGGCGATGGCCGAAGGCATCTGTTCGGCGCGCTCCTCCACCAATCGATGCGTACAGATTTGGGTGGGATAGTCGCGCCGTGTCTGGTTCCATGTTTCGAGCAGCTGCGTGCGCTCGTGGTTTCCGAGGATCTCGATCTGAGCCGTCGGCGTTGCCTGCTCATGAACAAATGCCCTGAGCATGGCGACGAGATAGCCGGCATGACGTTCGATGGTGGTCTGCTCGAAGAGCGCGGTCGCGTAGTTGATGACACCGACGATCTGGCCGTCGACCTCGTTCAAATTGAGTTCGAGGTCGAACTTGACGATCCGGTGCTCGATCGAAACCGGCGCGGCGGTGATACCAGGCAACTGCCAGTTGCCGATCTCGTTGTTCTGCCAAGCGAACATCACCTGGAAGAGCGGGGTGTGATCGAGGTGCCTTGGCGGTTGGGCGATTTCGACGACCTGTTCGAAAGGCAGATCCTGATGTTGCTGGGCATCGAGCGCGATGCGGCGGACGCGCTGGACGAGTTCGGCAGGCGAAGGCAGACCATCGAGATCGATGCGCAGCGCGAGGGTGTTGACGAAGAAGCCGACGAGCGGTTCGATCTCGGCGCGCCCGCGATTGGCGGAAGGCGAGCCGATGACGATGTCGGATTGTCCGGAGAGCCGGGAGAGGACAGCGCTCCACGCGGCAAGGACAGTCATGAAGAGCGTGGCCTGCTGCTGTTGCGAGAACTGCCGCAGCGCACGGGTGAGTTCGGCATCGATATGCAGAGGAACGGTTGCACCGGCATAGGACTGCTGAGACGGGCGGGGCCGGTCGGTGGGGAGTTCGATGCGAACAGGCGCGCCGGCGAGGTTGCTGCGCCAGAACTCGCTTTGCTCGGCAAGCCGTTCGCCGGCGAGCCATTGACGCTGCCATGCGGCGTAGTCGGGGTACTGGATGGCGAGGGCGGGCAGGTTGGCGGGTCGATTTTCGACGGCGGCGGCGTAGAGCGCGCTGAGTTCGCCAAGCAGAATGCCAAAGGACCAGCCGTCGGAGACGATGTGGTGCTGGGTGAGCAGGAACTGATGATGATGCGCGTTGAAGCGGATCAGGCGGGCGCGAATGAGCGGGCCGTGTTCGAGGTCGAACGGTGTTTGAGCTTCCTCGTGTTGCAGGCGGAGGGCCTGTTCTTCGACATTGCCTTCTGACAGGACGTGCTGGCGGAGCGGCACACCTGACCCGGCGGGGAGCAGTTGGACCTGCGGTTGCCCGTCGACGGAGACGAATACGGAGCGCAAGGCTTCATGCCGGTCGAAGAGTGCGTTAAGCGCGTCATGCCATGCGTGCGTATCGAGTTCGCCGTGCAGATCGATGGCGAAGGGGATGTTGTAGGCGTGGCTGCCCGGATCGAGTTGAGCGAGGAACCAGAGACGCTGCTGGGCGAAGGAGAGCGGCAAAGGCTGATCGCGGGACACCGATTCGATGGCGGGCAGGTCGAGGGGTGCGGTGCGAAGCTGTTGAGAAACGACGTCGGCGAATGCGGCGAGAGAAGGTGCGGCGAAGAGGGAGGCGAGCGGCAGGTTTGCACCGATCGCGGCGATACGGCTCATGAGACGGACGGCGAGAAGCGAGTGACCGCCAAGAGCAAAGAAGCTGTCGTGGCGACTGACGCGTTCGATGCCGAGCAGTTCGCTCCAGATAGCGGCGATAGTCGTTTCCACCTCACCCAATGGCGCCTCGTAATCTTGTCGGACGAAGGCATCCTGATCGGGGGTAGGGAGTGCCTTGCGATCGAGCTTGCCGTTGGGGGTGAGCGGGAACGCGTCGAGACGAATGAATGCAGCGGGCACCATGTGCTCGGGCAGACGTTCGGCGAGGTGCGCGCGCAGCACGCTCATCATCGCTTGGGCGGCTTCCTGTTGTGAAGCGTGTTCGTCAGCGAATGCGTGCGCGGGGGCGACGACATAAGCAACCAGACGTTTGTCCGCATCGGAACCCGCGGCGACGACCACGGCCTCCCGTACAGCGTCATGGTCGACGAGGCGCGCTTCGATTTCACCGAGTTCGATGCGGAAGCCGCGGATCTTGACCTGATGATCGGTCCGGCCGAGGTATTCGATCTGACCGTCATGCCGCCAGCGTGCGAGATCGCCGGAACGATACATGCGTTCGCCCGGGGTGAACGGATTGGCGACGAAACGTTCGGAGGTGAGCGAGAAGCGGTTCAGATAGCCACGGGCGAGGCCCACACCGGCGAGATAGAGTTCACCGGGTACACCCGGCGGCACGGGACGAAGCGCCTCATCGAGGATGTAAAGCTGGAGATTCCAGATCGGTGCGCCGATGGGTGCGGCGTTGCCAATCACCTCATCAGAACGATAAGCCCAGTAGGAGACGTCGACGGCGGCCTCGGTCGGGCCGTAAAGGTTGTGCAGCGGCGTGCCGAGAGTGGCATGAGCGCGCTTGGCGAGATCGGCGGAGAGGGCTTCACCGCTGCAGACGATACGGCGCAGCGTGTTTCCGCATTGAGCGGCGTCAGGCTCAAGCAGGAATGCTTCGAGCATGGAAGGCACGAAGTGCGCGGTGGTGATGCGTTGCTGCTGAATGAGCGTAGCGAGATAGGCGGGATCGCGATGTCCATCAGGACGAGCAAAGATGATGCGGGCACCGGCGATCAACGGCCAGAAGAATTCCCAGACGGAAACGTCGAAGCTGGAAGGTGTTTTCTGAAGTACCGCGTCATCGCGCTGGAGTTGATAGGCATGCTGCATCCAGAGCAGCCGGTTGACGATCCCGACATGGGTGTTGGCAGCGCCCTTGGGAGTCCCTGTCGACCCCGAGGTATAGATCACATATGCCGGATGCAGCACCGAAAGCGGCGCGACGCGAGCATGGTTGTCGAGGTTATGGTCGGGCTGCGTGTCCAACTGCGCGAGAAGGGCGTCTCCATCGATCTGCAAGACAGGAATCGATCCGGTTTCGGGCAGCAGGGCGAGCACGTCGCCGCGCGAGATGAGCGCGGCGGGCTTGGCGTCGCGAAGCATGAAGGCGAGGCGTTCGGCGGGATAGTCGGTATCGAGCGGCAGATAAGCCGCCCCGGCCTTGACGACGGCGAGCAGCGAAACGATGAGATCGAGCGAACGCGGAATGGCGACGGCAACGACGGATTCCGGCCCGATCCCCGAGGCAACGAGCATGCGCGCCAACTGATTGGCGCGTGCGTTGAGTTCCCGATAGCTGAGCGACTGATTCTCGAATACGGCTGCCACGGCATCAGCGGACTTCTCCGCTTGCTGCTCGACCAGCTCATGAAGCGTCACATGCGGTATTTCCTGCGTCGTGCTGTTCCACTCCTGTACGACAAGCTGACGTTCATCATCAGGCAACATATCGAGTAAGCGAACAGCGCGATTGGATCGATTGTCGAGCGCCTCGACGAGACTCTCGAGCGCCTGCGCCATATACCGACAGATGCGTTCCGCATCGATCGGTTGACTGACCTGGGCAATGAGCCCCAGCGCATTCCCATGATCATCGACGGAGAGCGTGATCGGATAATTCGTGCGTTCCTCGGCATGGAGAAATTCGATGCCTTCGATCGCATGCGAATCGTGCGTGGCCGAATCGTTATGCCGATAGTTGAGCAGCGCACTGAAGAGCGGCGATCCGGCGGGGATGCTGCTGCACTGTTGGGCGAGCGCGAGCGACGCATGCTCGTGTGCAAGCAGATCGGCAAGCCGGGTGTGAGCCTCACGGATGCCGACTTCGACCGATGCGTCGTCGAGATCGATGCGGATGGGCAAGGTGTTGATGAAAAGTCCCATGGTGCGATCGGCGCCGTCGCCGGCCTGCATGCGACCGAACAACACGGTTCCGAACACGATGTGCTGGCGGCCGGTGGTACGGGCGAGGACCTGAGCCCAGGCGAGATGACACAGGCTCGCGAGGCTGACGCCGAGCCGTTTGGTTTGTGCACGCAGCCGGTTGTTCAACGCCGGAGGCAGAGTCAATTGGGCTTCGCTGATCTGCGATCCGTCGCGATGGACTTCCGCGAGGCCGAACGGCAGGGTAGGTTCATCGATCCCGGCCAGCATCGACTGGAAGAAGCGTGTGTGTTCCTCGGTCCTGATGCCCAGACGGATTTGCGCAATCAGATTGCGGAACGGCTGCGCTTCGGGAAGGTGCAGATCGGGATCGTGCAGCAGGGCTTGAACCTCCGCATTCAGTACATCGAGCGTGGAGTGGTCGCCGACCAGATGATGTAGGAGCAGCTGGAGAATCCAGCGGCCGTCGGTGTCCTCGGCGATCGCGAAGCGCAGCAACGGGGCGCGGGTCAGGTCGATGCGGTGATGACGTGGGTCGAAGCGCGCGGCCAGTTGCGTGGCGATCGGGCCATTGATCGGATCGAAGCGGCATTCCTCGACGGACAGTCGTGCATTGCGCCAGACGACCTGAGCCGGTATCGAAAGACCTTCCCAGACGAGCGCGGTTCGGAGAATGTCGTGGCGGTCGACAACCTGTTGAACGGCCGTGAGATAGCGGTCGAGGAGTGGACGGTTGTCGAAGGCGGCTTGTATCGACAGCAGGTACGGGTCGCCTTCGGTAGACATCAGGTGGTGGAACAGGATGCCGTCTTGCAGCGGGGAGAGGGCATAGATGTCCTGGATGTTGGCGATGCCGCCGGGGACCTGGGCGACGATGCGATCGATGTCGGCCTGGGTGAGGTCGATGAGGGGCAGCAGGTCCGGGGTGATCGCGGTGGTTTCAGGGGTGATGCGGTTGGCCGGGACTTCGATCTCGCGGTGCTGGCCGAGGGTCTGGGCGAGCGCGACGACCGTAGGCGTGCGGAACAGATCGCGGATCGACAGGCTGAGACCACGCTGGCGCATGCGTTCGATGAGTTTGACGGCGAGGAGCGAGTGACCGCCGAGAGCGAAGAAGCTGTCGTGGCGGCTGACGCGTTCGATGCCGAGCAGTTCGCTCCAGATGCCGGCGATAGTCGTTTCCACTTCACCCGATGGTGCTTCGTAATCCTGTCGGACGAAGGCATCCTGATCGGGCGCAGGGAGTGCCTTGCGATCGAGTTTGCCGTTGGGGGTGAGCGGGAACGCATCGAGGCGGATGAACGCTGCGGGCACCATGTGCTCGGGCAGACGTTCGGCGAGGTGCACGCGCAGTGCGCTCATCATTGCTTGAGCCGCGTCGTGTTCGGACGCATGTTCATCCGAGAACGCTTGAGCAGGTGCGACGACATAAGCGACCAGACGTTTGTCCGCATCGGAACCCGCGGCGACGACCACGGCTTCGCGCACGGCCTCATGGTCGACGAGGCGCGCCTCGATTTCGCCGAGTTCGATGCGGAAACCGCGGATCTTGACCTGATGATCGGTCCGGCCGAGGTATTCGATCTGACCGTCATGCCGCCAGCGTGCGAGATCGCCGGAGCGGTACATGCGTTCGCCCGGGGTGAACGGATTGGCGACGAAGCGTTCGGAGGTGAGCGAGAAGCGGTTCAGATAGCCACGGGCGAGGCCCGCGCCGGCGAGGTACAACTCGCCGGGTACACCCGGCGGCACGGGACGCAGCGCCTCATCGAGGATGTAAAGCTGGAGATTCCAGATCGGTGCACCGATGGGGGCGGCGTTGCCAATCACCTCGTCGGAACGATAAGCCCAGTAGGAGACGTCGACGGCGGCCTCGGTCGGGCCGTAAAGGTTGTGCAGCGGCGTGCCGAGAGTGGCATGAGCGCGCTTGGCGAGATCAGTGGAGAGGGCTTCACCGCTGCAGACGATACGGCGCAGCGTGTTTCCGCATTGAGCGGCGTCAGGCTCAAGCAGGAATGCTTCGAGCATGGAGGGCACGAAGTGCGCGGTGGTGATGCGTTGCTGCTGAATGAGCGTAGCGAGATAGGCGGGATCGCGATGTCCATCAGGACGAGCAAAGACGATGCGGGCACCGGCGATCAGCGGCCAGAAGAATTCCCAGACGGAAACGTCGAAGCTGGAAGGTGTTTTCTGGAGCACCGCATCGTCATGCTGCAACTGATAAGCATGCTGCATCCAGAGCAGCCGATTGACGATCCCGGCATGGGTATTGGCAGCGCCCTTGGGAGTCCCTGTCGACCCCGAGGTATAGATCACATAGGCGGGATGCAGTACCGAAAGCGGCGCGACGCGAGTCCGATTGTCGAGGTTATGGTCGGGCTGCGTGTCCAACTGCGCGAGAAGGGCGTCTCCATCGATCTGCAAGACAGGAATCGATCCGGTTTCGGGCAGCAGGGCGAGCACGTCGCCGCGCGAGATGAGTGCGGCGGGCTTGGCGTCGCGAAGCATGAAGGCGAGGCGTTCGGCGGGATAGTCGGTATCGAGCGGCAGATAAGCCGCCCCGGCCTTGACGACGGCGAGCAGCGAAACGATGAGATCGAGCGAACGCGGAATGGCGACGGCAACGACGGATTCCGGTCCGATCCCCGAGGCAACGAGCATGCGCGTCAGCTGATTGGCGCGGGCGTTGAGCTGCCGGTACGTCAACGCCTGATCGTCGAACACGGCGGCAATCGCGTCAGGCGATTTTTCGACCTGCTGTTCGACCAGCGCTTCCAACGTCGTTTCAGGCAGTGCTTGTCTGGTGTTGTTCCATTCTCCAAGAACCAATTGACGTTCTTGCTTGGAGAGGATGTCGATACGGTTCAGCGGCATAAAGGCTGATGTATCGGCAAACGCCTTGAGCATGGCGACGAGATAGTCGGCATGGCGTTCGATCGTGGCCCGCTCGAAGAGCGCGGTCGCGTAGTGGATGACGCCGTCGATCTGGCCATCGGCCTCACCCAAATCGAGTTCAAGGTCGAACTTGATGATCCGGTGCTCGATCGGAACCAGCGCGGAGGCGATACCGGGCAACTGCCAGTTGCCGACCTCATTGTTCTGCCAGGAGAACATGACCTGGAAGAGCGGAGTGTGATCGAGGTGCCTTGGCGGTTGGGCGATTTCGACGACCTGTTCGAAAGGAAGATCCTGATGTTGCTGGGCATCGAGCGCGACGCGGCGGACGCGCTGGACGAGTTCGGCGGGCGAAGGCAGGCCGTC
>NZ_JBXAPG010000098.1:0-6938 GCF_058803765.1 Burkholderia sp. GW821-FHT14F03
GAGCTGGGAGATGATGAAGCGCCGCCTGCGCGAAGGCGTGGAATTCTTCCGCTTCCTGCGCGCGCACGAGGCGTGATGAACCGGCCGCATCGGGACGGCATCTGGAGCGGCGCATTGGCGCTGATATTCACCGTGAGCGTCGCTATCGCGGCGACGATCGCCATGCGGCACACGATGCTGTTGCACGTGCTGGCCGAATCGATCGCCGTGACGCTCGGGATCGGCGCGGCGCTCGGCATCGTCTATACGCTGTTCGCGAGCAGGCTCGTCGGACGCTTCTTCGCGCGCGGCGCGACCGCCCCGACGCATTTTCCCGGCGTGACGATCGTCAAGCCGCTGCACGGCGACGAATGGCAACTGGAGGGCCATCTCGCCAGTTTCTTCGACCAGGACTATCCCGGGCCGATCCAATACCTGTTCGGCGTGCACGACGCCGCGGACCCCGCCTTGGGCGCGATCGCGGCGCTGCGCCTGCGCTATCCCGACGCCGCCATCAGCGTCGTCGCCGATGCGCGGCTCTACGGGCCCAACCGGAAGATCGCCAATCTCGTCAACATGCTCGAATTCGCGGAGCATGACGTGCTGTGTTTCGCCGACAGCGACGTGCGCGTCGACGCGGCTTATCTGCGCCATGTCGTCGGTGCGCTGCAGGCGCCGGGCGTGGGCCTCGTGACCCTGGTTTACCGGGGCATGCCCGCGCCGGGTTTTTGGTCGCGCGTGGCGGCGTCGCTGACCGACTATCATTTCCTGCCCGGCGTGATCACCGGCCTGGCGCTGGGCCGCGCGCGGCCTTGCTTCGGGCAGTCGATCGCCATGACGCGGGATACGCTCGCCCGTATCGGCGGTCTCGCGCAATTCGCCCATCACCTCGCGGAAGATCACGCGATCGGCGAAGCGGTGCGGCGCTGCGGCGCGACCGTGGCCATTCCGCCCATCGTGGTCGGGCATGCCTGCGTCGAGAATACGTTCGCCAAGCTCTTTCTCCACGAGTTGCGGTGGAGCCGCACGATTCGCGCAGCCGATCGCTCGGGTCATCTGGGCGCGGTCCTGATGCATCCGTTCGCGCTCGCCATGCTCGCGGTCGCCTTTTCAGGCGGAGCCGGCGCGGCATGGCTGCTGGCCGGCGCGGCGCTGCTGGGGCGCGCGCTGCTGGTCCGGCAGGTCGACCGGGCCACGCGGCATCGCACGCACGGGCTGCCGTGGCTGCCGCTGTGGGACATGGTGCAATTCGCGATCTATGTGGCAAGCTTCTTCTCGTCGGGCGTCGTGTGGCGCGGAACGCGATTCCGCGTGGACGACAACGGCATGCTGTCGCTGGTCCATGAGAAGTGAGCCGACAACCCGACGAATCGCTGACACCGAACGCAAGAGAGCATCACTGATGAAGCATTCAGGCCGTATCGCCGCCCTGGCCGGCTTGGCAATTGCCGCGTGGCTCGTCTGGCGCGACCATCCGGCGGCCGTGTGGGCGCTGATGCGCGACGCGGGTTTCGGCCTCGTGCTGGCCGGCTGCCTCCACCTCCTTCCCATGTGCGCGAACGCCTGGGATTGGCGCTCGCTCATCCGCCCGGCCGAACGTCCGTCCTTTACGACGATGCTCAGGTTCGTCTGGCTCCGGGAGTCGATCAACGGGCTGCTGCCCGTGGCCCGGATCGGCGGCGAGATCGTCGCGTTCCGGCTGCTGCGTCTCGACAGGGTGCGGCCGGGGACCGCGATGGCCAGCCTCATCGTCGACACGCAACTCACGCTGATCAGCCAGGTCGTGTTCGCATTGATTGCGTGCGGCTACCTGCTGGGTCAGGCGAATTCCCAGGCGACGCGGTTCGCAGGCACATTCGTATGGAGTATCGCCGGCCTCGTGCCGGTATTGATCCTGTTCGCGCTCGCCCAGCATGCCCGGCCGTTCGAACGCATGGCGGGAACGCTCAATCGTCTCACCAGCGGCAAGATGCTCGCGCTCCTCGGGCAATCGGTGCGCGTCGATCAGTCGATCAAGCTGATCTGGCGTCGAACGGGTATCGTCATCCGCTATCTGTTCGTCTGGCAGACGCTCCAATGCGCCGGCTTCGCGCTCGAGATCTGGGCCGCGCTCCATGTCCTCGGCACCGACGCCACGTTCGCGCAGGCGTTCGTGATCGAGGCGTTGATCCAGATGCTCAGCAGCGTCGCGTTTCTCGTGCCGGGCAGCCTGGGCGTGCAGGAGGGCGGCTTCATCCTCATCGGCGCGCTGCTCGGCTTCGACGCCCCGACTTGTCTGGCGCTCGCGGGCGCCCGGCGCGTGCGCGATCTGCTGTTCTACGTGCCGGGGCTCGTCGCCTGGCAATTGGCGGAGTTCCGCGCGCCGCGCGAAAAGAAGAGGGGCGTGCGCCCGGAAGAACCCGCGCATGCCACGCATTCGAACCACGCTTGAATCAGGCAGGAAAGCGCTTGGGTGAGCGTGCGCCAAAACCGGGCGTCGGCGCGCCGCGCGCGCGAGATGAAAAAACGCGAGCGCCTCGGACATGTGTTCGTGAATCCGCTTCGATTCAGTCCTGGGGACATCACCGGCATCAGGATTCTTGCCATCTGCGGCAGCTCGCGTCGCGACTTGCTCAATCGGACGCTGCTCGGCGCTGCGATGCAGGGCGCGGCCGAAGCCGGCGCGGCGGTCACGCTGAAGCGGCTCGCCGATTGCCAACTGCCAACTGCTGCTGAACGCCGCCGATCTTGAGGCGGACCACGGCTCGCCCCAGGAGGCGCGGCCCCGATTTCGTCACCTCGACCACCAGCATCCCCAACCAGCGCTCGCAATAGAAGCTGACGTGCACTTGTCCAATAGGGTTTTCAGCCGAGGCGATGAGGTGAGCAGCAGGCGCTCGCTGTGACATGTGTCCCGTAGCAGGCGGCGATGCAGCGGAATGCCTGGATGGAATGGGCATGCCGTCCATAAGCCTCGATCCCCTCGTGGATCAGGCTCAGTGGGTTGCCGCCGCGATAGCCGCCTGCACCCCGCCGGCTTCAGTAGGTTGTGCCCGCAACGAACTGCGCTGCGGAGCCGCCCTTCCAGGTCCTGCTGGGAAATCAGATATCCAGTACTCCGGCGAGCGCCAGGGGATGTAGCGCCCGCAGGATCAACACGCCGATGCCGCCCACCATCATGGCCGCGAAATCGTCGCGCACGCGCCGGCAAACGGGGCTCAGGCCGATGGGATGGATGACGGGCTTCGCGTGCACCGACACACCGACCTTCAGATCGAACGCGCCCCGTGAAAAACATGCCGCGCCCCGGAAAAATGGGAACGGTTCCGCTCCATGATCAGGAACGGGATAGGGATGTATCGCGCGCGTTTCGCTCATCAGATGAAAGGAATTTGTTAAAGATAGTGAAGGCTTGTCGTGCGAGGCCGGTAATGGCTGGCAGACACAAAATTTGTCAGGGTAGGATCTGACGGTTAGGTGTGCAGGATGATTACTTTTCATTTACAAACCATCGACAAGACGTGCTCCTTGGATCGATAGAGAGACGAGCACGCGGTGGCCAATCCAGGACATCGATCGCCTAGCTATGAATGCAAACCTTGATCTGCATACGACGATGGTGAACGATCCATCCGCCTTCGTGATACACGACGTCAGCTGCTTTCCATTCGTGAACGTGCGGGTCGATAGGCTGGGGCCCGACTTCGAGCCGCAGTGGGAATCCGAGATGGTCGTGCTGCTGGCGCAATCCTCGCCGTTTGCCGTGATCCATCACGGCACCTTGCCTGACGAGACCGACGCCGCGCGAGAACGGCGAGCGCACTGGCTGGCCCAGCATCAAGCCATTGTTCTACGGCTCTGCAAGATCCGGATATTCGTGGAGTCCGACGCAGTGCGGCGCGCCGCTGCGATCATGCACTGCCGCCGGACCATGCAGACGTCGGGCGTGCCTAATCGCGTGGTCGCGACGCTCGATGAGGCGTATGCAATCGCATCGCATCGGCTTGCGCGGTGAGGGGCCGGGGAAGTCGATGTCCGCAGGTTCGCCACGGGATGTGGAGTTGTTCCAGCGCAGGCTGACCAGATACGCCATACCTGTCTAGTTATAGGCGAACGGCGGGGGCATCTATTTTTATCAATAGTTTGCCGATTTATACGACATTGCCTCTCTTGGATTGGCAATTTCGCTCACCTCGATTATCCCTCTCCCTATCTTGGCCTGGTTGCCAATGGCAGCGATTTTATTCGATTGCAGTTAATTTTTAATGCAATGTCGCTCGCGGTCAAATTGACGTCGAATATCTTATGCATTACGAGAAGGTTTCATGCAAATAATAAAATGCCTTCATAGGCGTGCATTTTTCAATGCGGATAGTCGCGACTTGAGCGCTCTGTGTGTTTTTGCTGAGGGAGAAGGGTACCATGGATGGTAATCGTATGTTGCGGGTGAAAAAACTTTTATCACGCATCGCGGCTGGAATTGCCTGCATCAGCACTCTATGTTTCGCAACAGTGAGTTATGCGTATAACGAATCCAATCACAAACAAGCTGTCTCGGATGGGCTGAAATCATCTGGCGATATTTTTGACAACAAGACGATGAGCAATCTCACCAGAGAACTCATGAGGCCTGATAGTGATCAATGGTATAACTTGCCCGCACATTGTGATGGAGGGGACTATCTAAGCACCCAAAATAATGGCGGGAAACCATACCCGATTTCAAGGGAGCAGGCGAATGAGTACTTTAATCAGTGCGCCAGGGATATGGTTCGTTACCTGGATGCTGCCGTGAAGGCATCTGGCAAACTCATTTTACCCGCAGGCTCCGGATATGTAATTGACACAACTCAGCTGATCAACTCGAAAGATTGTGCAAATAATAACGAGTGGACCTGGGTTAAAGGGACTTATGTAAATGGTGTCTGGAAGATGGGCAATTACAAGCCCTCGGGAGCCAGCCAGGATTTGAGGGCAAAATGTGTCGTTCTGAGAAATTTTGGGCGTATCCTTCATGCGACGACTGATTTCTATGCCCATACAAATTATGCCGACAAGGCGAACCCCGCGATGCCTATTGGCATAACCAATCCTCCGGGGCTTGATCTTGCCCCGACGCCGGCCCCCTTGCTGGAAATTTATTCCCTGTGGCAATATAGAAATACATTCTCGGATCCGAACGGCGCGCAAGCAGATCAGGCTCTGAAGGAGAAAATAAATAGCTCAAAAGATCGGCTTCCTGCGGACTTGGCATCGGGTTGCTGGGTTTATGGGGACGAGGAATATCAAAGCAAGTGTTTTAATAGAATTCGCGAGTCGGAGGACATGCAAAAAGATAGCCAGGGCGACAACCGATCCTTGGCTTCGCCGAATAATTTCAAAAATGCCTTTAACACCGCAGCCGCGGATTCCCGGAGGCAATGGGAGCTTTTGAAAAAAGCCTTAACTGAAAAATATGGCTTGGAGAAAGCAAGGCTGATGGCTGACGCGATTAGTAAAAATTAATCGCGCCAATGTTGACAAGCCCTGCGTGAGCAGGGCTTTCGTTTTGGTGAGTGGTAATTCGATCGGCAGGTTCGACGCCGCCGTGCAATCTGTAGGGAAGGGGATCCGGGTGGACGTCAATTAAACCTCGATTTGTGGGATTTTGCTGGCTGAGATGTGAAGTAGACGTATACAGACGAACCACATCAGCCAATCGGACGCGTCACCACTGGCTGCGTCGCGCCAGCCGTTTGTCGGCCGACGAACAGGCACAACTCGAAGCGTTATCGGCGAGCCTGATCGAAACTGCTATTTAAAGAGCGAGCAAGAAATCTCTGGCATAAGCCCTTCACGTCTCACACTGGAGCGAAGTGGCGTCGTTGGGTAATAGCAGCTGTGGAAGCAGCTATACCTGCGCTCACGCGCGTTACCATATCATTAGTGTGTGCCAGTTTTTTCTATTACGCAGATTGGATAGCCGTTTGGAAATCGCCCTCCGCCAGGCAGTTGCCCTCCACCCAGATCCAAACATGTATCGTCATAAGCAAAGCGCTCAAACTTTCTTCCCCCGTAGAATCCAAGAAGAACGCACACGATCATGCCTAAAGCCAATAAACCTCGTTTCATCTAATTTCCCCAAGCCCTAAACAAGACACTTCGATCGTGGGAAGGGTCTTTGGTTCATGCGGCAACAGGCATATTTTTCCTCTGGCTGAGGAAGGATCATCGCGGTGCAGGTCGGTGTGGCTCGTCAAGGCTGGCCGCGAACGCAGGTCCGTGCGGCGCGCTGCTGCTCGACTCCTGCGACGACCGGGAGCGGGCGTTCATGTCCCCGCTGATCGAGCGCAGCCGGCAGGCCCGTCGACGGCGGCGGATGAGCCAATGCGCGGAGAACAGCGACATTGAGTGACGAAGAAGGCCCGAAGCGACCGAAAAAGGTGAGGCGCCGCATTTTTTCTGCGGTCACCTTGCTGTCCGGCTCCGAGATGGAGGAGGGCGGAACTGTTTCCGAATGGGCAGTCCACAGTGACAAAGGTTGACGCAGCATCCCTTCGAATGGCGGCAGGATGCCGCTTACGCAGAGCGTTTCACATCCAGGATGCTGACATTACGACGGCCTTTCCGAAAATTGCTGCCGTAATAGTCAGACCAATCAACTTGCGGGGGAGTCCATGGCGATCGACAGGTTAACCAACAACACGACAATCAATTCCAACACCGCGCTGCAGGACGCGACGCAGTCGATCATCAACGGCACCACGGGCAAGAGCAATCTGAACATTGCGGGGCTGATCGGCGTTCTGGTCAATGACAGGACCAAGGGCTTGAACGTGGCGATCAGTTCCGCCACCACCCGGAACAACGATTTGTCCGCCGCGTTCGGCCGCGTGCGCACCGAACTGGCGTCGCTGCAGAAGACGCTGACCTCGCTGTCCGACGGCACGCTGCAGCAGAAATTCGCGGTCAACGCATCGGGCAAGGGCCTGACGGCCACC
>NZ_JBXAPG010000099.1:0-6823 GCF_058803765.1 Burkholderia sp. GW821-FHT14F03
CCGCGGCGCGCGCGAGCCGGCGCGGCGCGCCGGCGGTTCGTCGCGCTGCCGCGCGGCGTGACGGTTGCGACGCGTGCGGCGGTTGCGGCCGGGCGGCCGCGGGCGAACCTGTCGTCATAGAAGCCTGTCGGTCGATCGGGAATGCCAATGTGAGAGAATTCTACCCACTCAAAACCGATCATGACCATCCGCCGCCCGCCGAACTCGCACGGGCGCGCGCTTCAATAGGAGAATTCATGGGCTTTCTCGCCGGTAAACGCATTCTGCTGACGGGCCTGCTGTCGAACCGCTCGATCGCTTACGGCATCGCCAGGGCCTGTCATCGCGAAGGCGCCGAACTCGCGTTCACCTACGTCGGCGATCGCTTCAAGGATCGCGTCACCGAATTCGCCGCGGAGTTCGACAGCACGCTGGTGTTCCCGTGCGACGTCGCCGACGATGCGCAGATCGACGCGCTGTTCGCCTCGCTCGGCCAGCACTGGGACCGTCTCGACGGCCTCGTCCACTCGATCGGCTTCGCGCCGCGCGAGGCCATCGCGGGCGACTTCCTCGACGGCCTGTCGCGCGAGAGCTTCCGCATCGCGCACGACATCTCGGCATACAGCTTCCCGGCGCTCGCCAAGGCCGCGCTGCCGCTCCTGTCGAACGACGCATCGCTGCTGACGCTGTCCTACCTCGGCGCCGAGAAGGCGATTCCGAACTACAACACGATGGGCGTCGCGAAGGCCGCGCTCGAAGCCAGCGTCCGCTACCTCGCCGTCTCGCTCGGCGCCAAGGGCATCCGCGTGAACGGCATTTCGGCCGGCCCGATCAAGACGCTGGCCGCGAGCGGCATCAAGGGCTTCGGCAAGATCCTCGAATTCGTCGAGCACAATGCGCCGCTCAAGCGCAACGTGACGATCGAGCAGGTCGGCAACACCAGCGCGTTCCTGCTGTCGGATCTCGCGAGCGGCGTGACGGCCGAGATCATGCACGTCGACAGCGGCTTCAACGCCGTCGTCGGCGGCATGGCGGGCCTCGAAGAGTAAGGAGTAAGCGGGCAAGCGCGCGTCCCACGCGCGAACGCGCCCCGGCGGCCGGCCTCCACGCCGGCCGCCGGGGCGTTCTTGCTGTGGCGCGGCGCGCCGCCGCTCACGCGGGCAGCGTGCGATGCAGGTCGGCCAGCGACACCAGCGTGCGGAACAGGCGCGCGAGGCTGCGGCTCGCGTAGCGCTCGATCTCGTCGGGCGACGTCCAGCGGAACGCATCCATCTCGGGAATCATCGCGCCGCTGGCGCGGCTCGGGAAGAACGACGTGCACACGCAGCGCGACGGATCGATCTCGGCGGACACCGCGCGCGCGGCGAACAGATACAGGTCCTTGTCGGGCCGGTACGCGAAGCGGCCGAGGTCGACCAGCCGCGCGGGCGCGAGCGTGATCCCGGTTTCCTCGACCAGCTCGCGCAGCGCCGCCTGCTGCGCGGTCTCGCCCGGCTCGCCCTGCCCTTTCGGAATGTCCCAGTGGGTCGTCTCGGTCGCGTGCGCAAGCAGCACGCGGCCCTGTTCATCGAGGATCACGACCCCGCACGACAACGTGCGGGACCGGCTGGCGCGCATCATGCGTCGTTCCGACCGCGCGGGCTCAGCGCTTTTGCAGCGCCCACTGGCCCGCCGCCGTCTTGCAGAAGCGCGGCTTGAGCGTCATCGACTGCCCCTTCGCGCTGATCTCGACGACGATCTCGCGGCACGTGCGGCCGCCGTCGTCGGCCGTCGTCGGCGTGAGCTTCGCCGCGATGGGCGTGCCTTTCCGATCATTCTGCCAATCGACTGTTTCGCCATCCTTGCCATCGTCGCGCACGTGCTGCACGGCCTTCGTCAGCGAGGCGGTGTCCGCCTTGCTGAAATAGCTGACCGGCGTGTCGTTCAGGAAATTCAGGTTGTTCTGCGCGTGCGCGCCACAGGCACCGGCGGCCAGCGCGCCGGCGGCCAGCACGCGCGCCAGGATGGACAGGGAAGCTCGCTTGGACATCGGGTTCTCCTCGTGGGCGATCGGATCACCGCGCGGCAGGTCCGCGCGGGCGACAGCGGACGAGGATAGCATGGCCGCCGTGCTCAGCGGGCCGGCGCGGCCGCGCCCGCTTGATAGCCGTCAGTGAGGGTCTGCAGGAAAGCGATCACATCCTTGATCTCGGCTTCGTTCAGCACCGGCGGATCGCCGCGCTTGCGATCGAACGGCGGATCGGTGTTGAGATTGCCCCAGTACTGCTTCGGCAGATCGTCGTATTTCTGCACGACGCCGTGCCGCACCGGATAGAACTTCTCGGGATTCGTGTCGCGCTCCGCGTAGAAACGCATCACATCCTCGAGCGTGTGATAGATGCCGTTGTGGAAGAAGCTCTTGCGCAGCGCGACGTTGCGCAGCGTCGGCGTGCGGAACAGCCCGCAGAATTCCGCGCGCCCCTTCAGGTCCTGCCGCTCCGGGCCGCAGGCGCCGAGATCGTGGAACTTCGGATCCCGATTCACCGGCAGCGCGCGGTTGCGCGGCACGCCGACCGCGATCAGCCCGAAGTCGCTGAACTGCGGCGGCGTGCCGTCGAGCGCGCGCTGGCTCAGGTGACAGCTTGCGCAGTTGCCCTTTTTCTCGTCGTTGAACACCTGCAGGCCGCGCAGTTCGGCGGGCGTCAGCCGCGCGCGGCCGGCGAGGTACGCGTCGTACTTGCTGGTGTACGGATAGAACACCTCGGGCGTCTGCTCGAAGGTGCCGAGCGCGCGCAGCACCGCGGCGAAGGCCGCGTCGTCGTCGTCGAGCACGCGCGCGCCGAAGGTCGCGCGGAATTCCGCCGCGTACGGCGCCGCGCGCACCGCGCGCGCCACCTTCGCGGGCGTGCTGTTCATCTCGAACGACGAGGTCAACGGGATGCGCGCCTGTTCCGCACCGCTGTCGACGCGGCCGTCCCAGGTCAGGCCGCCCGTCGGACCGTTGTCGACGCTCTCGTCGCCCTCGTCGTCGGAGTCGTGATAGTGCTCGCTGAACGCGGGCACCGACTGCAGGTACTTGAGCGTGGGCGCCGCGCGGAAGCCCGGCTTGCTCAGGTCGTCGCCGCCGAGCTGCACCGCCAGCGCGTTCGGCGGGCTGAAGCCGTGTTCGGGGCTGTGGCACGACGCGCATGCCAGCTTGCCCGAGCCCGACAGCGACGGATCGAAGAACATCGCCTTGCCAAGCGCCGTCATTCGCCTGACGCCTTCGTAAACCTGCGCACGCGTCTGCGGCTGGTCGCTGACCACGGCCGCGCCGCTCGCCGCCGCGGCGGCGGCGGGCGCGACCGGCGCGTCGGGTGTGCGCTCATGGCAGCCGGCGAGCGCCGCGGCGAGCGCGAACACGCCCAGCGCGGCGCGCGGCGCAAGGATCCGGGACAGCTGGGCAGGCAGGCGACGCATCATCGAATCGGCACGAGTCAAGGGAAGAGAGGCGCGAGCGTATGTCAGTCGCATGTCATTTCCGTGACGATTACATTGATAGCTTATCGAAAGCTCCACTACATTCCGCTGTCAAACGCGCCTTACATAATTCGCGCAGCCGGCTGTCAAAACCAGTTCAGCGCGCGTCCGGCGAATGGCCGCGCAGCACGCCGGTCCCTCGGTACACAAGAGAGACAACGAATGAAGAAAACCTGGATCCGCGTCACGCCCATCGCGTTGGCAGCGGCTATCGGCCTGAGCGCATGCGGCGGGGATGATATTGCGTCGCCGGGCCTGACGGCGGTCAAGAACGTCGTCGTGATCTACGCGGAGAACCGCAGCTTCGACAACCTGTACGGCGCCTTCCCGGGCGCGAACGGCCTGCAGAACCTGGCGGCCGCGAGCGCGCAGCAGCTCGATCGCGATGGCACCCCGCTCGCGACGCTGCCGAAGATCTGGAACGGCCTGACCGCCAGCGGCGTGACGCCCGCCGTGACGGAAGCGATGACCGCGAACCTGGCGAACGCGCCGTTCGCGATCGACGATCCGCAGGGCTTCAATACCTCGATGAACGTGACCACGCGCGATCTGTACCACCGGTTCTACGAGAACCAGATGCAGATCAACGGCGGCAAGAACAACATGTTCGCCGCGTGGGCCGATTCGGGCGGCCTCGTGATGGGCCACTACAACACCAACGCGTCGAAGCTGCCGCTGTGGAAGATCGCGCAGCAATACACGCTCGCGGACAACTTCTTCATGGGCGCGTTCGGCGGTTCGTTCCTGAACCACCAGTACCTGATCTGCGCGTGCGCGCCCTACTACGCCAACGCCGACAAGAGCCCGGCGGCCGGCTCGGTTTCGGTGCTGAACGCGGACGGCGTGTCGCTCAAGACTGCGACCAACTCGCCGGCGTCGGCGCAAAGCGGCCCGCCGAAGTACGTGAACTCGGGCAACCTGACGCCGGACTTCTACGCGATCAACACGATGCAGCCGCCGTACCAGCCGAGCGGCAACAAGAGCCCGGCGGGCGGCGACCCGACGCTCGCCGATCCGGCAGTGGCCACGACGCTGCCGCCGCAGACGCAGCAGAACATCGGCGACCTGCTGAGCGCCGCGAACGTCTCGTGGGCGTGGTACGGCGGCGCCTGGAACCAGGCGCTGCAGGCCGCGCAAAGCGGCACCTCGGGCGTGATCTACGGCCCGAACATGACCGCGCCGAACTTCCAGCCGCATCACCAGCCGTTCAACTTCTACGCGAACCAGGCGCCCGGCTCGGCGAGCCGGGCGCAGCATCTGCTCGACGGCGGCGTGAACGGCACCGAGTTCATCAAGGCGATCGACGCCGGCACGCTGCCGCAGGTGTCGTTCTACAAGCCGCAGGGCAACCTGAACGAGCATGCGGGCTACACCGACGTCGCCTCGGGCGACCAGCACATCGCCGACGTGATCGCGCATCTGCAGAAGAGCCCGCAGTGGAACAACATGGTGGTGGTGGTCACCTACGACGAGAACGGCGGCTTCTGGGATCACGTCGCGCCGCCCAAGGGCGACCGCTGGGGCCCGGGCTCGCGGATTCCGGCGCTCATCATCTCGCCGTACTCCAAGCAGGGCTTCGTCGACCACACGCCGTACGACACCGCGTCGATTCTGCGCTTCATCACGCGCCGCTTCTCGCTGCCGCGCCTCGCGGGCCTCAAGCAGCGCGACGACGCGCTGGTCGCGAATGGCGGCAAGCCGATGGGCGACCTGACCAACGCGCTCAACCTGTCGACGGGCCAGTAAGCACGGCGTCGACGCCGCGATAATCTTCACGATCACGACTTCGCAGGGCGGCTCCGGCCGCCCTTTTTTTCGTCCCGCCGCGCCGCGCCCGGCGACCGTTCTCGTTTAGAGAAACCCTGCATCTGTATTTTTCATCCCACGGATCCGATAAAATTCATATCATGCGCATGTTTAATGCGCCCGCCTCGCGCGCCGCGCCACCCCATCTGGAGACGCCTTTCATGCTGGACGCCATCCTGGTCACCATCGGCATCGCCGCGGTCGCGTGCTCGCTGTTCTACAAGTTCCTGTTGCTGCTGTACCAGGCCGACCAGCGGGCCGCCGCGCGCCGCCGGGAACACGGCCCGCGCGGCGATGCGCCCGGCGGGCTCTAGAATAACGACGCCGCGCCTCCAGTCAGATTGCTCATTTCACGTTCGAGGAACAGACCATGCCACGCTCGCTTTCCACTCCGCTGACCCAACGGCTCGGCATCGCCCTGCCCATCGTGCAAGGCCCGATGAACGGCGGCTCGACGCCTGAAATGGTGATCGCGGTCTCCAACGCCGGCGGTCTCGGCTCGCTCGCCGCCGCCGGGTTGAGCCCCGACGCGATCCGCGCGCAGGCCGCGACGATCCGCGCGGGCACGTCGAAGCCGTTCGCGATCAACCTGTTCGTGCTCGACACGCCCGCGCCGAGCGAGGCCGAGGTCAACGCCGCGCTCGAACGGCTGGAGCCGATCCGCGCCGAGCTGGGCCTCGCGCCCGGCCAGCCGCTCGCGCGCTACTGCGAGGATTTCCGCCAGCAGCTCGAGGCGCTCATCGCATTGAAGGTGCCGGTCGCGAGCTTCACGTTCGGCCTGCTCGACGCCCCGTCGGTCAAGCGCCTGCACGACGCCGGCAGCCTCGTGATCGGCACCGCCACCAGCGTCGCCGAGGCGCGCGCCTGGGCCGCCAACGGCGCGGACATCATCTGCGCGCAGGGCGCGGAAGCCGGCGGCCATCGCGGCACCTTCCTCGGCCATCCGGACGCCAGCATGATCGGCACGCTCGCCCTCGTGCCGCAGATCGCCGACGCGGTGCCGCTGCCCGTGATCGCCGCGGGCGGCATCATGGACGGCCGCGGCATCGCCGCCGCGCTCACGCTCGGCGCGCAGGCCGCGCAGCTGGGCACGGCCTTCCTGACCAGCGCCGAATCGCCGATCCATCCGCTGTGGCAGGCGCAGATCCGCGAGTCGACCGACACCTCCACGCGCACGAGCCGCACCTTCACGGGCCGCCCCGCGCGCGGCATCGTCAACCACTACATCGAGCGCATGGTCGAGTTCGAGCGCGAGGTGCCCGCCTATCCGATCCAGAACGCACTGACAGCCGAGATCCGCAAGGCCGCGGGCGCGGCGAACCGCCCCGACTTCATCTCGATGTGGGCCGGCCAGGCCGCGGGCCTGAGCCGCCGGCGCGACCACGGCATCCCGGCCGGCGCGCTCGTGCATGCGCTCGCCGAGGAAACCGTCGCGGCGTTCGGCTGAGCCCCCGCCCCATGCAGGCGGGGGGGGGGGGGGGGGGGGGGGGGGGGGGGGGGGGGGGGGGGGGGGGGGGGGGGGGGGGGGGGGGGGGGGGGG
>NZ_JBXAPG010000100.1:0-4672 GCF_058803765.1 Burkholderia sp. GW821-FHT14F03
GAGGTCGAGAGCGAGGCGACGGTGCTGTTGGTGGTGCTGAGGCCGGTCGAGAGCGAGCTGATGCCGGTCGAGGATGAGGTGGACAGCGAAGCGACCGAGCTGTTGGCCGACGACAAGCCGGTCGACGTGGAGGTCGAGAGCGAGGCGACGGTGCTGTTGGTCGTGCTCAAGCCGGTCGAGAGCGAACCGATGCCGGTCGAGGTCGAGGTCGAGAGCGAGGTGATCGAGCTATTGGCCGACGACAGGCCGGTCGACGTGGAGGTCGAGAGCGAGGCGACGGTGCTGTTGGTCGTGCTCAAACCGGTCGAGAGCGAACCGATGCCGGTCGAGGTCGAGGTGGACAGCGAGGCGATCGAGCTATTGGCCGACGACAGGCCGGTCGACGTGGAGGTCGAGAGCGATGTGACGGTGCTGTTGGTGGTGCTGAGACCAGTCGAGAGCGAACCGATACCGGTCGAAGTCGACGTGGACAGCGAAGCGATGCTGCTGTTGGCCGTCGAGAGGCCGGTCGACGTGGAGGTCGACAGCGACGTGACCGTGCTGTTGGTGGTGCTGAGGCCGGTCGAGAGCGAACCGATGCCGGTCGAAGTCGACGTGGACAGCGAGGCGATCGAGCTGTTGGCCGACGACAGGCCGGTCGACGTGGAGGTCGACAGCGAGGTGACGGTGCTGTTGGTCGTGCTCAAGCCGGTCGAGAGCGAGCTGATGCCGGTCGATGACGAGGTGGACAGCGAGGCGATCGAACTGTTGGCGGTCGAGAGGCCGGTCGACGTGGAGGTCGAGAGCGAGGTGACGGTGCTGTTGGTCGTGCTGAGGCCGGTCGAGAGCGAGCTGATACCGGTCGAGGTCGAGGTGGACAGCGAAGCGATGCTGCTGTTAGCCGTCGAGAGACCGGTCGACGCGGAGGTCGACAGCGACGTGACCGTGCTGTTGGTGGTGCTGAGGCCGGTGGACAGCGAGCTGATACCCGTCGAAGACGAGGTGGACAGCGAAGCGATGCTGCTGTTAGCTGTCGAGAGGCCGCTCGAGGTCGAGGTCGACAGCGACGTGACGGTGCTGTTGGTGGTGCTGAGGCCAGTCGAAAGCGAGCCGATGCCGGTCGAAGACGACGTGGACAGCGAAGCGATCGAGCTGTTGGTCGTCGAGAGGCCGGTCGACGTGGAGGTCGAGAGCGAGGTGACGGTGCTGTTGGTCGTGCTGAGGCCGGTGGACAGCGAGCTGATGCCGGTCGAAGACGACGTGGACAGCGAAGCGATCGAGCTGTTGGCCGTCGAGAGGCCGGTCGACGTGGAGGTCGAGAGCGAGGTGACGGTGCTGTTGGTCGTGCTGAGTCCGGTGGACAGCGAGCTGATGCCGGTCGATGCCGAAGTCGACAGCGACGTGACGCGGCTCGTCGTGGTCGACAAGCCCGTGGACAACGAGCTGATCCCCGTCGACGACGAGGTCGACAACGACGTGATGGTGCTGTTGGTCGTGCTCAGTCCGGTCGACAGCGACGTGATGCCGGTCGAGGTCGAGGTCGACAGGCTCGCGATGCTGCTTGTCGCGGTGCTCATGCCGGTGCTCAACTGCGCGACCGTGACGGCGTCCTGCGGCGCGGAGCCGTCGGCGACGTTGGTGATCCGGCGCAGCGCGGTCGAGCTGCCGACCGAGACTTCGGACAAGGGCGCGGCGGTGCCGGTCAGGAAGCCGGTGCCGGTCGGGGCGGCGGCGCCCGTCACGCTGCCGGTGCCGATCGCGACGCTGTTCGTATAGACGGCCGACGCGGCGTTGCCGATCGCGACCGAGCCGGTGCCGGCGGCGGATGCGTTGAAGCCGAACGCATTCGAGCTTTGTCCCGACGCACTCGCCTGCAGGCCGATGGCTGTCGCCCATTTGGCCGCGGTCGCGCCGAACCCCATAGCCGTGCCGCCGTCGCCGGTGACGGTCGTGTAGAAGCCGTACGCGGTCGCGCCGAGGACGTTGTTGGCGTTGGCCGAGCAGCCGGCCACCGTGGAGTAGTAGCCATTGCCGTCCGTGATGGCGCGGTTCGTGTAGCTGGTCGTGCCGTCCGGCCCTGTTCCAGTCCCGCCGACCCCGCCGCAGGCGCTGCCGCCCGGCGATGAGCCGGTACCCACCCCGATGGTGCTGGCGAAGCCGCCCTGCGCGGCGGCCGCGAGCACGGCGACCGCGATCGCCTTCGCGAGCACCGACTTGTTGGCCTTGCCTCGCGCCGACGCCAGTTCGGAAGCAGCGACCCATGCGCCGAGCGCCTCGTTCCAGATGGTGCGGTATGTGCGGTTCATGATGGAAAACTCTCCACTGAAATACGTCGCGCACCGGGGACAGCGCCAATACGGTGGTTATGCGCGGGCGTATCGATATTCAGATCGCTAAATTTTATTGCGATAGCGTTGTTAAAACTGCAAAGAACTGCAAATTGGCGACGCCAATGAATGTCATGCATGGTTAATCCGCGCGTCTCCAGCACGCTCGGACGGGGCGTCGCACGCGGTGCGCGCGCCGCTGCCCGGTAAAGCGCTGCCAGCCAGGCGTGATGCGGTTCCTGCGCGGCCAGGCGGGCACGGCCGACGGCGCGTGCGGGACCGCGGTCCAGGCGGACTGACGCGGTGTCGACGGGGCAGATGCGCCATTCACTTTCATGATTACGTCCCAGGTTTTCCAGACATCCTTTATTCGGATATCGAAATTGGTTTCGTATCGATAAATCAGGCGAGAAATCGCGCCGCTCACCATGTGTATCCATAGCCGGCTCCATAGGTGCGATTACTGCCGGCGATACCGATGCCCATCTTGAGCACGCCGTGCTTCGTGATATGCGCGCTCGCGCCGAACGCGACGCCCGATTGGCCCGCGAAACGCGCCCCGCCGACCGCCGTGTTGAAGGTCTTGCCGGCTTCGACCTGCGGCAGCATGGCGAGCGCGGCGGCGGCCGCGATGCCCTGACGGGCCATCTTGTCGGTCTGCTGCAGCGCTTCCTGGGTCTGCGCGATCTGCGAACTCAGGTTGTTGATCGAGGCCTGCGTCCCGGCCATCGACTGGGAGACGGATGTCGACAGCGTGTTCAACTGGTTGAGGTTGACCGCATCGGTGCCTTCCGTGCCGGCTGCGACGTTGGCGATCTGGCGCTGCTCGGTGCTGCTGCCGACCGAGACCACGTTCGAGCGGCCGCCGTTGTTGGAATTCGCGCCGATCGCGACCGAGTTCGAACCGGCGCTGACGGTCGGGTTGTCTGCGCCGGTGCCGTTCATGTCGGCCGCGATGCCGCCGGTGTTGGCGGTGCGGGTCGTGTTGTTGATCGAGGTCGACAGCGACGAGATCTGGTTGTTGATGTTGGTCACGCCGCTCGACAGCGAGGCGACGTTGCTGTTGGTGGTGCCGAGGCCGGTGGACAGCGAGTTGATGGAGGTCGAGGTCGAGGTCGACAGCGACGACACCGTGCTGTTGGTGGTGCTGAGGCCGGTGGACAGCGAGTTGACGGCGGTCGAGGTCGAGGTCGACAGCGACGACACCGTGCTGTTGGTGCTGCTCAAGCCCGTGGACAGCGAGCCGATCTGGCTGCCGACGGTCGACAGGCCGGTGGACAGCGAGTTGACGGCGGTCGAGGTCGAGGTCGACAGCGAGGCGACGTTGCCGTTGGTCGTGCTGAGACCGGTGGACAGCGAGGCGACGTTGCTGTTGGTCGCGAACAGCTGGCTGCCGTTGATCGCGTCGGTGCTGGTCGCGGTGACTTGTCCGGCGGCGACGTTGGTGACCTGGCGTTCCGCGCCCGGCGCGCCGACGCTGAACACGCCGACCGGGTTGCTGCCCGCGAAGGTGCCGAAGGTCAGGCCGCCGACGGTGGCCGACGAGACCGGGACGGCGGCGGACGTGGTGGCGCCGTTGCCGATCGCGACCGAGTTGTCGATGTTGGCGACTGCGTTCGGCCCGATCGCGACGCTGTTCTGGCCGGTGGCCTGGCTGTCGGGGTCGGTCGAGTTGGCATGGAAGTACTTGATGCCGTTCGCGTTGATGTTGTCGATCGCCGAACCGACGTTGTTGTTGGTCGTGGTCGTGCCGTTGGTGTTGTAGGTGATGTAGGCCGGGGCGGAAATGGTGCCGGTGGCCGGGTTGTAGGTTGCACCGCCGCCCAGCGCCGCGGCGGTGCTGGTGCCGAGGTTGTTGGTGTTGGTGGTGATCGAGCCGACGCTGGTCGACAGCGAGCTGATGCTGGTCGAGGTCGAGGTCGACAACGATACGACGGTGCTGTTGGTCGTGCTCAGGCCGGTGGACAGCGAGCCGATGCCGGTCGACGTGGAGGTCGACAGCGAGGCGACGCTGCTGTCGGCGGTCGACAGGCCGGTGGACAGCGAGCTGATGCCGGTTGACGTGGAAGTCGACAGCGATGCGACGCTGCTGTCGGTGGTCGACAGGCCGGTGGACAGCGAGCTGATACCGGTCGACGTCGAGGTCGACAGCGATGCGACGGTGCTGTTGGTGGTGCTCAGGCCAGTGGACAGCGAGCTGATGCCGGTCGAGGTCGAGGTCGAGAGCGACGTGACGGTGCTATTGGTGGTGCTGATGCCGGTGGAGAGCGAGCCGATGCCGGTCGACGTCGAGGTGGACAGCGAGGCGATCGAGCTGTTGGCCGACGAGAGGCCGGTCGACGCGGAGGTCGAGAGCGATGCGACGC
>NZ_JBXAPG010000100.1:4767-6126 GCF_058803765.1 Burkholderia sp. GW821-FHT14F03
GACGCTGCTGTCGGCGGTGCTGAGGCCGGTCGAGAGCGAACTGATGCCGGTCGAGGTCGACGTGGACAACGATGCGACGCTGCTGTCGGCGGTGCTGAGGCCGGTCGAGAGCGAACTGATGCCGGTCGAGGTCGACGTGGACAACGATGCGACGGTGCTGTCGGCAGTGCTGAGGCCGGTAGACAGCGAACTGATGCCGGTCGACGTGGAAGTCGAGAGCGAGGCGACATTGCTGTTGGTGGTGCTGAGGCCGGTGGACAGCGAGCTGATGCCGGTCGAGGTCGAGGTCGACAGCGAAGCGATCGAGCTGTCAGCCGATGAGAGGCCGGTCGAGGTCGAGGTCGAGAGCGACGAGACGGTGCTGTTGGTGGTGCTGATGCCGGTCGAAAGCGAGCCGATGCCGGTCGAGGTCGACGTGGACAGCGAAGCGATCGAGCTGTTGGCCGTCGAGAGGCCAGTCGACGTGGAGGTCGAGAGCGACGAGACGGTGCTGTTGGTGGTGCTGATGCCGGTCGAAAGCGAGCCGATGCCGGTCGAGGTCGACGTGGACAGCGAAGCGATCGAGCTGTTGGCCGTCGAGAGGCCAGTCGACGTGGAGGTCGAGAGCGACGAGACGGTGCTGTTGGTGGTGCTGATGCCGGTCGAAAGCGAGCCGATGCCGGTCGAGGTCGACGTGGACAGCGAGGCGATGCTGCTGTTAGCCGTCGAGAGACCGGTCGACGTGGAGGTCGAGAGCGAAGCAACATTGCTGTTGGTGGTGCTCAGGCCGGTGGACAGCGAACTGATGCCCGTCGAAGACGAGGTGGACAGCGAGGCGATGCTGCTGTTGGCGGTCGAGAGGCCGGTCGATGTGGAGGTCGACAGCGAAGCGACGGTGCTGTTGGTGGTGCTGAGGCCGGTGGACAGCGAACCGATGCCGGTCGAAGTCGACGTGGACAGCGAAGCGATCGAGCTGTTGGCCGTCGAGAGGCCGGTCGACGTGGAAGTCGAGAGCGACGAGACGGTGCTGTTGGTGGTGCTGAGGCCGGTGGACAGCGAGCTGATGCCGGTCGAGGTCGAGGTGGACAACGAGGCGATGCTGCTGTCAGTGGTCGAGAGGCCGGTCGAGGTCGAGGTCGAGAGCGACGTGACGGCGCTGTTGGTCGTGCTCAATCCGGTCGAGAGCGAACCGATACCGGTCGAGGTCGACGTGGACAGCGAAGCGATGCTGCTGTTAGCCGACGACAAGCCGGTCGACGTGGAGGTCGACAGCGAGGCGACATTGCTGTTGGTCGTGCTGAGGCCGGTCGAGAGCGAACCGATGCCGGTCGAGGTCGAGGTGGACAGCGAGGCGATGCTGCTGTTGGCCGTCGAGAGGCC
>NZ_JBXAPG010000101.1:0-5482 GCF_058803765.1 Burkholderia sp. GW821-FHT14F03
CGTGAAGTCATTGACCGGGTACGAGTCGATCAGGCCAATCAGCTTCGGCACGACCGTCCTGCGCGCAAAGTACTGAATGTTCGCTGAGCGCCTGCAGAGCGACTGGCACGGCATTCCGGCTCGTTGCAGGCACCCGCTCAATACCAGCGTCGTCGAAGGCATCAACAACACCATCAAGGTCATCAAACGCCGGGCTTATGGCTACCGCGACGAGGAATATTTCTTCCTCAAAATCCGCGCTGCGTTCCCCGGTAATCCACGATGAACCAAAAAGAAACCCGGCCGAGGCCGGGTGTGAAGGCGTTGCTACTGTATGTGGGGCGATGGCGCAGGACCGCTAATATCCTGTTGAGTGAGCGCGTCGCCGCGCGGCAGGCCGACTACAAATGCCTGTCGACGTCCATGCGCTGGTGCAACACCCGGATCACGTCCAGCGTGGCCGTCGTTGCACGATAGAACACCACGTGCGACCCGACCAGGTAGCGCCGATAGTCGTCGCGCGCGCGGCTCGGCCGCCCCGCCCACTCGCCCCGCGCCAAGCGCTCGAATGCCTCAATCAGCTCGCCGACGTAGCGCTCGGCCTGTTCGAGTGACCACTGCTTGAACGTATAGGTCCAGATGTCCTCGAGATCGGCCTCGGCCAACGGCGTTAGCCTGACCGCCCGGACCTTAGCCCGCATGCTTGGCACGCATGCGCGCGAGGAACCCCTGGCCGTCGAAAGCCGCCGGCGCGCCAGAGGCCTCGCCGGCGCGGAGCGCTTCCTGCAGGGCCCGCAGCTCAGTTTCCTGGGTCTCGAGCAGGCGCAGGCCCGCCCGAACCACGTCGCTGGCCGAGCCGTAGCGGCCAGACGCGACCTGGGTGTCCACAAACTGGGTCAGATGATCCCCCAGCGAGATCGATGTATTCCGCGGCATCGCGCACCTCCTCATGATGCGTTGATCATATACCAAAATTTGGTATCGCTTGCGACGGTGCCGCCGACAGTACTCGCGATAAGCACAGTTATCGCATGTGCGATTTCTGTACCCTCGCCGGCGTGCGCGCCGGCGTCGCCCACAAAAAAACCGGCCGCAGCCGGGTGGGAGGTCGTCGATCGCGGCACACGTGTGCGCCACTGCTCCCTTCGACCCACAATGGCCTGTCGGCGACCGGCGGCTGTCAACGGGAGGCTGGCCGTGGCTCGCGCCGCGTGCGTCAACGCCCCGCGCGCCGACGCAATGGCTAGCCGTGATGGGGCGGGCAGGTACAGGGCTGGCAGGTTTCCTTGCAGACCTGGCCGTGATTATTCATCCAGCGCTGACAGCTCGTATTGTGCGAATCAGGCGTGTAGTGGCACTGGCAATAGCGGTTGGTCTGCGCCATTGGAATATCGCAGTGATTGTTCGGATCGTCTTGCGCGTAAACCGTCTGTATCAAGGCGGATAACAGCATCCCTACCCATAGCGCGGTTCTCATGGTGGTTTCCCCGGTCATGTGTCGTGGTGACACGATTAGGACTCTAGGTTCCCGCTCACCGCTTCACAAGGACATCAGGCGCGCACCGGACACTCGACCGCGCTCGTCCTGGCTGTCCTATCGAGGCCGGTTGTCTATTGCGACGGGCGTTCACACAACTAAGATTATCGAACGTATGGGTCGGAGCGATAATTTGCCCAATCGACGGTCGATCCGCGGCGTCGATTAAGCAAACGGGACCACCGCGGGGTCGAGCTTGCCGATCAGCTTGAGCTGCATAGCCTACAGCGCGACGATCGCGGCCGGCATCATGTGCTCGGGCAGTTCGGCGGGCAGCGTTTTCCGCAAGGCCGCGATGTCGACACCCGCGTCGCCGTGCAGCACCACCTACGCAACCAGATGCGCGGCCACGCCCTCCGCCTGCGACACGCTCGCCGGTCGCTCACGACAAACGGCGCACTGCTGACCGTCAAGGGCGGCATCATCAATATGAATCGAGGCGGTGATGGACGGGCTGCAGGACGTTTCATTCAAGCACGGCGACACGTGCATCGACGGCACGACGCTCGACTGCGCATTGAACGGCACGGCGCATCCAGCTGACCATGTACGCGGTAGCCTGCACTGTGCCGCGACGATGCACGCGCCGACAGGCGCTCGATCTGCTCAACGGACACGATGCAATCCCGCCCGACTGAACCAACGCCTGGCCGCGACGCATCGGGATCGGCTCCAGCACGCCCCCTGCTCGCCCGCCCAACGTCCACCAGCCGTGTGGTCTAACTAACGCGACCATGAAATCGAATCTTCTCCGCCGCTTCTCATGCGCGCTGTTGAGATGCGATCTCGACGCCGCGATTCCGCGCGCCGAGAATTTTTTCGATGGCTTCGACGCGATGGAAGCGCAGGCCTTCGCCCAGGGCGTCGTCGTTCGTGGCAACCCGCCGGCGCAGTTGTCGTGGTACTTTCAGACGCCGCTCACGTACCGAAAAATGCCCCCCTGCTCGCCGAAATGGGCGTCGCAGCTGTCTACCAACCGTAATAGACGATGGAAATCAGCGCACTGTTCCGCGACAGCGATTTGACCTCCCGCGACTTCCCGGCGATCGTCGCTCGCCAGTCCAAGATCGTGGCGTCCCTGGCGGTCTTGGCTCCAGCGATGGTGCACGAGCACTGGTTTTTGAAGGGCAACACGCTCAATGAGGCGACGCTCTACCCCGCCTTCGACACCGACGGATCGCCGTCGACGCCCGCGATCGCCGTGCTGAGCGAAGCGTTCCGCGAGAGCAAGCAAGGGGTGTCGTTCGCCGCGATCTGGAACAACAGCACCGCGCCCAATGGCAGGGGATCGATGACGTGTCGCATCTCCGATGCCAAGGTGCTGCCGGACCGGCTCTCGGTTCGGCTCGGGGCACCGAGCTGCTATGCGACGGTTGATGCGGCCGCTGGCGTGGTGCGCGCCGTGATCGACACGTTTGCGCCGCGCGTCGTCCAGCAAATTCCGCGAGAGCAAAATGCCGGATTCGACATTCGCGCATGACCGAACGAATCCACGCATACGCCCTGAACGGGCGCATGCCCCGGTCGTATCCTTTGTCTCGATGGCTTACTGATACGTCATGGTGAAGGTCAGCACCGCATTCGCACTGCCGGCCGTCACGCTGGCGGCCGTCTGGTAGTACGCGGCCGTGAGCGGGATCGTGTAGGAACCGCCCGTCGTCTTGCTGTAGCTCGTCAGTGTGTATTGCGTGTTGTATTTCAGCGGATTGCCGCTGCCGTCCTTCAGTTGCAAACCGATGCCGGTGGCCGTCGAACCGCTCGACAGCGCCAGCACGCCATTGGTGGCGTCGAGCACGGCATTGACCGGAATGAACTGATACTGGATCGAGTTCAGCCCCGTCGGACAGGCATTGACCGCCACGTTGAATGCCTTGGCCGGCGTGCTGGTCGAGCCGATGCCCTTGAAGGCCGACTGCATGTACGAACCCATGGTGACCGTCACGTTCGGCGTGGTGCACGCCGCCACGGTGACGGCAGTCTGGGTCAGCGAATACGACACGTGGCCCGAGGTGCCGACCGTATACGGACCGCCGATATTGGATGCCGTGATGGGCGCGCCCTCGAACAGCACGCCGCCCGTTACCGTACCCGCCGTGATGGGGCCGGTCTTGACCAGGGCCGCCTGAGCCTGGCCGCCATTGATGACCGAGCCGCCCGAACCATTCTGGTTGCAAGCCTGGCCCGCCCACGGGCTGGGAAACGCCGAAAACGGCGTGCCGACATCCTGCCATGACTGCCACCCACACCCGTTCGCGTAGGTCCGCACGCCGATCGCAATACCGACGCCGGGCACATTGGTGTTCCAGACCGTATAGGTCACGCTGTTCGGCCCGGCCACGGTGCCGGCCTTGGTCAACGACAGCGGCTCGAAGACCATGCCGGAGGCAGCCGATCCCGACGTCGTGCAGTTATAGAAGTTGGTGGTGGCCGCGGTACTGATCCAGGAGGTCAGCACCGTCCCGACCGCGGCGTCGCGCGGAACCGTCACCGAAGTCGGCATCGAGAGCGTCACCGTCTGCGCCGTGCCCGTGCAGCTGACGCTCTGGGCGAAGGTCGCTCGCGAGCCCAAGCCCAGCATCAACACCGCCAGCGCGAGCAGCCAGAACGCCAGGCCACGCGCCGATTTCGCCTGCCTGCGTATCGCGGCCGGCTTCTCATTCCATTTCATAATCTTTCCCAGGCTTTTCGGAGGGCGCGAACGATGTCGAATCCGACGCCCCCGCATGACCGAATGCATCGATGCGCAGACCACGACCGGGCGTCATGCGCCCGGCAGCATCCCTCGCCTCGACGGTCGCCACCATGACTTACTGATACGTCATGGTGAAGGTCAACACCGCGTTCGCACTGCCGGGCGTCACGCTGGCAGCCGTCTGGTAGTACGCGGCCGTGAGCGGGATCGTGTAGGAACCGCCCGTCGTCTTGCTGTAGCTCGTCAGTGTGTATTGCGTGTTGTATTTCAGCGGATTGCCGCTGCCGTCCTTCAGTTGCAAACCGATGCCGGTGGCCGTCGAACCGCTCGACAGCGCCAGCACGCCATTCGTGGCGTCGAGCACGGCATTGACCGGAATGAACTGATACTGGATCGAGTTCAGCCCCGTCGGACAGGCATTGACCGCCACGTTGAATGCCTTGGCCGGCGTGCTGGTCGAGCCGATGCCCTTGAAGGCCGACTGCATGTACGAACCCATGGTGACCGTCACGTTCGGCGTAGTGCACGCCGCCACGTTGACGATGGTCTGGGTCAGCGAGTACGACACGGGGTTCGAGGTGGAGATCGTATAGGTGCTGGTCTGCGCCGTCGCAGACGCCCCCTGGAACAGCACACCGCCCGTCACCGTTCCGGCCGTGATGGGGCCGGTCTTGACCAGCGCCACCTGGGCCTGGCCACCGTTGGTGACCGAACCGTTTTGGTTGCAGGAGGAACCCACCCACGGGCTGGGGAACGTCCCCGACGGCGCCCTGCCAAGATCGAACCATGGTTGCCACCCACACCCGTTCGCATAGGTCCGCACGCCGATCGCGATGCCGACGCCAGGCACGTTGGTGTTCCAGACCGTATAGGCGACACTATTCGGCCCGGTCACGGTCATGCTGGCCTTGGTCAGCGACATCGGATCGAAAAGCATCCCCGAAGGTGACGAATTCGACGCCGTGCAGCTATAGAAATTGGTGGTGGCCGCGGTACTGATCCAGGAGGTCAACACCGTGCCGACCGCGGCGTCGCGCGGAACCGTCACCGAGGAAGGCATCGAGAGCGTCACCGTCTGCGCCGTGCCGGTGCAGCTGACGGTCGCGGATGCCGTGCGCGCGCCCAAGCCGAGCATCAACACCATCAGAGTGAGCAGCCAGAATGCCACGCGGCCCAGTCGTTGCGCGCTCGTCCCCATGTCCGACGCACCGGCTCCGCTTATTGGGTGCATACCGCCTCCGCATCCGTCCAGCGCTGCTTGCTCGACTTGTCGG
>NZ_JBXAPG010000102.1:0-5341 GCF_058803765.1 Burkholderia sp. GW821-FHT14F03
CGGGTCCGGCCCGACGCCGAGCGCGCCCACGCGCTGCAGCGGCGCGGAACCCGACGCCCGGCCGAGCGGGTTCTCGCCCGCGCCGCCCGCGACCGCCTGGGCCGGATCGATCGCGAGTCGTGCGAACCCATCGGATTGCGCCTGTTCGTCGACCGTCGCGCGACACGACACGGTCTTGCGCACGCCGTCGAGTTCGACCCAGGCGGCCCAGTCGATCGCGCGTCCGCACGCGCCGGCCGGCGCGCGCTGCACTGAATGCCCGGCGAGCAGCCACTCCGCGCAGCGCTTCGGCATGGCCGCCTCGGTCAGCGGCACCGACGGCGCCGCCGCCTTCAGCGCCTCCCAGACCGCCGCCTCGTGCACGAGGATGGCCGGGTCGCTGAGCCGGAATCCCACCCCGACACTGATCGCGAACATCGGCGTCGAGCCGATCTGGGTGCGCGTCGTCGCGACGAGCGCGGCTTGAGGTTTGATGTGTCGGACCGGCATCAGCTTTTCACCTGCATGCCGAGTTTCTTCAAATCCACGCCCACGTCCGAGTATTCGGCGCCGGTGTACGAGTAACTGAATCCCGTATGGCTGATCTTGCTGCCCGTGGTCGACACGCTCGACCCTGTGTTCGACATATCGCTTCCTGTGGTTGACATATCCGTTCCCGTCACGCTCGTCGAGGTTCCTTTTATCGAGGTCGACACGCCAGTGATGTCCGTCGACACGCCGGTGTTCGAGATCGACGTGCCGGTGATGCTCGTCGATGTCCCGGTCACCGACGTATCCGTGCCCGTCATGCCCGTCGATGTGCCCGTGTACGACAGCGACACGCCCTTCATGCTCTGCGACTGCCCCGTCGCCGACATGTCGACGTCCGTCATCGACGATGAAATACCCGTCATGCTGTTCGACACGCCCGTCACCGAGTTGCTCGTTCCCGTCAGGCTGGTGGACACCCCGGTCATCGACGTCGACACCCCCGTGAAATCCGTGCTGACACCCTTGAACGAGGTGCTCACACCGGTGAAGTCGGTCGACACGCCGGTAAACGAAGTCGAGACGCCCGTGAAGCTGGTGCTGACGCCGGTAAATGAAGTGTCGAGCCCGGTGAACGACGCCGATACGCCCGTGAAGCCCACCGATAGGCCCGTGTACGACACCGCGATGCCCGTAAAGCTGACCGTGATCCCGATCACCGACGTCGACGTGCGCTCCACCGTGAGGTTTTGATCCTGGCCGACCGCCTTCGAATCGTTGCGCTCCACGGTGTGCTGCATGTCGCGTTCGGCATGGATCATCACGCGCTCCGCGCCGCGCTGGTCGTCGAACGTCAGCTGGCTCGCGTTTTGCGCCTGCCCGGCCAGCTTGGTCGAGCGCGACACGATCCCCGTGTAGCGGGTGTCCTTCGGCAGGTCGTAAGGCGTCGGGTTCTCGCCGTTGTAGACGATCCCCGTCGCGAGCGGCCGGTCCAGATCGCCGTCCACGTAGGTCACCACCACCTCCTGCCCGACCCGCGGCATCGCGATCACGCCCCAGCCCTTGCCCGCCCACGCCTGCGACACCCGGATCCAGCACGACGCATCCGCTTCCGTCGTCTTGTAGCGGTCCCAGTGGAAATGCACCTTGATCCGGCCCAGCTTGTCCGTGTACACCTCGGACACCTGCGGCCCCACCACCGTCGCGCTCTGGATGCCCGGCACCCTAGGCCGTCGCGTCAGCAGCAGCGGTCGGTAGGGCTGGTCGTCGGCGAGCGCACTGAATTTCACCGAGACATTGCGCCCCTTCGACGTGCTGTCCGGGCCATCCTGGATGAACGACAGTTCGCTGCCGATCACGTAGTAGCGGCGATTCCGGTTCAGCGCCGGATAACCGACCAGCGTGAACGCCTGGCCGGTCGTCAGGCCCCGCGCGTTCGCCTCGCCGACCAGCACGTGCGCATCCGCCTGGAACGCCTCCAGCCGCAGGCGCGCGAGACGCTCGCCCTTCTCGGCGTCCTGATACCCCGTCGCATAGTCGTAGTATTCGAGCTGCACACCCGCCAGCCCCGGCCCCGGTTCCGTCTGCGCATCGCTGTCCAGACGGTTCGACGGCGACCAGTAGTTGAAGTCGCGCAGCGCGACGTTGTTCGAGCGCACCTGCCGGCTGCGCTGCAACCGCTGCACGCCTTCGCGCCCCTGGATCGCGCGCCCTTCCTCGCCGTCCGGCAGGTATTGAAGCTGGCCGAACTGGGACGGCTGGTCCTCGAAGCGCTGCGTGTCAGACAGCACCACCACGTGACGCTCGTTCTCGTGCTCGACCCAGAAATAGATGCCTTCGTCCTCCAGCAGCCGCTTGACGAAGTTCAGGTCCGTCTCCTGGAACTGCACGCAGTACTCGCGCGGCTCGTAGTTTCCTTCCAGTTCGAACCGATAGTCCGTGCGCTGATGCCCCTGGAACACCTGCTCGACGATCTCCGGCACCGTCAGGTTCTGGAAGATCCGGCTGTTGCGGTTCTCCTCCAGGAACGACAGCCAGCTTTTCAATTCAAGCGTATAGGTGTACTGCCCGCTCAACTGCCCCGTGTCGTAGCCGCCGAACACGTAGGTGCTGAACGTGCGCACAGCACCGTTGCCAAGGTCGATGTCGGCGAACAACGGCGTGCCGAGCAATTCGTCGAGGTCCAATTCCGGGTCTCGGCTCAACAGCTCGAAACGGTAGGACGGTTCCCGCGACAAGCGTTCGTCGGCCGTCAGGGACAGCGCGATGCTGCCCGGATCCAGCACGTCGCTGCGCAGTTCGATCAGGCGCATGTCGGCTCTCCCATCAGCTTTTCACCTGCATGCCGAGCTTCTTCAGATCCACGCCCACGTCCGAGTAGCTGGCGCCCGTATAGGAATAGCTGAAGCCCGTGGTCGACACGCTGCTGCCCGTGGTCGACACGCTCGACCCTGTCGTGCCCACCGAGCTGCCGGTCGTCGACATGCTCGATCCCGTCACGCTCGTCGAACTGCCCGTGGTCGAGGTCGACACGCCAGTGATGCTGGTCGACGTGCCCGTGTTCGAGATCGACGTGCCGGTGATGCTCGTCGACGTGCCGGTCACCGACGTGCTCGTGCCGGTCATGCTCGACGACGTGCCCGTGTACGACAGCGACACGCCCGTCATGCTCTGCGACTGCCCCGTCGCCGACGTACTGACATCCGTCATCGACGACGAGATCCCGGTCATGCTGTTCGACACGCCCGTCACCGAGTTGCTCGTTCCCGTCAGGCTGGTGGACACCCCGGTCATCGACGTCGACACCCCCGTGAACCCCGTGCTGACGCCGGTAAACGACGTGCTCACGCCCGTGAAGCCGGTCGACACGCCGGTAAACGAGGTCGACACGCCCGTAAAGCTGGTGCTGACGCCGGTAAACGAGGTGCTGAGCCCGGTGAACGATGCCGACACGCCGGTGAACCCCACCGATAGGCCCGTGTACGACACCGCGATGCCCGTAAAGCTGACCGTGATCCCGATCACCGACGTCGACGTGCGCTTCACCGTGAGGTTTTTATCCTGGCCGACCGCCTTCGAATCGTTGCGCTCCACGGTGTGCTGCATGTCGCGTTCGGCGTGGATCATCACGCGCTCCGCGCCGCGCTGGTCGTCGAACGTCAGCTGGCTCGCGTTCTGCGCCTGCCCCGCCAGCTTGGTCGAACGCGACACCAGCCCCGTGTAGCGCGTGTCCTTCGGCAGGTCGTAGGGCGTCGGGTTCTCGCCGTTGTAGACGATCCCCGTCGCGAGCGGCCGATCCAGATCGCCGTCCACGTAGGTCACCACCACTTCCTGCCCGACCCGCGGCATCGCGATCACGCCCCAGCCCTTGCCCGCCCACGCCTGCGACACCCGGATCCAGCACGACGCGTCCGCTTCCGTCGTCTTGTAGCGATCCCAGTGGAAATGCACCTTGATCCGGCCCAGCTTATCCGTGTACACCTCGGACACCTGCGGCCCCACCACCGTCGCGCTCTGGATGCCCGGCACCTCCGGACGCTTCGTCACGAGCAGCGGCCGGAACGGCTGGTCGTCGGCGAGCGCGCGGAACTTCACCGTCACGTTGCGGCCTTTCGACGTACTGTCCGGGCCATCCTGGATGAACGACAACTCACTGCCGATCACGTAGTAGCGGCGATTCCGGTTCAGCGCCGGATAGCCGACCAGCGTGAACGCCTGGCCGGTCGTCAGGCCCCGCGCGTTCGCCTCGCCGACCAGCACGTGCGCATCCGCCTGGAACGCCTCCAGCCGCAGGCGCGCGAGACGCTCACCCTTCTCGGCGTCCTGATACCCCGTCGCATAGTCGTAGTATTCGAGCTGCACGCCCGACAGCCCCGGCCCCGGCTCCGTCTGCGCATCGCTGTCCAGACGGTTCGACGGCGACCAGTAGTTGAAGTCGCGCAGCGCGACGTTGTTCGAGCGCACCCGCCGGGTCCGCTGCAGGCGCTGCACGCCTTCGCGCCCCTGGATCGCGCGCCCTTCCTCGCCGTCCGGCAGATATTGAAGCTGGCCGGACTGGGACGGCTGGTCGGCGAAGCGCTGCGTGTCGGACAGCACCACCACGTGACGCTCGTTCTCGTGCTCGACCCAGAAATAGATGCCTTCGTCCTCCAGCAGCCGCTTGACGAAGTTCAGGTCGGTTTCCTGGAACTGCACGCAGTACTCGCGCGGCTCATACGTGCTTTCGAGATCGAACCGGTAGTCGGTACGCTGATGCCCCTGGAACACCTGCTCGACGATCTCCGGCACGGTCAGGTTCTGGAAGATCCGGCTGTTGCGGTTCTCCTCCAGGAACGACAGCCAGCTCTTCAGTTCAAGCGTATAGGTGTACTGCCCGCTCAACTGCCCCGTGTCGTAGCCACCGAACACGTAGGTGCTGAACGTGCGCACCGCACCGTTGCCGAGGTCGATGTCGGCGAACAACGGCGTGCCGAGCAATTCCTCGAGGTCCAATTCCGGGTCTCGGCTCAGCAGCTCAAGACGGTAAGACGGTTCCCGCGACAAGCGTTCGTCGGCCGTCAGGGACAGCGCGATGCTGCTCGGGGCCAGTACGTCACTGCGCAATTCGATCAGGCGCATACCGAGGCTCCTTCCGATCCGGCGTGGATCGAAGCGTGCGGTTCGTGCGGTTCGTGCGGTTCGTGCGGTTCGTGCGGTTCGTGCGGTTCTTGCGGTTCTTGCGGTTCTTGCGGTTCTTGCGGTTCTTGCGGTTCTTGCGGTTCTTGCGGCAGCGTGACTTCGTCCGAAGCCGTGCCCGGCAGCGCGTCGTCAGCATCGTCATCGTCGAACGTAAGCGACAACGTGTCGCCGGCCGACAGCCGCACGCTGCGCAGCG
>NZ_JBXAPG010000103.1:0-5255 GCF_058803765.1 Burkholderia sp. GW821-FHT14F03
CGGCATGCCTGGGCATCGCGATCCTGCGAACTGATATCCGCCCCGCGGCCTGCATTCGCGAGCGTGGTGACCCGTTCAACGAACGGATTGCGCGCACGCTCGTAGCCCAGCACCGGGTGCATCGCCGACCAGGCGCTGTAATGCAGCCACGCCAGATCGCCGCAGGCCACGTTGACGAAGCGCTCGAACGCTGCGTTGCGCTCGAAACGCTTCTCCTGCATGGCGTGTTCGGTCACGTGCAACGGCAGCGGACCGAATGGCGCGAACAGGCCGAAGTGCCGCTGCACGACGCTCACCCGCGGGTGATCGTCCGCGTCGACGAAGCGGGTCTGCTCGACCGTCACGTTCGCCACCTCGGTGCTCGCGAAGCGCATGTCGGCCGACTGCTCGATGCGCAGCCACGCCGGGCTGCGCCGCGCGCGCCGCGGCGGCCCGCCCTGCTCCCGCTCCAGCACCTCGACGCGGCGCATCAGCTCGAAGAAGGTGCGGCGCGGCGTCAGCGCCCGCTCAACGCGTGCGAGCCTCACAGCAGCCTCCCGTCGCCGACGGCCGTGTTGACGTGGGTGCTGACGGTTTCGCCGTCGAGCCGCACGATCGTCTCGATGCCGTCGTTGAGCGTCGCCGCCTCGCCGAGCGCCTGCGCCAGCACCCGGCCGAACAGCCAGCCGCCGCGGTCTGAGTGGGCGCTTTCCGCGACGTCGATCTCCACCCGCGTCGCCCGCACCAGCGCGAGCGGCGTCGCCCGGCCCGCCGCGATGAAGTGCGTCCCGAGGTGAACCGAGCGCAGGCTGTCGATGCGCTGGCGGTCGAGCGCATCGTCGCGATCGGCTGCAAGCCGCAATTGCTCGACGATGCGGGCGGTGACGTCCTGCGACTGCCCGGCCCGCAGCGCGAGCGGACTCTGGCCGAGTTGCGCGGTCGCATCCCAGCACGCTTCGACGGGCGGCGCGCCGCGCGGCGCACTGGCGGGCCACAGGCACTCGATGCGCCGCACGGCGACGGGATCGAGCAGGCTCAGCTCGGCGTCGAGCAGCGCCGACGGCCGCCAGTCGCGATCGGCCACCAGCGCCCTGCCGGTGATCGACGCGATATCGTCCAGTTCGATGTTCTCGCCCAGCGTCGAGACGGCGATCAGGTCATGGCTCGCGAGCGGATCGAAGCGATCGCGCCGCGCGCCATCGGCGAGCGGCGTATTCTCACGCCGCAAGCTGTAGCGGGCCGCCTCATCGCGCGCGCCATAGCCGCCCGTCTCCAGCACGGAGCGGACCGCATGGGCGTGACCGTTGCTTTCGCACGCGCGCACTTCCGTCAGCCCCCACAGGTGATGCGCGGCGGGCGCCATGCGGTCGACCGGAATCCAGTGCTCGGTCAGGTTGGGGTCGTACGGCACCGGGTCGAAGCGCTTCGTGTACAGGTTGATCGCCGGGGTCGCGAACAGGCGGAACTGACTCGCCTCGACTTCGCCGACGAGGCCCGTCGGCACGTGCCGCAGCGCGAAGAACAGCTCGAAGGCGCGCGCGGACGGGTCAACCGCCGCGACGCGTTCGAGCACGTCGAGATAGACGCCCAGGAAGCGCGTCGGCTGCGCGAAATACTCGCGCATCAACCGCAGGCCGGGCAGCCCGCCGAAATCGGGCGGCAGCAGCGCCTCGGCGTCCTCGCTCCCGGACAGGCGGATGCCGGTTACCGGCAAGGTCAGTACTTCGTCACCGTGCGCAGTCGGCACGACCGCGTACCAGGCACTGCTCGACGCCAGCAGCGCCTGATGCAGCGCATAGGCGCGCGGCAAGTCGCCGGCGAGACTCAGGTGCAGCGGCGCGAAGCCGCCGTCGCCGCGCCCCAGTTCGCCGACCGTCGTCAGCCCTTCCAGCTCGAAGCGAAAACGCAGCACCGCCTGCGAAGACGCGAGCTGCTGGGCAAGCTGCGAAGAGAGCCCATTCAGGCTCCGGCTGCATTCGGCCTGCGCGATGCGCAACGGCAGCAAGGTCACGTCGCGCGCGGTGGAAAACGTGACGGGCAGCTTGCGCCCGGGCAGACGGGCCGAGATCAGCGAACCACGCGGCAGCGTGCTGCCCCGGAACGCTTCCGGTGACTCCAGGTCCGGATGAAACGCAAAACTCGAAATGGCAGGCGTGGCCGCCATGAACAACGGGCAGACCCGCCCGAGCGCTTGCTGCGCGAACTCCGCGCATTCGCGATCGAGGCGCGTCTGCACCCTTGCCGACAGATAGGCCACGCCTTCAAGCAACCGTTCGACGAACGGATCGGTCACTGCATCCGGATGCAGGCCGAGCGCCGATGCGACCTGCGGGTGCTCCTTCGAAAAGCGGGCCCCCGCGTCGCGCAGCTGACGCAATTCGTCGTTGTAATGGTCCAGGAAATTCATGATCGTTCGCCGTTCGTCATTCGCCGACCAGACTGAAATAACCACTGAGATAGTCGAGCGCGAGGCTCACCCTGATTTCCGCCCCGTCGTCACGGGACAGCGTCAAGATGTCGAAATACATCGTCTGCGGCGCGTGCCGGGCGCCACCGGCTCTCGGCTGCACCACGGTCCGCCCGCTGTCCACGCGCGGCTCGAAGCGGCGTATCACCTCGCCGATATGCGAAGCCGTACGCGCCGGATCGATCCGGGTGGCGCCCGCCAACTGCAGCGGCGGGCAACCGTAGTTCAGCACCGAATGGGCAGCCGGACTGCTGTCCGACACGCCGATCCGCGCGCCGCGCGATGCACAGTTCATCAACTCGACCAGGTGATGCCCGACGATGTCCTGGAGCGAGTCGCGACGAAACCGTCTCGACAGCTTGTTGTAGAGTGGATGCGCGCTCACATGCGTATTCCTGCGTGTCGCGCCCTAGGTCGCCACACGTCCATGGTTTGCTCGAAAAGAAAACGCGCGGCCGATCAGATCGCCGCGTTCAGCTTGAGGTCGTAGCCGGCCTTGATCACCGCGCCCATCGTGCCGTCGTTGCGCTGCTCGCGGTACTCGAACTCGATCTGCGCGAAATTGATCCGGATCTCGTCCGTCGGCAGCACGTTGTCAACCTCGCCGCTGCCATGGCCCAGTTGCGAGAACGGCATGTTGCCGAGCGTGCGGAACGACGACACCAGCCCGCTGGCGAACGTGATCGTGAGGAATTCCTGCTGGCCCTTGCCCGATTTGCGGCAGATCAGCTTCGCATTCGCGATGTGATCGCCGGTCGCGCACATCAGGAACAGTTTCGGCGAGGCCTTGTTCGACACCATCCGGAACTCGAAATCCTTCATTTCGACCTTCCCCGCACCGCCGCCGCTGCCGAAGCCCCAGCGACCCGAATTTTCTTCCGCCCACTGCCAGCTCTGGATCTGGATCAGGCCGGGATATTGCTGATCGGTCGACTCGCCTTCAACGCCATCGATCTGCAAAAAATAGTCAACCAATGCATTCGCCATCCTAAGAACTCCTAAGATAAGTCAAGAAATGAAACACACTCACCGTGCGTGCTACGTCACCGCGTCCCGACCTCCGTTCCAGCGTCGTCCAGCGGTCTTTCAAAGCTATCCTTCTCCGCACAAGTGCGGGGCCACACCGGCTTCCGCCGGTCAGGCGCCCGACTCCTGCTTGCTCGACGGCAGCTTCGAAACCAGCCGGAGGGACACGGTCAACCCCTCCAGCTGGAAATGGGGGCGCAGGAAAAACTGCGCGCGATAGTAGCCGGGGTTCTCCGGGATCTCGTCGACCACCACCTCGGCAGCCGACAGCGGACGCTGCGCCTTGGTGGTCTCGCTCGAGATCGACGGATCGCCGTCGACGTAATTCATCAGCCAATCGTTGAGCCAGCGCTGCGTATCCTCGCGCGACTTGAACGAGCCGATCTTGTCGCGAACGATGCACTTCAGGTAATGCGCGAAGCGGCAGGTCGCGAAGATATACGGCAGCCGGGACGAAAGGTTGGCGTTCGCCGTGGCGTCGTCGTCCTCGTAGATCGACGGCCGGTGCACGGTTTTCGCGCCGATGAAGGCTGCACTGTCGGAATTCTTGCGGTACACGAGCGGCATCAGGCCGGATTCCGACAGTTCATGTTCGCGACGGTCCGAGATCGCGATCTCCGTCGGGCAATGCAGTTCGATCTCCTTGTCCTGCGACGGCAGCACGAACTTCGGCAGCACTTCCACCGCGCCGCCCGACTCGATGCCGCGGATCTTCGTGCACCAGCCGTAGGTCTTGAAGGCGCGGGTGATGTTCACGCCCATCGCATAGGCGGAATTCGCCCAGCAGAAATCCTCCGAGCGGTTCGGATCGACCTTTTCCTCGAAACCGAACTCCTCGATCTGATGCGTCTTCGGCCCGTAGGGCACACGCGCCAGGAAGCGCGGCATGGTCAGCGCGAGATAGCGCGAATCGTTGCTCTCGCGCAGACGGCGCCAGAACGTGTACTCGGTCGACGTGAAGATCTTCGAGACGTCGCGCGGATTCGACAGTTCGTCCCAGTTGTCCATCTGCAGCAGCCCCGGCGCGGCCGCCGACACGAACGGCGCGTGGGCGGCCGCCGCGATCTTCGACATCTCGGTCAGGATCGACACGTCCTGCATGCTGTGGTCGAACTGGTAATCGCCGATCAGGCAGCCGAACGGCTCGCCGCCGAACTGACCGTATTCCTGCTCGTAGATCATCTTGAAGATCGGACTCTGATCCCACACCACGCCCTTGAAGCGGCGCAGCGTCTTGCCGAGGTCCGACTTCGAGATGTTCAGGTAGCGGATCTTGAGGTTCTCGCTGGTGTCGGTGTTCGATACCAGGTAGTGCAGGCCGCGCCACGCGCCTTCGAGCGACTGGAAGCGCTTGTTGTGCAACACCTCGGTCAGCTGGTTGGAGATCTTGCTGTCGAGTTCCGCGACCAGCTGCTCGATCGTCTGCGCGACGTCCTCCCGGACCACGACCCGGTTGCGGCGCGCATACGTGAGCAGCGTCTCGACGGCGCTCTGGACCGCCTCGGCGGCCTCGTTGGTCCTGGGCCGGAACGAACGGCGCAGGATGTCCTTCAGGTCGTCGTCGACGCGTTCCTCGACGACGACGCGTTCGGCGGACGGTTCAAGCTGGCTGAGCGTGCTCATTTCACCTCCTGGTTCGATTCCGGATCGCCGGACGGCCCGGCAGTGGGCGCCGGTTCGGCAACGGCGGCCTCCTCGTTCGACCCTTGCGGATTCTTGAGCAGCTCGTGGATCAGATCCTCGGCCGCGGCCTTGCCGTCCATGTAGGTCAGCAATTCCTTCA
>NZ_JBXAPG010000104.1:0-5106 GCF_058803765.1 Burkholderia sp. GW821-FHT14F03
GGTATCGACAAGGTCAGCCGCCACGACAGCTTCTTCGCTCTTGGCGGTCACTCGCTCCTCGCCGTCAAGCTGATCGAACGCATGCGGCAGCGCGGCCTCAGCCTGTCGATCCGCGATCTGTTCCGCACCCCAACCCTAGTCGCGCTCGCCCGAACCCTCGGCCAGCACCGCGAAATCGAAGTCCCGGCCAACCGCATCACCGCGGACGCCACCGCGATCACCCCGGACCTGCTGCCCCTCATCGATCTCGCCCAGGCCGACATCGATCGCATCGTCGCCCAGGTCCCCGGCGACATCGCCAACATCCAGGACATCTATGCCCTTTCTCCCCTGCAAGACGGCATCCTGTTCCACCACCTGCTCACCACCGAAGGCGACCCATACCTGCTGACCGAGCAGATCGCCTTTACCAGCCGCGCCTTGCTCGATCGCTATCTCGGCGCGGTCCAGCGCGTCGTCGACCGGCATGACATCCTGCGCACCGCATTCGTCTGGGAAGGGCTCTCCTCACCGGCCCAGATCGTCTGGCGCAACGCACGGCTGTCCGTCGAGGAATGCCGTTTCGATCCGACCAACGGTCCGATCGCCACGCAACTGGCCACGCGCTTCGACCCGCGTCATTACCGCATCGACCTCACCCAGGCACCGCTGCTGCGCTTCGCCATCGCCGAGGATGTCGACGGCCGCTGGATCCTTCAGCAACTGCTGCACCACCTGATCGGCGACCATTCGACGCTCGACATCCTGAATGCGGAAGTGCGCGCGCTGCTGTCTCATCCCGATCAGCCGTTGCCGGATACCCAGCCGTTCCGCAACCTGATCGCCCAGGTTCGCCTCGGCGCCAAGGCGGAAGAGCACGCGCGCTTCTTCCAGTCGATGCTGGACGGGATCGATGAACCCACCCTGCCGTTCGGCCTCGCAGAAGTCCATCGCGACGGCTCCCAGGTCACCGAATACCGCGAACGCCTACCGCAATCCCTCAACGATCGGCTGCGCGCGCAGGCCAAACGGCTCGGCGTCAGTCTCGCGAGCCTCTGCCATCTCGCCTGGGCCCAGGTCCTCTCGCGCGCCAGCGGCCGCGACCAAGTCGTGTTCGGCACCGTGTTGTTCGGCCGCATGCAGGCCGGCGCGGGTGCCGATCGCGCCATGGGCCTGTTCATCAACACCTTGCCGATCCGTATCGATCTCGACCACATGTCGGTCGAAGCCTGCGTCCGTGCGGCTCATGCGCGCCTCGCCGATCTGCTCGCACACGAGCATGCCTCACTCGCGCTCGCTCAGCGGTGCAGCAACATTCCCGCCGGCACGCCACTTTTCAACGCGCTGCTCAACTACCGCCACGGCGATACGTCGTCTTCGGCGGAAAACCCGATCGACGGCATGGAAACGCTCCTCACCAAGGAGCGCACCAACTATCCGATCGCGCTCTCGGTCGACGACTACGGTCAGGCCTCCTTGGGCCTTGCCGCCCAAGCGGCCCAACCGCTCGACGCGAAACGCCTGTTCCGCTATATGGCGCAGGCGCTCGCGAGCCTGGCCGATGCACTCGAATTCCAGGGCGACCTGCCGGCTCGGGAGCTCGACGTGCTCCCTGCCGACGAGCGCGCTTTGCTGCTGGCGTCGTGGAACGAGACCCGTCGGGACTATCCGGTCGGGCACGCCGTCCATCATCTGTTCGAACAGCAGGCCAAGCGCACGCCGGAAGCGCACGCCGTCCGCTTCGGCGACGTGGCCCTGACCTATGGCGATCTCAATGCGCGTGCCAATCGTCTCGCGCATCATCTGATCAAGCTTGGCGCATGGATCGATACGCCGGTGGCCGTCTGTCTCGAGCGCTCATCCGCGATGGTGGTCGGCCTGCTCGCCGTCCTCAAGGCGGGCGCGGCATATCTGCCGCTCGATCCCGCCTATCCGGCCGAGCGGCTCGCCCATATCCTCGACGACGCCAATCCGAGTATTGTCCTCGTCGACGAAGCCGGACGGCTCGCGATCGGAACGCATGCGCTCGCCAAGCGCGCCATCATCGATCCGACGGCGGCATCGCTCGACTCGTCCATCACGCTGAATCCGGATAGCGCGAACGAGCCGCCTGTCACGCTTGCGCTCAGCCCATTGAGCGACTATCCGGATCACGATCCGGTTGTCGAAGCGCTGAACGACCGGCACCTGGCCTATGTGATCTATACCTCGGGGTCCACTGGCGTGCCCAAGGGCGTGATGGTCGAACATCACAATCTGGTCAACCTCTGTCACTGGCATATCGATGCTTTCACACTTCGGCCCGGATCGGCTTCGGCCATGACGGCCGGCGTGGCGTTCGACGCCACCACCTGGGAACTCTGGCCCAGCCTCCTCTCCGGCGGCACCCTCGTCCTGCCTCCGGTGCATGCCGCTCGCGATCCGATCGCCCTGCTCGACTGGTGGCAACAGCAGCAACTCGACGTCTCCTTCCTCGTCACCTCGCTCGCCGTCATGGCGATCGACCGCAAGCAGTTACCGCCTAATCTGCGCTATCTGCTCATCGGCGGTGAACGTTTCCCGGGTGGCGTTAATGCATTGCCTGACGGCCTCACGCTGGTCAACAACTATGGCCCGACTGAAGCCACCGTCGTGGCAACCTCTGGCGTGTTGCCTGTCGATGCCGATGTCCCGCATATCGGCCGACCGATTCACAACGCCACCGCGTACCTGCTCGATGCGCATTTGCGTCCCGTCCCGCTCGGCGTTATCGGTGAACTCTATGTCGGCGGGGCCGGTGTCGCCCGCGGCTATCTGAACCGACCGGACCTTACCAGCGAACGCTTTATCGACGATCCGTTCAGCAATCGGCCCGGCGCTCGTCTTTATAAAACCGGCGACCTCGCACGCTATCTGCCCGACGGCAACCTCGAATTCCTTGGTCGCAACGATCATCAAGTCAAGATTCGCGGCTTCCGTATCGAACTCGGCGAAATCGAGTCGCGGCTTGCCGAACATGCTGGTGTTCGCGAAGCTGCCGTTCTGACTCACGGTACCGAAGGCAATCTCCGGCTGGTCGCTTATGTCGTTGCCGATGCCAATGCATTCGACGGGAAAGATGCGACCGGCGAAAACGTCAGCGATCGGATCAACGGGAAAGATGCGTCTGTTGATCGGGCCATCGCCAGCCAACTGCGAACCTATCTGACCGAACGCCTGCCCGAGTACATGGTCCCGGCTGCCTTCGTCCGTCTCGATGCCTTCCCGCTCACCCCTAATGGCAAGCTCGATCGCAAGGCGCTCCCTGCGCCTGATCAGGATGCCTTTGTTCGACAAGATTACGAGGCGCCATTGGGTGAGGTGGAAACGACCCTCGCAGGCATCTGGAGTGAACTGCTCGGCATCGAACGCGTCAGCCGCCACGACAGCTTCTTTGCCCTCGGCGGCCACTCACTGCTCGCCGTCAAGCTGATCGAGCGCATGCGCCAGCGCGGCCTCAGCCTCGCCGTTCGCGACCTGTTCCAGGCACCAACCCTCGCCGCCCTCGCCCAGACCCTCGGCCAGCACCGCGAGATCGAGGTCCCGGCCAACCGCATCACCGCGGACACCTCCGCGATCACCTCCGATCTGCTGCCCCTCATCGACCTCACCCAGCCCGACATCGACCGCATCGTCGATCAGATCCCCGGCGGTATTGCCAACATCCAGGACATCTACGCGCTGTCGCCGCTGCAGGACGGCATCCTGTTCCACCACCTGCTCGCCACCGAGGGCGATCCCTATCTGCTCGTCGCGCAACTGGCGTTCGACAGCCGAGCGCGGCTCGACTGCTATCTCGACGCCGTCCAGAAGGTAGTCGATCGGCATGACATCCTGCGCACCGCGTTCGTTTGGGAAGAACTGTCCGCACCGGCGCAAATCGTCTGGCGGCACGCGAAACTGTCGATCATCGAGCTGGCCTTCGATCCCGCGAACGGCCCGGTATCCGGGCAACTCGCGGCGCGCTTCGATCCGCGTCATCACCGGATCAATCTCGCCCAAGCCCCGCTGCTGCACTTCGCGATCGCGCAGGACAGCGATGGTCGCTGGATCCTCCAGCAACTGCTGCATCATCTGATCGGCGATCACTCGACGCTTGACGTTCTGAACGCGGAAGTCCGGATACTGATGAACGATCCGACCCACCCGCTCCCCGCAGCCCAGCCATTCCGCAATCTGGTTGCGCAAGCACGCCTCGGCGTCACTGAAGAGGCGCACGTGCGTTTCTTCACCTCGATGCTCGCCGAGATCCATGAGCCGACGCTGCCGTTCGGTCTCGCCGAAGTCCATCGCGATGGTTCGCAGGTTCACGAGACTCACGTAGCGTTGCCGACTGTCCTGAACGATCGTCTGCGTGCGCAAGCCAAGCACATCGGCGTCAGCCTCGCCAGCCTGTTCCATCTCGCCTGGGCCCAAGTACTCGCGCGTACCAGCGGCCAGGATCGTGTCGTGTTCGGCACCGTGCTGTTCGGCCGCATGCAGGCCGGCGACGGTGCGGACCGCACGATGGGCCTGTTCATCAATACCCTGCCGATTCGCATCGATCTCGACGACATATCGGTCAAAGCCAGCATACGTGCTGTTCATGCGCGTCTCGCCGATCTGCTCGCGCACGAGCATGCCTCGCTCGCGCTCGCCCAGCAATGCAGCAGCGTCCCGGCCGGATCGCCGCTCTTCAGCACGCTGCTCAACTACCGGCACAACGCCTCGCAGGAATCGGCGAATGCTTGGTACAACGATGTTGAAGTGCTCGGCGGACAAGAACGCACCAATTACCCGCTGGCGATGTCCGTGGAGGATTACGGCCATGCGCTCGGGCTGACGCTCCAAGCCGTCGAACCGCTCGACGGGGCGCGTATCTGCGGGTATCTGGCGCAGGCTCTGGAGAGTGTGGTCGACGCACTCGAAGCACAATCCCCGGTGGCAGTTCGGCACATCGAAGTGCTGCCCGCCAGCGAACGGGCGCTGTTGTGCGAAGCCTGGAATGAGACCCGGCGCGATTATCCGATCAAGACCACCGTACAGCGGCATTTCGAGCAGCAGGTCGAACTCACGCCTTCGGCTGTTGCGGTGCGGTTCGGTGATATCACGCTCAGTTATGGCGAGTTG
>NZ_JBXAPG010000105.1:0-5044 GCF_058803765.1 Burkholderia sp. GW821-FHT14F03
CACGGCCACGATGGCCTCGGGCCCGATGCCTGCCGCGACCAGCACGCGGGCGAGCTGATTGGCGCGTGCGTTGAGTTTCCGATAGCTGAGCGACTGGGCTTCAAACTCAGCCGCCACGGCATCGGGCGAACGCTCGACTTGCTGTTCGATCAACGCGCCCAGCGTCGTTTCTGGCAGCGCCTGGCTGGTGTTGTTCCATTCCCCAAGAACCAATTGGCGTTCTTGCTTGGAGAGGATGTCGATACGGTTCAGCGGTATAGCGGCTGATGTTTCGACAAACGCCTTGAGCATGGCGACGAGATAGCCGGCATGACGTTCGATCGTGGTCCGATCGAAGAGTGCGGTCGCGTAGTGGATGACACCGAGGATCTGGCCATCGGCCTCACCCATATTGAGTTCAAGGTCGAACTTGATGATCTGATGCTCGACCGGAACCAGCGTGGTAACGACGCCGGGCAACTGCCAGTTGCCGACCTCATTGTTCTGCCAGGAGAACATGACCTGGAAGAGCGGGGTGTGATCGAGGTGTCGTTGCGGTTGGACGATTTCGACGACCTGTTCGAAAGGCAGGTCCTGATGTTGCTGGGCATCGAGCGCGACGCGGCGGACACGCTGGACGAGTTCGGCGGGCGAAGGCAGGCCGTCGAGATCGATACGCAGCGCGAGGGTGTTGACGAAGAAGCCGACGAGCGGTTCGATCTCGGCGTGTCCGCGATTGGCGGAAGGCGAGCCGATGACGATGTCGGATTGTCCGGAGAGGCGGGAGAGGACAGCGCTCCATGCGGCAAGGACAGTCATGAAGAGCGTGGCCTGCTGCTGTTGCGAGAACTGCCGCAGCGCGCGGGTGAGTTCGGCATCGATATGCAGGGGAACGGTTGCACCGGCATAGGACTGCTGGGGCGGGCGGGGCCGGTCGATGGGGAGTTCTATGCGAACAGGCGCGCCGGCGAGGTTGCTGCGCCAGAACTCGCTTTGCTCGGCAAGCCGTTCGCCGGCGAGCCATTGACGCTGCCATGCGGCGTAGTCGGGGTACTGGATGGCGAGGGCGGGCAGGTCGGCGGGTCGATTTTCGACGGCGGCGGCGTAGAGCGCACTGAGTTCGCCAAGCAGAATGCCAAAGGACCAGCCGTCGGAGACGATGTGGTGCTGGGTGAGCAGGAACTGATGATGATGCGCGTTGAAGCGGATCAATCTGGCGCGAATGAGCGGACCGTGTTCGAGGTCGAACGGTGTTTGAGCTTCCTTGTGTTGCAGGTGGAGGGCCTGTTCTTCGACATTGCCTCCGGACAAGACATGCTGGCGAAGCGGCACGCCTGACCCGATGGAGAGCAGTTGGACCTGTGGTTGCCCGTCGACGGAGACGAATACGGAGCGCAAGGCTTCGTGCCGGTCGAAGAGTGCGTTAAGCGCGTCATGCCATGCATGCGTATCGAGTTCGCCATGAAGATCGATGGCGAAGGGGATGTTGTAGGCGTGACTGCCCGGATCGAGTTGAGCGAGGAACCAGAGACGCTGCTGGGCGAAGGAGAGCGGCAGAAGCTGATCGCGGGACACCGATTCGATGGTGGGCAAATCGAGGGGTGCGGTGTGAAGCTGCTGCGAAACGACGTCGGCGAATGCGGCGAGAGAAGGTGCGGCGAAGAGGGAGGCGAGCGGCAGGTTTGCACCGATCGCGGCGATACGGCTCATGAGACGGACGGCGAGGAGCGAGTGGCCGCCGAGGGCGAAGAAGCTGTCGTGGCGGCTGACGCGTTCGATGCCGAGCAGTTCGCTCCAGATGCCGGCGATAGTCGTTTCCACTTCACCCGATGGTGCCTCGTAATCCTGTCGGACGAAGGCATTCTGATCAGGAGCGGGGAGCGCCTTGCGATCGAGCTTGCCATTAGGGGTGAGCGGGAAGGCATCGAGACGAACGAAGGCAGCCGGGACCATGTAGTCGGGCAGGCGTTCGGTCAGATAGATTCTCAGTTGGCTGGCGATGGCCAGATCAACGGACGCATCTTTCCCGTTGATCCGATCGCTGACGTTTTCGCTGGTCGCATCTTCCCTGTCGAATGCATTGGCATCGGCAACGACGTAAGCGACCAGTCGGAGATTGCCTTCGGTGCCATGAGTCAGAACAGCCGCTTCGCGAACACCGGTATGTTCGGCAAGCCGTGATTCGATTTCACCGAGTTCGATGCGGAAGCCACGGATCTTGACCTGATGGTCGTTACGGCCGAGGAATTCGAGGTTGCCGTCGGGCAGATAGCGTGCGAGGTCGCCGGTTTTATAAAGACGAGCGCCGGGCCGATTACTGAACGGGTCGTCGATGAAGCGTTCGCTGGTGAGGTCCGGTCGGTTCAGATAGCCGCGCGCGACACCGGCCCCGCCGACATAGAGTTCACCGGCCACACCGAGCGGGACAGGACGCAAATGCGCATCGAGCAGGTACGCGGTGGCGTTGTGAATCGGCCGGCCGATATGCGGGACCTCGGCATCGACGGGCAACACGCCAGAGGTTGCCACGACGGTGGCTTCAGTCGGGCCGTAGTTGTTGACCAGGGTGAGGCCATCGGGAAGCGCCTCGACACCCCCCGGGAAACGTTCACCGCCGATGAGCAGGTAACGCAGATTGGGCGGTAACTGCTTGCGGTCGATCGCCATGACGGCGAGCGAGGTGACGAGGAAGGAGACGTCGAGTTGCTGCTGTTGCCACCAGTCGAGCAGGGCAATCGGATCGCGAGCGGCATGTACCGGGGGCAGGACGAGGGCGCCGCCGGAGAGGAGGCTGGGCCAGAGTTCCCAGGTAGTGGCATCGAACGCCACGCCGGCCGTCATGGCCGAAGCCGATCCGGACCGAAGCGCGAAGGCATCGATATGCCAGTAACAGAGGTTGACCAGATTGTGATGTTCGACCATCACGCCCTTGGGCACACCGGTAGACCCCGAGGTATAGATCACATAGGCCAGATTCCGGTCGCTCAGCCCATCGACCACCGGGTTGGTCGTCGGATAAGCGGAAAGCTTGAGCAGGATGTTGAGTTCGGAAGCTTGCCCGGCATGGAGGACGATACTTTCGTCGACAAGCGCCTCATTGGGATCGAGGACAGCCCGGTTGGCGAGCGGCGCATCGCCGATAGCGGCGATGCCGGCGGTATCTGCGAGGACGATAGCAGGATTGGCGTCATCGAGAATGTGCGCGAGCCGGTCAGCGGGGTAGGCGGGATCGAGCGGGAGATAAGCCGCTCCGGCTTTAAGAATCGCTAGTACGCCAACAATCATGGCGGGCGCGCGCTCGACACAAACAGCAACCGGCATATCCAGGCCAGCGCCAAGCTCGATCAAATGATGCGCGAGCCGATTGGCACGCGCATTCAACTCGCCATAACTGAGCGTGATATCACCGAACCGCACCGCAACAGCCGAAGGCGTGAGTTCGACCTGCTGCTCGACCAAGCGCTGCACGGTGGCGCCAGTCGGATAATCGTGCCGGGTTTCATTCCACACGGTACACAACAGCGCGTGCTCTTCCGGAGGCATAACCTCGATCTGTCGAACCGCGATCGTGGACTTCGCTTCGAGCGCGTCTGCAATGCTCTCCAGCGCCTGCGCCATATACCCGCAGATGCGCGCGCCATTGAGCGGTTCGACGACCTGGAGGGTCAGCCCGAGCGCTTCTCCGAAGTCTTCGACGGAAAGCACGAGCGGATAATTGGTGCGCTCCTTTCCTTGCAGGAATTCGACACCTTCCAATGCAGCCTGCTCATCCGAGGTCGGTGTGTTATGACGGTAGTTCAGCAGCGAACTGAAGAGCGGTGACCCGGCCGGGACACCGCTACACCGTTGCGCAAGTGCAAGTGAGGCATGCTCGTGCGCGAGCAGATCGGCGAGACGCGCATGAGCAGCACGTATGCTGGCTTCGACCGATATGTGGTCGAGATCGATGCGAATCGGCAGGGTATTGATGAACAGGCCCATCGTGCGGTCCGCGCCGTCGCCGGCCTGCATGCGGCCGAACAACACGGTGCCGAACACGACGCGATCCTGACCGCTGGTGCGTGCGAGTACTTGTGCCCACGCAAGGTGACACAGGCTGGCGAGGCTCACGCCGGCGCGTTTGGCCTGCACGCGCAACCGATCATTCAATGCCTGCGGCAGCAGTCGATGCGCTTCGCGGACCCGGGTTCCGTCGCGATGAACTTCAGAAAGACCGAACGGATGGGTTGGTTCATCGAGGTCAGCGAGCATCGACGAGAAGAATCGCGCATGTTGTTCCTCAGTCATGCCGAGACGCGCCTGCGCAACCAGGTTGCGAAATGGTTGCGGCGGCGAAAGAGTGTGTTCGGGATCGCGGAGCTGAACCTGAATCTCGTTGAACAGAATATCGAGCGTCGAGTGATCGCCGATCAGGTGATGCATCTGCTGATGGAGGATCCAGCGACCATCGCTGTCCCGGGCGATCGCAATGCGGAGCAATGGCGCCTGGGACAGGTCGATCCGATGGTGATGAGGGTCGAAGCGTGCAGCGAACTGGTCGCTGACAGAACCCTCGGCCGGATTGAACGACAGTTCGTCGACGGTGAGTGATGCATGGCGTAAGACCACCTGGGCGGGGATGGACAAGCCTTCCCAGAAGAACGCGGTGCGCAGGATGTCATGCCGATCGACTACCTTCTGGACGGCGTCGAGAAAGCGGTCGAGCCGTGCTCGGCTGTCGAACGCCAGTTGCGCGACGAGCAGGTAGGGATCGCCCTCGGTGGCGAGCAGGTGGTGGAACAGGATGCCGTCCTGCAGCGGCGATAGCGCGTAGATGTCCTGGATGTTCGAGATACCGCCGGGGACATGGGCGACGATACGGTCGATGTCGGCCTGGGTGAGGTCGATGAGGGGCAGCAGATCGGGGGTGATCGCGGTGGTGTCCGCGGTGATGCGATTGGCCGGGACCTCGATCTCGCGGTGTTGGCCGAGGGTCTGGGCGAGGGCGACGAGGGTTGGTGCCTGGAACAGGTCGCGAACGGCGAGGCTGAGGCCGCGCTGGCGCATGCGCTCGATCAGCTTGACG
>NZ_JBXAPG010000106.1:0-4811 GCF_058803765.1 Burkholderia sp. GW821-FHT14F03
GCCTTTGCCGGGTTCAACCAGACCCGAAACGCCGGAAAACTCGCTCTAGATCTGGTCCGGGAAACCCAAGCGGATCAGGATAAAAGAGAACTCACTTGCCAAATGGCTACAAGAAACGTCCCAGGTCAGTCCAGGACAGGCTGATAGCGATAAGCGCTGGCGCTCATGCCAATCACCCGCAACGCGCGTCGCTCGCTCAAGCCGCCGTGAGTCATATGGCGCACCAAGTCTCGGCGTGACGGTGCGCTCACCACTTTTTTCGCAGCGCCTCGCGGGTGACTTCAGTCTCCAGCATCGATTCTGCGAGCAACTTCTTCAGCCGGTTGTTTTCCGCCTCAAGCTCTATCAGGTGTTTCGCATCGGACACGCTCATGCCGCAGAATTTGCTGCGCCACAGGTAGTAGCTAGCCTCGGAAAAACCATGCTGGCGGCAAAGCTCCTTGATTGGCAGGCCGGCCTCCACCTCGCACAAAAAGCCAATGATCTGCTCTTCAGTGAACCGCTTCTTCATGTCCAATCTCCTGACTACGTGATTGAACTCTAAAGCGTCGCGCTACTCAAGGGTGGGGGACGTCGCACGGATCACCGACAGGATTATGAATGGCGGCATGCCCGTTGGGGTCTACATCTTTATTCCAGCAGGTAAACTGGAGCCTTACAGTTACTGCAGACTGATATGCATCACCCCAGCGGCCAGTATTCAATCTATTTTTAATATCCCGGGCGACGGCCATTTCTGACTCATGGTTTTGCCCTCGATTCTCGCCATAAAGCGTCATGGACAAATAGCGCAACCCTTCAAGATTGGGGTGATTTAATTTTGAGATAAATCCAACTGAGTGAACATGGCAGTCAGATTGATCTGCCGGAAAGCCTGTCACTTTGCCCGCAACATGCCTCCCACTAAACCAACTTTTCCCTAGTCGATCGGCATATTAATTTCCCTAATCCTCTGCTCCATTGAGTCCGCTAAACAGGAGTTATCAGTGCCGCACGAATTTCTAATCATGAGCCATTTTTTTTGGCTGCTTTTCACATGCATCACTTCGCCGGGACTCTCCCTCTCAGTAGATTCCAGGAGCGTTCGATAGGCTGAAGCTACACCTCTATCAAGCCCGGAAAGTGCATGCGATTTACAAATTGCTCTTTCAGATTGGAGCCTTGCATTAATGCAAGAGAATGATGGCGATGGTCTGGCGTTGATTGGCACTCGCTTGAGTATCAAGATGGTTTCGTCATACCATCGGAGAGCAATTTCATCACTACTGATGAAGAATAACCAGGACCCGTCGGAGAAAATTTCATCACCATTTTGTGACGAGTGAATTGATCCATTCCAGGCTTCACCTGAGCAATTAATATGCAAGAAATTTACAACCCGTGACTCCGGGATATTAAGCTCGTAGTCCTTTGCTACCGATCCCGTGTCACTTAATTCATGCGCAAGGACTCGATTCAGCGTGCTGCCTACTACAACAGATTTCGATACGGCCACAGGATTGTGGCAGGGAATCGCTTTCTCGGGTGTGTTATTTACAATCTTGGAGAGACTGAAATCAAAGATTCTCCACCTAAGCATGGGGGAGTTCCAGCCATACTGGAACGTTCGAGATGACTGGGTATTGCGGTGGACTTCGCTAACCTCCCACTTCCCCAGCAATTCGATAGGTAGCTGTTGGGGGGGCTGAACTAAAGGGGAGGAATAGACAGCGCTTGCTGCGACCAGTGACACACAAGGAATAGCTCTTAGCATCTTTCCCCAAAAAAGCGCAATTCGGCTGAAAGCACTGATTGAGTAATTCTCACGGAAGTTCAATTTTCACTCCATGATATTCGTAGCGACCATTGAGAAGGAGGTTGGTTTCATCATCCCTTCGCTTCACCAAACCGACAAACACTTTTCCTGCTGAAGTAACTCCTTCCTTTATCTTGCTGGTAGCATCAGTCAGATTGCCATCATTAATAAAACTGGTTACTGAAGACCATCGGCCCGCCGGATTGTAAGCAAAGCAAGTCAATGCATCGAACTCATGCTGCGCGAGATCGGAATCTACACTATCCCTAACCATCTTTTCGTAATGAGGAGCTATAAGACGAAGCAAGGCGAACTCTTGTTCTTCGGTTAGCGAAACAAGACTCTTATTGTTTTTTCGGAATTCATCGGCCGCCGTTTCGGTTAGGCCTGATGCCGCCGAAATGCTGGTTGCGACATCCTCAGAGAGACCAATTGAGATCATGTCGGAACGAATGCTTGCGGCACTTCGCATTTTCATGTCGTAGCCTGGACCAAGAGTGACGCCGCTGGCTCCTTTGGGCCAATGAAGAACGTTAGAAACACCTCTGAGGGTCTCTTGCTTGAAGATAAACCAAAATCCTCTCTCGGATAGTTTCGTGGCGGAATAACGAAGAAAATTACTTGAGATTGAAACTGGATGAATGTAGAAAGATTTATCGGTAGCAGGGATTCCGTCTATTTTTCCTTCAACGTCCTCCCACCAAAAAAGTTCCTGCATGCGAGATTTCTCGCTTTCCCATGCCGGCATGTCGGTCGGCGAGATCTGAGAGTCATACTGCTTCCAGGCCTCCGGATTGGCCTTCCACTCGCTGGGGTAGCGCAGGATGATCCGCGAGAGTTGCTGTACGGTACTGCGGCTGCGTTGGGCCGCCTGGAGTTCGCCCAACGTCAGCTTGCCGTCCGGGTGGGTGTCCAGAATGCTGAAAACCTGCTGTAGGGGCGCATCCAGCTGACTCTTCTTGAGTGGCATTTCGCCGCGCTGAAATGCAGCCATGTCTGCCAGGGCCAGGAAGTAGCTGCCGTAAGCGGCCGTTTGAGATTCGGACTCAATTATTGAAAAGTCCACCCATTCGTGTGGAGAGTGCAAGCTGATGCCTGTATGGCCTGCTTCGCCTGCCCAGCCCGTTGCGCAGGTGGTGCTGTCTCTAACTTGCACCTGCCACCAACGTTTTCCCGCTTCATCCAGTGCGAGGCCGATAGGTTCGGAGGTAGGATCCGGCGTAGCGGGGCGCGCCAGTTCCAAGGCCGAAATAGCAAAGTGATGAGGGACATTGCCGTTCTTGTAGCCGTTGGCGGTGAAGGCGAGCGGATAGCTATTCCAGCCGCTAAGATCTGATAGCACCAACCTCTCTTTCTTGAGATTCTTGAGGTCGTACAAACCACGGTAGGTAGTCGCCGCAATCCATACCGACTCCGCATTCGGCGTTGCGACACGAATGCCCCGATACACTGTAGCCTTGGCCTGTCCATCGGTGCCTCGATTGTTTTCGGCAACAAGATCCGTAGCGGTATAGGGATTGGTGTTGGTGTGTCGATACAGCTTTATTTCTTGGGCTCCAGCCGGCAGCTTTGCTCGTCGCTCTATCCATTGCAGCTCAGCCACAGGTTTGACTTTCACATAGGTCGCCTCATCCGGCGGGATGCCATCAAGCTCCAGTACCAACCCTAGGCGGAGAACCCCTGTCTGGATGGGGGCCAGGACCGCATTGCGCAATTGTGCGCCGGGCGCTACTCGCAACACCGTCCTTTCTTCCGGTTTAGCCGCTAGCGCTGCGGCTCTACTCTTCTTCAAATAGGCCGGAAGGTCGGCGCCCGCGATGATCTCGTGGTGCAACATCTGGCGGGGCGAGCTGGGGTCGACTACCCGGCGATACTCGCCCAAGTGCCCGAGCAATGCTCCTGCTTTAACCTTGATCGGGGTCTTGGGAACCACCACCTCATCAAAGGTCTCCGGCACCTGTGAGTGCGCCTCCAGCGCGGCAAGATGAGCCCAGCCGCTTATGGCGCGGGCCTCAATCGCGGCATCACCTGTCTTCGGAGGCGCTACGTTGCCTTCGGCTATCGATTGAACGCGTACCCATCCTTTCTGGATTTCGCCGCCAATGATGCGCGTACCGGGAGGCAGAATACCTTGAATAGGGGTTGTGCCACCTACGGGCTGTGCGCGCACTCTCAGTCCTTGGATGACAGGCGCTGCAGAACCTTTGGTTACCTCTTGCTTGTCGTTCGCCTTCGGTGAGACGCGGTAGATTTTGGAGGTCCAATACGGTGGCCGCGGAGCCTTGGCTCCCAGACGTTCGTATTCTTCGAAGGATCGCAAATGCATGGACAGGCAAAAGTAGGTCAACTTGTTGCCTGCTGGATACTCCAGGGTGTGCCGGGTGAGGACGAATCCCGAGCTGTAGAGCACGTTATCCGACATTGGCGGTTTGGCTCGGCCCCTGACGGAGAGGTAGCTACGGTTCACCCGATAGGCTACGACCTCACCTTTCGCGATAGCGCGAACGCCTTCGTCAAGTGCCAGGGTGTTGGCCATGGCTGGCTCATAGTGAATGCCGCAATGCACACCCGAAGGGCCAAGCGGATAGTAGCCACTCGATGCCATCGTCAGCGCATCGTAATAGACGTCCGCGTTGCGTACTTCTTTGCCGGTCTGGTCTTTGAACGGGAACTTGAATGTGGACATGACTGCTCCGTGTCCTTAGGCGTCGCCAGAGAAAGTGGGGAGGTAAGTGGCATCCGGCTCTTCCCCAGACTCCGGGTTGCCCTGCAAGGACAGCGAGTTGCCCTTGCCACCGCCTTGCTGCTTCATCGGGCCTTTCAGGGTGATAGCGACGCCATTCAGCGTGATGCCGCCGTCGTGCAGGGTGATAGTTCCGCCTGGGCCGCGTAGCCGAAAAACTTCGCCCGCCTGCAGCTCGACGACCTTCGAACGCTGCCGAATGGCCTGGCCGGCCTGCAGCTCGGAGTGCCCCTCAACGGTGTGCTCCTGATGCCCGCCGATGCTCACCCAGTG
>NZ_JBXAPG010000107.1:0-4003 GCF_058803765.1 Burkholderia sp. GW821-FHT14F03
TCAGCCAGCGCGAGCCGCGCACGCCGCAGGAACACCTGCTTGCCACGCTGTTCGCCGAGGTGCTCGGCCTCGAACGCATCGGCATCGACGACTCGTTCTTCGATCTCGGCGGCGATTCCTTGCTCGCCACCCGTCTCGTGAGCCGCATCCGCTCCGCCCTGACGGTCGAACTGACCATCCGGGCGCTGTTCGAGGCGCCGACCGTCGCCCGCCTGATCCATGAGCTGGCCAGCGCTCCCAAGGCGCGGCTGGCGCTTCGACCGATGCCCCGTCCTCTCTAGGATCGCCTCATGATTCCCCTGTCCTTTGCCCAGCAGCGCCTCTGGTTCCTGCATCAGTACGACAGCGCCAGTGCGATCTACAACATTCCGCTCGCGCTGCGCCTCGACGGGCCGCTCGACGCCCGCGCGCTGCACCTCGCCTTGCAGGATCTCGTGATCCGCCACGAAAGCCTGCGCACGCTCATCGATGAGGTCGACGGCACGGCGCGACAGCGCGTCGTCGCCGCGGACGAGGCGCGCGTCCCGTTCGAACAGATCGACGTCACGGAAGACGCGCTGAACAGTGCGCTCGAACAGCACACGCTTCATCGCTTCGATCTCGCCCGCGAGATCCCGGTCCGCGTCGTCCTGTTCGCGATCGCGCCGCAGCGGCACGTGCTGTTGCTGCTGATTCATCACATCGCGAGCGACGGATGGTCGTGGGCGCCGTTCATGCGCGACCTGAGCCGCGCCTATGTCGCGCGCGCCGACGGCCGCGATCCCATGATCGAACCGCTGCCGGTCCAGTACGCCGACTACACGCTCTGGCAACGCGAATGGCTCGGTCAGGCCAGCGATCCCGACAGCGCCATCGCCGCCCAGATCGACTACTGGAAAGGGGCGCTCGCCGATCTGCCCGAGCAGATCGCCCTGCCGTTCGATCGGCCGCGTCCGCCTCAAGCGAGCTATCGCGGCGGACACGTCTACTTCGACATCGCGCCCGATCTGCATCGCCAACTCGTCGATCTCGCGCGCGGCAGCCATGCCAGCCTCTTCATGCTGCTGCACGCCGCCGTCGCGATATTGCTGTCCAAGCTCGGCGCCGGCCACGACATCCCGCTCGGCACCCCCATCGCCGGCCGCACCGACGAAGCCCTCGACGATCTCGTCGGCTTCTTCGTCAACACCCTCGTCCTGCGCACCGACCTATCGGGCAACCCCACGTTCCGCGAACTGCTCGCGCGCGTCCGGCAAGCCGATCTCGCCGCCTACTCGCACCAGGATCTCCCCTTCGAGCATCTGGTCGAAATCGTCAACCCGAGCCGTTCCGCCTCGCATCACCCGCTGTTCCAGGTCATGATCGTGCTGCAGAACAACGCCGCCGCGACGCTCGACCTGCCGGGCATCCAGGCCGCGCCCCACCAGCTCAGGTTCGACATCGCCAAGTTCGACCTGACCTTCAATTTCGACGAGGGCAACGAAGCCGGCACGCTGTTCGGCCACGTCGAGTTCGCGACGGACCTGTTCGATCGCGTCACGATCGACACGCTCGTCCGCCGCCTGCAACAGCTGCTGGACGCCGTCGCCGCCGAACCCGATCGACCGCTCGACCAGATCGACCTGCTCGACGCGCGGGAACGCCGGCAATTGCTGATCGACTGGAACGACACCGCGCAGCCCGTTCCCGACGCGACCGTGTCGCAGCTGTTCGAGCAACAGGCCGCCCGGACGCCCGACGCCGTCGCGATCGTCTGCGGCGACGCCTCGATGACCTACGCGCAGCTCGACGCCGCCGCCAATCAGCTCGCGCATCATCTTCAGGGGCTCGGCGTCGGCCCGGACGTCCTGATCGGCATCTGCCTGGAGCGCTCGCCGGCGGTGCTGGTCGCGCTGCTCGGTACGCTGAAGGCGGGCGCGGCCTATCTGCCGCTCAATCCGGACTATCCGGCCGAGCGGCTCGCGCACATGCTGAACGAAGCGATGGCCCCTGTCCTGATCACGCAGGAAGCGCTCGTCGACCGGCTGCCCACGCATTGGGGCGCGCTCGTGCTGCTCGACGCCGATCGCGACGAGATCGCGCGGCATCCTCGGTCGACGCCGCCCGGCGCGGCGCGCGCGGCGCATCTCGCGTACGTGATGTATACCTCCGGCTCGACCGGCACGCCGAAGGGGATCGGCGTCACGCAGGCGAACGTGCGCGACCTCGCTCTCGATCGCCGCTGGCGCGGCGATGCGCGGCGGCATGTGCTGCTGCATTCGCCGCAGGTCTTCGACGCCTCCACCTACGAGATCTGGATGCCGCTCCTCAACGGCGGCCGGATCGTCGTCGCGCCGCCCGGCAAAACCGACATCGCCGTCCTCGCCGACGTCATCCGGCAACACGCGATCACCGATCTGTGGCTGACGGCGGCGTTGTTTCATACGCTGATCCAGGAGGACATCGACTGCCTTGGGCACATCGAGCGCGTGACGGCGGGCGGGGAGGCCTTGTCGGCGCCGTTGGTGCAGGCGCTGCTGGACCGCCATCCGGCGCTGTCCGTCGCCAATGGCTATGGTCCGACCGAGACGACGACGTTTGCCGCCCACCATCCGATGCGCGCGCCGCTACGGCTCGGCGACAGCGTGCCGATCGGCGCGCCGATGGACAACACCCGCGCCTACGTGCTCGATGCGGCGCTGCAGCCCGTGCCCGTCGGCGTGCCCGGCGAGCTTTATCTCGCCGGGTCCGGGCTCGCGCGCGGGTATCTCCATCGTCCGGGCCTCACCGCCGAACGCTTCGTCGCCAATCCCTTCACGCCCGGCGAGCGCATGTATCGCACCGGCGATCGCGTGCGGTGGCTCGACGGCGGCGTGCTCGACTATCTCGGCCGCACCGATCATCAGGTCAAGCTGCGCGGCTTTCGCATCGAACTCGGCGAGATCGAAGCCGCGCTGCTGTCGCAACGCGATGTCGCGCAGGCCTGCGTCATCGTGCGCGAGGATCATCCCGGTCAGCAGCAGCTCGTCGGCTATGCGGTGCCCGCCGTGGGCCGCGCACTGTCCGCGCCCGCGTTGCGCAGGACGCTCGGCGATCAATTGCCCGAGTACATGGTGCCCGCCGCGATCGTCGTGCTCGACACCCTGCCGCTCACGCCCAACGGCAAGCTCGACCGCAAGGCCCTACCCGCCCCCGACTTCACCTCCGTCAGCCAGCGCGAGCCGCGCACGCCGCAGGAACACCTGCTTGCCACGCTGTTCGCCGAGGTGCTCGGCCTCGAACGCGTCGGCATCGATGACTCGTTCTTCGATCTCGGCGGCCACTCGCTGCTCGCCACGCGCCTCGTGAGCCGCATCCGCGCCGCGCTCGACATCGAGCTTCCGATCCGCGCATTGTTCGAAACGCCCACCGTCGCCGCGCTTGCGCCTCAGCTCGGCATGGGCGTCGCCGGCCGCGCCACGCTGCAAGCGCAGATCCGGCCCGATGTCGTGCCCTTGTCCTACGCCCAGCAACGCCTGTGGTTCCTGCATCGATATGACGAGGCGAGCGCGATCTACAACATCCCGTTCGCGTTGCGCCTCGACGGGCCGCTCGATATCGGCGTGCTGCGTCAAGCGCTCGACGATCTCGTTGACCGGCACGAGAGCCTGCGGACCTGTTTCGTCGAGATCAACGGCGTCGCCCGGCAGCTTGTCGTTGCGCCGGATGACGCGCGACTTTCCTTCGAGCACGTCGATGTCACGGACGAGACCCTGAACGACACGCTTGAACAGCACACGCTTCATCGCTTCGATCTCGCCCGCGACATCCCGATCCGCGTCGTCCTGTTCGCGATCGCGCCGCAGCGGCATGTGCTGTTGTTGCTGATTCATCACATCGCGAGCGACGGATGGTCGTGGGCGCCGTTCATGCACGATCTGAGCCGCGCCTATGTCGCGCGCGCCGACGGCCGCGATCCCATGATCGAGCCGCTGCCGGTCCAGTACGCCGACTACACGCTCTGGCAACGCGAATGGCTCGGTCAGGCCAGCGACCCCGACAGCGC
>NZ_JBXAPG010000108.1:0-3744 GCF_058803765.1 Burkholderia sp. GW821-FHT14F03
CTGGTCCGGGAAACCCAAGCGGATCAAAACGCCGGAAAACTCGCTCTAGATCTGGTCCGGGAAACCCAAGCGGATCAGCGCGGTCACTGACGCCTGCACAGCGCGCCCAGGATGCGCAGGCACGACAAACGATCAGTCGCGAACTGGGGTACGAGAGAACGCAGATTACTGCGGTGTGTCTGGGGCGATAGTGTGTAGCGGGTCTCCGGCGCCAGCTATCTCGGTTGCGCTTCGACATTCATTTCCACCGCTTTTAGAATTTCATGGAAAGCGGCAATGTCTTGATCATAGAAGGTCGTGCACTGGGACACTCGCACATAAATACTGCGAATCTCTCGGGAGGCAGATCCGCAAACGAGTGAAAAGCCAGGGTTTTCTTTTGGGGAATAATAATCGATGTCTTCACCCTTTACACTCCACCCCTTTACCGTGAGCAGTTTGGTCGCTGCGACATTTAGTGGCTTGCGTCCTTTGATTAGATCTGCGTGTGGCAAAGAGTTTGCGGCCGCTTGTGCCGTACCGTCGTTGTCACCGTTGAGTGATGAAAAGTCATCCTTGCTTTTAGCGGTGACTACCGTGACCTCCAGATATTCGAACGGGGTTGGTTGGGAGGCTTTGCTAACAAAAATCGTTCGACTTAGGTTTGGCCTCGTGAGGCAGGTGGCAAGTGTGTAGTTGGCATTTCCAATATCCTTAATGCATAGCTCGCTTGCGTAAGCGCTTGGCATAAGAAAGAGCGTCGATATTAATAGATGTCTACTGATCTTCACGAATATTATTCCAGATGATGTTGAAAGCGCTATGGCGATCAGCATTGTGAAAAGGGATGCCGGAAGGATTTCCTCTATTAATCATCGATCCAACTCGAGTTATTGCTTCGGGTTGATCGCCCTGATCAGCATATCGATTTACCTTTTCGCGAGACCAGTAGAATCCCGACGCATCGCATGCATTGTAGTCATCCGTCGCAAGGAGTGCGCTGTTTGGGCCTGTCGTGAAGTTGCTTCCTCGATAATCTTGGTAGCTTTTATAGTTGCGTCTACCAGTAATTTGCAGAAATCCTCGTCCATGAAATCTGTTTCCGTCGCCAGTCATACCACCATTAGCAGCATTTGCCGCGCCGTTATCCATACCTGCCGCTTTTTGCGCGATCTGCCCTGGGCGAGTAGCTACGTAGTTCGGTCTATTGATGGTTGGCTTTGGATTTGGACCGGGGTTTGGTAGTTCTGTCGGACGTCGTCCGGATGGAAGATTGCGCTCTCTTGATACAGCCGTATCGTAATCTTGCCCAGCCTCTTCCGGTGTAATTGCCTCGTACATGGTCCGAAAGTACCGTTCATTTCCGAGCTCTTCCCGATATTGCCACCAACCAGTCTCGACCCCAACTTGTGCCAGAAAATGCGCCACACGTAAATAAGATCCTGATGCAGAATATTTGGATAACATCCGATTCATCTGTATTCGTAGCGCATTTGCTCTTTGCTTTCCAGTTGCAGGTGCAGGCGATAATATGCTCAGTAACTCCGGTTCGCTAAACCATGCACATTTTCTAAAAATCTCAATAAAGCGCAATGGATGAAAGTGACAATGCATCTTGTCTAAGGCTAGGTCTTCCTTTGCAGCATCCTCCCAAAATGCAAGCGCCGCATGGTGGCGCTTGAACTTTTCATAGGCGTCAGGTGAAAGACAAATGCTGGTCAGTACGTTGGCGGGAATGTCGGTCGGGTCGTCTCCTTTGATCCAGCCCCAGCGCTTATCGAAGTCGTCGCGTGACCACTCGGTAGGTAAGTTGACCACGCAGTAGCTAAGGCGCTTACGCATCGTTCCAGAGTGGATCTTGGCATAGGCTCGCGTGAGGCGATCTTTGTATTGCAAGGCTGCATCGAATACCTTGGCGGCGGTATGCACGACCTCGCCAAGCACGCCCGGCAAGCCCGGTGCGGGATTGGGGGTTGGTGCCATTGGCTCGATCAGGTCGAGTAACTGTTTCGAGTCGCAGCGGCCGTTGTCATCTATGTCGTCGTCGATGAAGGTCCACCCTAACCAATGGGGAAAGTCGGCGTCGCTATACACCTTGACACCAGCTATGTTGAGATCGACGAACGCCTCCGCGCCTCCCTGGGTAACGATTTTGCGGAGGTGTGGCAGACGGCCGCCTTGCATATCAGTTGCGGCGGGCTCGTCGGGACCGAGGACGCGCCCAAAGCGCAGCATTTCATACCCGGCGCTTGGGCAACCTGGGTAGGTTTCGATTGCAGCCTTGTACAGGTTGTAGCTGCCATCTGCTTCCGTACACCGGCCAATCACGGTTCCATGGCGGTCGCGGGTAGTCAGGGTGATCGTTCCACGCTCTTCGCTCAAGGTGACGATAAGTTCGGCCGGTGTTCGTCCAGCGATAGTGGCTTGCCAGAGGCGCCAATCTTCGATGGTGAGATCCGAGGGGGGCATAGTGGCAGCGGCGCCGAACTGTGCTGGCACGCGTATGATGCGCTGGCTGACTGTACTTCCCGCCGTCACCGTTGACCACCAGTTGGCCGCCTTAGCGGGCGTGCCGTTGAGTTGACGAATGCGAGCTGGCGTGGTGTGGAAGCGCTGGGCGACCGAGTTAAGAGTATCGTTGATACCCCCTATGCCCGGACTGGAAGTACGTACCACGTAGGTCTTCGTTTCGATGCGGGGATCTTGGGCGTAGAAAGGAGTGCTGGCAGGCAAAACAATATGTATATCGCCCCACACGCTAGTCCGCCTACCTTGCTGGGCTGTCAGTTTGCCGGCGCTGCGCCCCATCAGGGCTTCCACGTTCCCTTTGTCTGCGATGATCTCGAAGTGGACGCGGTTGGGATTACCGTAGATGGCTCCTGCCTTGCCGATGGGGTCCTTGCGATAGACCTTGTCGCCCTTTTTCAGCGGCGTTTCGGTACCTGGCTTATTGGCTACGATATGTAGATGCTGATAGATGGAGTAAAAGGTCACTCGCACACCTTCACCGATCTCAGTTTCGTGCTTGAGAATCATGACGCCATTGCTGGTCCAACCTTTGTAGTACAGCAAAGGGTGGGCAGCTTTTATTTCGTCGCTGACGCTGTTGAGCGGCATCGGGTCGCTGTGTCGTGCAAACACCACCTGACCATCCGCGATGGCACGGACAGGCTCAGGTTTATTTGGTCCACCAGGAGCTACCAGGTGTACACCACCATGCCAGCCGAACTGATGACTGACAGGAAAGGCACCCTTACCGCTTTTCTCGCCCAGATTGAAGGTGCCATCATCGATTGCGTCCGTTTCTTGGAGATTGGCGTTTTGAAGGAAAGGGAAACTGATGATCATCGAAATCGCTCCTCAAGACAGGTCGGCTACTCGGAAAGCGGAAGACTGCTTGGGTCAAAGGGAAGACTAGGCATCGGTTGGCTATCCAGCGACAGTACATGGCTGCCCCCGCCAGCTTGTTGTGTCATCGGGCCTTTCAGGATGATGGCGATGCCATCCAGCGTGATGCCGCCGTCGTGCAGGGTGATCGTGCCTCCAGGGCCGCGCAAACGTAGAATTTCTCCCGCCTGCAACTCGATGACGCGCGAACGCTGGCGAATGGCCTGGCCAGCCTGCAGCTCGGAGTAGCCCTCAACGGTGTGTTCCTGGTGCCCGCCGATGCTCACCCAGTGGTTGGCCACGGTCTTGTCGCGGCGGTTATTGCCGACCTCTTCGGTGCGGTCCTTGCCGGTGTGGAGGGTGTGGTTGCGGCCGACG
>NZ_JBXAPG010000109.1:0-3646 GCF_058803765.1 Burkholderia sp. GW821-FHT14F03
CGGCAGCGTGTATGTCAGCGAGCACGCCTCGCCGGCCGCATCGCCCCACTTCACCTGCAGGGTGCCGGTATCGGTCTTCACGCCGCGCAGCACGACGCGGCCTTCCTGCGCCACCGTGCCGACGTTCTGCCCCGCCGCATCGCTCACTTCCGCGCCGAACGGAACCGGCTCGCCACCGGCCATGCGCGCGCGCAGGATCACCGCGCGCCCGCCGCCCTCGGTCTCGAACTTCAGGCGCACCACCGCGCCCGCGGTCGGCGCCACGTGCTGGGCGCTCGACTTCAGCTCGACGCTCATCGGCACGCCCTTCGGATCGATCTCCACCTCGTTGGTCGAGAACGGCGTCAGATACGACACCAGCGCATGGCCGAACGGATCGATGCGCAGGCCGCTGCCGGACGTCACGCGCGCCCCGCCCGCGTCCTTGGCCTCGATGATCGCCACCGTGTCGCCCATCGTCGGCGTGAAGGCCACGCCGCCGGCGTATGCCACCATGCCGCCCGAGATGCCGCCGCCGTACTGCGTGAATCCGGTGCCCTTCGAGGCATTGCCCATGAAGGTCGCATACGGCGACAGGTAGGACAGGTTGCCGCCCACGTTGGTGGTCGTCTGCGCGCCGCCGCTGGTGTGGCCGACGTTCACGCCGTAGCTGAGCGCGTTGTCGACGCCGAGCGAGCCCGTCATCGATTGCTGGACCAGCGTCGAACCGTTGGAGTCGTGCTGCAGGCTGGTCGACGCATACACCGTGTGCGAGCCGAGGTTCAGCGGGATCGACAGGTTCAGCATGAAGCGGTTGTCCCAGCGATTCTGCGTCACGTCGAATTGACGAGACGCCGACACGCCGTAGTTGATGCGCCGGAAATTATTGTTGTAGCCGGCCTGGAATTGGGTGTCGTTGCCGGCGCGATTCCAGTAGTTGACGGTCGAGCCCGACAGGTAGAACGAACCCCATCCTTCCGGCAGGCTCTGGTTCAGCGTGACCTGGAACTGGCCGCGACGCACGCCGCCCGACAGCAAATTGTTGACGCCGCCCGTCAGCTGACCGCGCAGCTGCATCGCATCCTGCAGGCCGAGGTAGCCGCTGCTCGAATAGCGATAGGCCGCCACGGCAATATTCGTGCTCGTCGGACTGATCAGCTTGCTGTACGAGACCTTCACGCTCTGACCGTGACGCGTGCCCGTGCCGGGTACATCGGTGTTGGCCTGCGTGATGTCGACCGCGAACGCGCCCAGCTCGGTATTGAGCGCAGCGCCGACCAGGCCGGCCACGTAGCCGGGCGCGGCCGTCACGCCGCCGTAGCCGGTGAGCAGGTTGGTGAAACCGTGCTGCACCGTCGCCTGGAACAACGCCGGCTTGCCCGAGAACAGCGCATTGCGGTATTGGCCGCCCGTCACGCTGAAGTGCGTGACGCCGGGGCGCAGCGAATTGACGGCCGACGCATACGGCACCTTGAAGGTGTGGATGCTGCCGTCTGCCTCGGTCACGACGACATCGAGGTCGCCGCCATAACCGGTCGGATAGAGATCGTCGATCACGAACGGACCGGTCGCGACGTTGGTGCTGTAGATGATGTTGCCGTTCTGGCGCACCTGCACGAGCGCGTTGCTGTTGGCGATGCCGTGGATGGTCGGCGCATAGCCGCGCTGCGATTCCGGATACATGCGCTCGTCGCTCGAGAGCTGCACGCCGCGAAAACCCACGCTGTCGAACATCGTGCCGTCGGTGAACGCGTCGCCGATCACCAATTGCGCCTTCAGAGACGCGATCGAGCGCTGCAGGCTGGTCTGCACGCTCTGGTAGTGCGAACCGCCGTGCGTATCGTAGGTGTAGTTGCCGTTGTGGCGGAAGCGCCAGGGCCCGACGTTGAAGCCGGCGGTCAGGCCCAGGTAGGCCTGGGTCGACGACGTGCCCTGGTTCTCGGCGCGATAGATATTGCCGTTGTACGACAGCAGCGCGGCCGGCACGCCCTCGTCCCAGTAGCGCGGGTCCACGTAGCCGCGCGCATCGCGGCTCAGCGCGGCCTGCGGGACACTGACGTCGAGCCGCTGCTCGCCGTTGTCGAAGGTGGCGACGGCGTCCGGCACCAGCATGCCGATCATCAGGCAGGCCTGGCTGCTGTCCGTCAGCATGTGCGTCGCCTCGGGCGACAGCTTCGCGAGATCCACCCCGACCTGCTGCAACAGCTCGCGATCGAAGCAGGGCTGGACGTTGTTCGGATTGTTGCCCACCGGACGCAGCGTGATGCCGGCACGACCGATCCAGTTCGTGTTGACGAAGAGGTCGACGCGGTACGCACCCGGCATCGCGGCATTCCCCTTTTCGAAGCGGCTCACATCCACCCGCGCACCGCCAGGATGCTGCAGGAACATGTCGTCGAACTGGACTTCCGCCACTTGCGTGGCGTCCGGGGTGGCTGCCATCGCGCCCATCGACGCGAACACGGACAGCACGAGCAGCATGCTCTGGCGCGGACGCCAGTACATGGTCCGCGGCAAGCGAGATATACGTTGAATCACGATAGACAGCCGAGCATAAGCGAGCCCGCGCCCTGCCCGTCCGGGCATGCGTGGTCTTGCAATGAAAAGGAGAGCGCGCGCTATCCGCGCCTCGCGCAATGGAAGATGGTCAGCAGTGCATCACGGCGACGTCGCCGCAGCGCCGGAGCGCAACGGCGTCTCGCCGCTGACCGCGCCGCCATAGTCATTGAGTGACGTGTAGTGCACGCGAGCGCCCGCCGCGTCGGGAACGTCGCCCTTCAGCGGGAAGGCGCGCGTCTCGCCCGGCCCGACCATGCCGCCGTCGTCGAAAGCCGCGCTGCGGTCGCCCAACTGCACGCTGATCGCGGTCAGCGACACGTGGAACGGGGTCGGGTTATGCGCCTCGATGGCCGGCTTGCCGTCGACCTGCGTAAGGCGCCAGGTGAGCTGCGCCGGCGCATCCGCGGGCGAGCCCTTGAGCGTATCCGGTCGATAGAACACCTTGATGCGCGAACGGAATGCGAGCTGCACCCGGTTCATGTCCGCGTCGGCTGCGCTCGGCTTGGGGGGCACTTCGAGCACGTTGAGCCAGAACACCGACTCGCGATCCTGCGGCATCGGCTCGCCGGTATAGACGATTCGCAGCGTCTGCGACTTCGACGGATCGATTCGCGCGATCGGCGGTGTGACGGTGAATGGAACCTTGATCGTGGACGGCGCGCTGTGCACGTCGCCTGTATCGACCCATGACTGCACGAGCGCCGGCGCCTGGCCTGCGTTCGACAGTTTGAGCGTGACCTCGGACTCGCTCGCGCCGTAGATCACGCGCGTGCCGCCGATCACCACGGAAGCGTCGGCGGGCGTTGCCAATTGGCTGAACCACGCGATACACGCGGAGGCGATCGCAAATCGTAGTGCTTGACGGAACTTCATGGTCTTAACCAGTGCGTGTGAAATGGGAGGAGTGAATACGAATCACCCCATCCCTTATTATTATGTAAAGCTAATTAATTATTTACTGATAAATGAGCGAGTACGTCACGCTCGACGTTGCCGCGCCGGCCGTTGCGGCGCCGGTGGCGACATACTGCGCGTAGTACGCGAGCGTGGCCGCGCCGGCGGAGCTGATCGCGACCGACTTCGAGTTTTGCGAAGCGTCCGCCGCGCC
>NZ_JBXAPG010000110.1:0-3633 GCF_058803765.1 Burkholderia sp. GW821-FHT14F03
GACAGCGAAGCGATCGAGCTGTTGGCCGTCGAGAGGCCGGTCGACGTGGAGGTCGAGAGCGACGAGACGGTGCTGTTGGTGGTGCTGAGACCGGTCGAAAGCGAGCCGATGCCCGTCGAGGTCGAGGTGGACAGCGAGGTGATCGAACTCGTGGTCGACGAGAGGCCGGTCGATGCCGAGGTCGACAACGACGTGATGCTGCTGTTGGTCGTGCTCAGACCTGTGGACAGCGACGTGATCCCGGTCGACGTGGAGGTCGACAGCGACGTGATATTGCTGTTGGCGGTCGACAGGCCCGTGGACAGCGACGTGATGCCCGTCGAGGTCGAAGTGGACAGGGACGTGACATTGCTGTTGGTGGTCGACAAGCCGGTGGACAGCGAGCTGAGGCCGGTCGATGCGGAGGTCGACAGGCTCGAGATCCTGCTCGTGGTGGTGCTCATGCCGGTGCTCAGCTGCGCGACCGTGACGGCGTCCTGCGGCGCGGAGCCGTCGGCGACGTTGGTGATCCGGCGCAGTGCGCCCGAGCTGCCGACCGAGACTTCGGACAAGGGCGCGGCGGTGCCGGTCAGGAAGCCGGTGCCGGTCGGGGCGGCGGCGCCCGTCACGCTGCCGGTGCCGATCGCGACGCTGTTCGTATAGACGGCCGACGCGGCGTTGCCGATCGCGACCGAGCCGGTGCCGGCGGCGGATGCGTTGAAGCCGTATGCGTTCGAGCTTTGCCCGGATGCATTGGCTTGCAGGCCGGCGCTCGTGGCCCACTGGGCCGCTTTTGCGCCGAAGCCGAACGCTGAACCGCCGTTGCCGCTCACGGTCGTGAACGCGCCATACAACGTGGCGCCGGACACTCCATTACCGTTCGCGGCACAACCGCCGACCGTCGAGTAATAGTTGCTGCCGTCGACGCTGGCGACATAGGTGTAGGTGGTGGTGCCATCCGGGCCCATGGCGCTGGCCGGGTTGCCGCACGTCGTACCGCTCGGCGTGGCGCCGGTTCCCACGGCGATCGTCGAGGCTTGGCCGCCTTGCGCGGCGGCTGCCAGGATCACGGCCGCAACGGCCTTGGCGATCGACGACTGGTTGGATTTCCCCCGTGCCGATGCCAGTTCCGACGCCGCGACCCAGGCGCCGAGCGCGTCGTTCCAGATGGAGCGGTATGTGCGATTCATGACGGGGTGCTCTCCAAGCGCTTACGCAACACACCAGACTGATAGCGGCCTGTTGATGTCCATGTGATCGCGCGGATTATTCAGTTAGATGCGCAAATTCTATTGGATAGGTGATTTTGAGATTGATAAGAAATGAAAAATTAAAATCATTAATCTTTAAATATTGTTAATGATGGCGCGTTAACATTCCTTGAATATCTTGGTTTTGGCTTGCGCCCGGCCAGGAAAGGTATGGTGCGGCTGGAGGTGGGTGTTCGACTGGGACGAGCCAGTGCAGGCGGGGCGTAGCGGCAGGCTGGGTTTGGATGTCTGAGGAATGCGGAATTTAATTGGCAGACGTGTTCAATACTTAAGATCGAAAGTTTACAGAGAGGAATTAAGGGTTTTCATCAATGCATTTTTCCTCTCATCAATTGTGAGATTTGTATCGTATTTTTGAAGTTTAAATTAAAGAATATTCCGAGAGAATCATTTGTAGGATTTATCCGAGGTGGCGCGTGTGATGCGCGGACGGGCGGCTGACCCGGTATGTCGGGTTGTTCGGTAGGCAAGGCGGGGGAGTGCGGGCGGGTTCGGCTTTCGATGCCGGATGGGCGAGGAAGTGAGGAGGGGGAAGCGGGGTAGTCCGCTTCCCCGGGATGCGGGTTACGGATTGGTATCAGGCGAAACGGACGCAGCCGGGTCCGCGCATTCGAAGGTCAGGCTGTCCGGCGCGGGGGCGCCGCCCTTCGATCGATAGGGGCCGGTCGTTTCGAGCGACGTGACCTGGCGATCGCCGCAGATGCGCGCGGCGGTTTTCTCGCAGGCCTTCGGACCGCCGAGCAGGCCGCCGCAGCTTACGCGGTAGGCGTGGTCGTGACCCGGCATCGATACCGACGAGACGGAATAATTGAGTCCGCTCGCGCCGGAACATCCGGACAGCGCGGCGAGCAGCAGGGCAAGCGTGGCAAGTTTCTTCATCGTTCTTCTCCGAAGCGCGGGCGGCACGAATCGGCGGCTTCGTACCGTATCGGTTTGATGTGCCGGCCCGCGGGAGGCGAGCCGGCTGGTCGATCAGGGCGCCGCGCGCGCCGGGCCGATGCGCACGGGCGGCGTGAGCGTCCGACCGCATGTTCCCACGCGGCCGGATACTCCCGGCTTACTTCCATTGATACAGCATGCCGGCGCCGATCACCTTCTGGGTGCCGCTGAAGCCGCCGTTGACCGAAGCCTTCAGGTTTTCGGTGATGCGGGCCTGCATGCTGACGGCCATCGCCTTCTGGCCCATGAAGGTCGACGTACCGACACCCATGCCGAAGTTCGCGTCGCGATCCAGCTGCGGGATCGAAGCCATCGCGCCGACCGCCGCGATACCTTGCTTGGCCATCTGGTCGGTCTGCTGCAGTTGCTGCTGCGTCTGTTGCAGTTGCGAACCGAGGCTGCTGATCTGCGTCTGCTGGCTCGACAGCGTCTGCGTCATCGACGTCGACAGCGCGGTCAGCTGGTTGACGTTGACGGCGTCGGTGCCTTGCGTGCCGGGCGCGACGTTGATGACCTGACGCTGATCAGTGCTGCTGCCGACCGAGACCACGTTCGAGCGGCCGCCGTCGGTGGAGTTCGCGCCGATCGCGACCGAGTTCGAGCCGGCGGTGACGGTCGGCTTGTCGTTGCCGGTGCCGTTCATGTCGGCCGCGATGCCGGTCGTGTTGTTCGAACGGATCGTGTTGTTGTTGAACGTCGTCGACAGCGCGGTCAGCTGGTTGTTGATGTTGCTCACGCCGGTCGAGAGCGAGGCGACGTTGCTGTTGGTGGTGCTCAGGCCCGTCGACAGCGAGCTGATGCCGGTCGAGGCCGAGGTCGAGAGCGACGAGACGTTGCTGTTGGTGGTGCTCAGGCCGGTGGACAGCGAGTTGACGGCGGTCGAAGTCGAGGTCGAGAGCGACGAGACGGTGCTGTTGGTGGTGCTGAGACCGGTGGACAGCGAGTTGACGGCGGTCGAGGTCGAGGTCGAGAGCGAGGCGACGTTGCTGTTGGTGGTGCTGAGGCCGGTGGACAGCGAGGCGACGTTGCTGTTGGTCGCGAACAGCTGGCTGCCGTTGACCGCGTCGGTGCTGGTCTGGCTGATCTGGCCGGCGGCGACGTTGGTGACCTGGCGTTCCGCGCCTGGCGCACCGACGCTGAACACGCCGACCGGGTTGCTGCCCGCGAAGTTGCCGAAGGTCAGGCCGCCGACGGTGGCCGATGAGACCGGGACGGCGGCGGAGGTGGTGGCGCCGTTGCCGATCGCGACTGAGTTGTCGACGTTGGCGACTGCGTTCGGCCCGATCGCGACGCTGTTCTGGCCGGTGGCCTGGCTGTCGGGGGCGGTCGAATTGGCGTGGAAGTACTTGATGCCCTTCGCGTTGATATTGTCGATCGCCGAGCCGACGTTGTTGTTGGTCGTGGTCGTGCCGTCGGTGTTGTAGGTGATGTAGGCCGGGGCGGA
>NZ_JBXAPG010000111.1:0-3415 GCF_058803765.1 Burkholderia sp. GW821-FHT14F03
AGCCGCGAGAACGCGTCGTACTGCGCGGGCAGCACCTGGCCCGCCTGCAGCGCGCCATTGACGAGCCCCAGCTGCCGATACAGCGGCTCGAACAACCGGGAGAGCGGGTTGCTCGACGCCACGCTGCGGTTGTTCAGCTGCGCGGCCAGTTGCCGGACTGCCAGGAAGTGTTCCTCGACGATATGTTCCGGCAGCAGCACGGTGCGGTAGTGCTGGCCGCTCAGTTCGCCGACGATCTGGCGACGCCCCTTCTCGAAGCGGTATTTCTGGCGATCGATCCAGCTGTCGATGTTGCCTTCGTCGCTCGCGCCGGTCAGGGTCGTCTCGCGCGCCGCGAAGCGCAGCAGGCTCGCGAGCGGCGATTGCGAATCCATCATCGCCGCCGCCAGCTGCGACGCATCGTCGAGGCCCGTGACGCTGCGCACCGTCACGTCGTTGAGGAAGTTCTGCCAGCCGGCGATGTAGTCCTGCAGGAACTGCGCGCGGGTGGAATCCGCGAGCTTCTGCACCACGCCGTCGATCTGGAAGCTGTTGCCGTGCAAGGTCTCGTCGCGCAGCACCCAGCTTTCCTCTTCGAGCATCGCGCGCGCGGCCTTGTCGAGGCGCGGCAGGAACACGTCCGTGTAGCCCGCCCGCGTGAACCAGCCCGATACCGCGACGTCGGTCGCCGGGACGTCGCTGCGCATGCGCAGGCTCATCGCCGATTCGAAGCCGGCCGCGCGCGACAGCGAGATGTCGTTGACCGACGCCGGCAAGCCTTGCGCATGGATGTGCTGCAGCACGCGCGTCACGATCGGGATCTGCGCGGCCCGCACGCGCGCCGCGCGCACCAGGTTCGCGTCCTCCGGCGTGCCCGGCAGCTTCGGCAGCTCCATCAACGCGCGCACGTGCGCGAGCAGCGCGCGCCGGTCGTCGTCGCCGTATTGCTGCCCGCCGGACAGGCTGTCCCACCGGCTGCTCAGCCAGCGCTCGACATCGGTCGCGTTGCGCCGATCGGGCCGGCACAGCATCAGGTAGACCTTGAGCGTCTGGTAGACGTCGCCGGGCGCGCCGTCCGACTGCGCGACCAGCACGCGCCGCACCTCGTTGTACAACTCCGGCATCAGCATCTTCTGCAACTGCCGGTGATAAGTGTCGCGCGCCGCGGCGGCGACCAAGCCATGCTCGAAGTACGGCGTCGCCAGCCCGCGCCCGGCGTCTTCCGCCTGTTCCTGCGCATAGCGCATGTGGCTCGCCACGTCGAGCAGCGGTGCGCCGCCGTCCGGGCCGTACGACATATCGGCCTGCGCCAGGCGTTTTGCCTCGCTGAACTGCGCGCCGACGTCGTCGAGATAGTTGCTCTCCGCGACATAGCCCCAGCCGAACCACATCAGCAAGCCAAGCGCGAGGACGGGCAGCGCGACCCAGCGCAGCAGGTGCCCGACCCGGCCGCGCCACGAACGCACGCCGCTCGGCCGCACCGCGTCGCGTTCGAGCGCGACCTGCCGGAACAGCGGCGCCCACAGCTCGCCGAGCGGCCGGGTCTGCGCGGGCAGCCCGGGCGCCGCCCCGCCCGGCTGGGCCACCGCCAGCTCCGCCATCGAGCCCATCCAGACGCCGCGCAGACGCGCGGCCGAATGCGCCTCGCCGGGCGCGATCGCGATCTGCAGCCACACCAGCAGCGCCTTGTGCAGCTGGCTCAGCGTCTCGACGAAACGCAGCTGCGCGTAGTTCGCGCCGACCTCGGTCGCCGCCGGCGCGGCGAACAGCACCTGCTGCTGGACCCGCTGCTGCAGGTGCTGCAACGCCCCCTGCCAGCTCGCGCCCGCTTCGGCGGCCGTCTCGCCGAGCGCCTGCTCGGGCAGGCAGAAACCCATCCCGCTGGCCCAGCGGCCCGCGTCCACCAGCGACAGCATCGAGACCGCGCCGTCGAGCCGGTCCACGCCGTTCAGCGCGACATAGACCTGCGCCTGCTCTCCGAACACCTCATGCAGTTCCGCCAGCCGGCGATGCACGACATCGGCGAGGCGCTTGCGCGCCTCCAGCGGCGCATCGACCATCGACGCGCTGTCGACGCACAACACCACGCCGTTCACCGCCGCCCCGCCGCGCAGGCGACGCATCCCCTGCAACAACCGCTTCCAGGTATCGAGCGCCGTCTCGTCGAAGCCGTCGCGCAGGTTCCAGCGCCCGCCGATGTCGAACCAGACCGCGTCGCTCGCGATGCGGAAGTTGAAGTCGTCGCCGCGGCTGTTCAGCGGCTCGACCGCGAGGGCCCGCTCGCCTTCGGAGCCGGCCGCGTTCACCGCCTTCGCGACCAGGTTCGTCTTGCCGCTGCCTTCCGCGCCCATCACCAGATACCAGGGCAGCAGGGTCCGGTGCTGGCGGCGCAGCGCGCCAGTCAAGCGATCCCAGCGGCCGTGCGGCTCGCGCTGCCAGCGCGCCTTCAACTGGCGATCCAGATCGCGCAGGCGCTCGTCGATGAAATCGGCGCGCGCCGCCGGCTGCGGCGTGCGCACCCGGCGCGGGCTCATCGCGAGCCTCACCCACAGTCGCGCAAGCGCCGGCCACAGGCCCCAGACGAGCACCGCCGCCACCAGCACCTCGCGCACCCAGAGCGGCGCGAACGGCCGGTAGATGCCCAGCGCGAACAGCGGGCCCACCCACCAGATCAGGACCGCGATCAGGATCGCGACAAGAACCCTCAGGCTGGTTCGTATCATGGTTGTTTATCCTCCGTTGCATACGGCGATTGGCCGTCCGGGGCGATCGCCACGCCCTCCGGGGTCGCGGGGCGCGCGTCGGCATCCGCCGTGCGCCGGCCGCCCGCCGGAATCACCTTCCACAGCACGTCCACGCGCCGGTTCCGTTCGTAGGCGGCCGGCGTCGGCGCCTGATCGATCGGCTGCGTGTCGCCGCGCCCGGAAAACGCGATGTTCCGCTGCACGGCGTTCCCGGGCGCCTGCGCGCCGCCCGGCAGCGCGGTCCGGCGCAGCTCGTCGGCGACGGTGCGCGCACGGGCTTCCGAGAGCGCCTGGTTGTTCGCAAACTCACTCGTGCTGATCGGCTGACGGTCGGTATGGCCGATCACCTCCAGGTCGCCCGGCCACGGCGCGAACGCCGCGCCGAGCCGCTCGATGTTGTGTTTGAAATCGGCGCGCATCTGCGCCTTGCCGACATCGAACGCGCCGTCGCTGCGGAACACCAGCACCCAGCCTTCCGGACGCTTGTACGCCGTGAGCCAGCCCTCGGACAGCAGCTGCGGCAGCGGCGGCGGCAGCGTTTCCGCGAGATTGATGGTGCGGGTCGGCGGCATCCAGGCCGCGAGCGCATGGCGGATCGGCCCGCCCTGTATATCAAGCACGGCGCTGACGATGCCGTAGGTCAACAGCACCGCGCCCAGCGCCGCCGCGCCTGCGCGCATCGGCGTCCACCA
>NZ_JBXAPG010000112.1:0-3238 GCF_058803765.1 Burkholderia sp. GW821-FHT14F03
TCGCGCCGATCTCCGCCCGGCCCAGCACCTCGCTCCAGATCTGCGCCACCGCATGCTGATGACGCCCGCGCAACGGCTGCCGATCCTCCCCGCCCGCCTTCCATGCCTGCCCGCCCAGATCCTGCAACCGCCCCCGATCGACCTTACCGTTCGCGTTCAGCGGCAACGCCGGCAATGCCACGATGACCGAGGGCTGCATGTAGGCCGGCAATTCCTGCGCGAGCGCATGCTTGAGTTCGCCGGCCAGCATGCGGGCACGATGGCCGAAAGCCGGCGTGTTGCTGCTGCGACGGGCGATCATCGCGCGGTGAACACCTGGCCAGCGAATCACCGGTCGGTGAGTCTCCCCGTCCTCGCGCCGGATCAGCAGCGCGTCGAAAGCGCCATCGGCGCCGAGCCCGTCAAGGTAGACCCAGTATTGCGCGGCGTCGGCCAGCGCGGCCCACGCATCGGGATCCTGATCGAGCGAGCGCGACAGTTTCGCAAGCGCGTCTTCCACCCTGTCGCGCGACGCAGTGGGCATCCGCTGCAATAGCCCGGCGAGGCGGCAATCGTCGGCGCTGCGACGGTTGGCGATCGAGCGGAATGCCAGCACCTGCGGCCGATCTTCCCGCAGCATGGCGCAGACCTCGCTCGCATCCGCCTGCACCGTCGACCAGTCGATCCATTCCGGTTCAATCTCGCGCGCTGCGCATTCGACATGCATGACGACGTCGTAGCGGAACCGGGACAGCTCGTTCACATAGCCGCCGAGCTTGGGCCTGATTTCGACTGCGCTCACCCGCTGCGCCGAACGCGACCAATCGAGGAAAAACCGAGGATCGAGCGCCAGTTCGGTCTCGTGCGTCACCGCCTCGATGGCGCGTCGGCTGATCTCCGCCGCGGTAAGATCCGGCGCCGCCTGATGCCAGGCCACCGAGGCATGGAAGACGTCGAGCAAGCCCAGATGCCGCACGTCGCCGACGAACAGCGTTCCTCCCGGAGCCAGCGCGCGCACCGCGGCGTCCATGACCTGCTCAAGCTGAGCGGCGCTCGACAGGTACTGGACCACCGAGTTCAGTACGATGCAATCGAAGCTGCCATCGGCCAGTTGCGGCATCGCATCCGTTCCGCGCTGTTCGAGCCGCACCTTGTCCGCCATCTCGCCGAACTGCGGCAGCGTCTCTCGCAGATAGCGGATCGAGGTGCCGGAAATGTCCCAGCCTTCATAGCGCTCACACGACGCCAACAGCGGGAACATCAACAGCCCCGTGCCCACGCCGACTTCGAGGATCCTGCGCGGCCGCAACGCCTTGATCGAATCCACCGTCACATCGACCCACGCGCGCATTTCGATGTCGGGCAGCGCGTCGCCGGTATAGCTGCTGTTCCAGCCGACGACGTTGAAGGCGCGTTCCTCGACCGACGGCTCGGCATAGGTTTGGTCGAATACCTGCTCCCACGCCCGGGTCCGTGCCGTGTCGCCTGCCGCATCCGCCTGCTCCAGGCGCGGCACGACAAAGGCATTGAGCGCCCGCCGCGCGTCGTCGCCGCAAGCGACGACGGCGGCGTCGGTCACTTCCGGATGACGCATCAGCGCAGCCTCGATATCGCCGCATTCGATGCGGAAGCCGCGGATCTTGACCTGAAAGTCGCGGCGTCCCAGGAATTCGATCGAGCCGTCTTCGCGCCAGCGCGCCAGGTCGCCCGTGCGATACAGTCGTGCGCCGAGCCGGCCCGACAGCGCATCGGGCACGAAACTCGCCGCCGTCAGATCCGGTCGTGCCAGATAGCCGCGACCGACGCCGAGGCCGCCGATGAACAGCTCGCCACTCGCGCCGATCGGGGCCGGCTCGCCGCTCGGGTCGAGGATGTAGAGTTCGGTGTTGGCAATCGGCCGCCCGATTGGAACCGTCCCACGTTCATCGAGCCGACACTGCCAATGACTGACGTCGACCGATGCCTCGGTGGGCCCGTATAGGTTGTGCAGCGCGCAAGTCAGCCGTTCGAAACAGCGGTCGCGCGTGGCGGCCTTCAGTGCTTCGCCGCTGCAGACGATGCGCCGCAATGACGTGCATTGCGGCGCATGCGGCTGATCCAGAAAGCTCTGCAGCATCGATGGCACGAAGTGCAGGGTTGTCACACCTGCGCGGCGCACGAGGTCGACGAGCAGGCCAGGATCGCGGTGACTGTCCGGCGGCGCGATCTCCAGACAGGCTCCCGTCAGCAGCGGCCAGAACAACTCCCAGACGGACACGTCGAAGGTGAGCGGCGTCTTCTGCAGCACCACGTCGTCGGCCTGCAACCGATATTCGTCCTGCATCCATTGCAGCCGGTTGCAGATTCCCTCGTGCGTCAACATGGCGCCCTTGGGCCGCCCGGTGGAACCGGACGTGTAGATGACATACGCCAGATTCCCAGGCCGGCAAGGCCACGGGGCATTCCCGTCGGCGGGCGACATCTCCGCGTCATCCGGTTCCGCGTCCAGTTCGATGATCGGCAGATCGATGGCGTCGAGCGCGCCGCGATGGCGAGCCAGCGTCAGCATGGCCATCGGAGCCGCTTCGACAAGCGTCGAGCGCATGCGCGCGGGTGGGCCGTGGGGATCCAACGGCAAATAGGCCGCGCCGGACTTCAGGATTGCGATCAGCCCGACCATCATGTCGAGCGAACGCTCGCAGCAAAGCGCGACCAGCCGGTCCGGCCCCGCCCCCAGTCCGCGAAGCCGGACCGCGAGGCGATTGGCTCGTTGGTTCAGTTCCTCGTAGCTGAGCGATGCGCCTTCGAAACGTACCGCGGTTGCCGAGGGGGTCGATGCGGCCTGGCTTTCGAAGCGACGATGCAGCAGGCGCGTGCCGCCCACATCCCTGGCCGTGGCATTGAAACCATGCACCACGATCTGCCGGTCGGCCGGCGACAACACGGTCAGGCGAGAGATCGGTTGCTTCAGCTTCTCCGACAGTTGACCCAGAAGATGGCTGTACCCCCTGGCAAGACGTTCCGCGGTGGACGGAGCAAAGCAATCCGTGCTGTAGCGGATCACGCCGTCCAGGCGGGATTCTCGTTCGGTGAACTCGAACGTCAGGTCGAACTTGCTGGTATGGCTTTCGTTGGCTGCGCTGCTGATCCGCAAACCGGGCAACCTGAATTCCGCCTTCGGCGTGTTTTGCAGAATGAATTCGACCTGGAACAAGGGCGCGCGGCCGAGATCGCGCTCGGGCTTCAGCTCCTGCACCAGCCGCTCGAACGGCAGGTCCTG
>NZ_JBXAPG010000113.1:0-3150 GCF_058803765.1 Burkholderia sp. GW821-FHT14F03
CCGGTCGCGGCCGCGCCGGCGTCGGAACCCGTGCCCGCCGCGCAGCCGGCGGCCGCCAAGGCCGCGCCGGCCGCGCCGCACGCGGACGATCGCAAGCACCGCCCGGCCGCCGCCGCCGCGAATGCGGAAGGCAGCTCGATCCGGGTCGGCGTCGAGAAGGTCGACCAGCTGATCAACCTCGTCGGCGAACTGGTGATCACCCAGGCGATGCTCGCCGAGACCACCAGCACCTTCGATCCGGCGCTGCACGACCGCCTCTACAACGGCATGGCGCAGCTCGAGCGCAACGCGCGCGACCTGCAGGAAGCGGTGATGTCGATCCGCATGATGCCGATGGACTACGTGTTCAGCCGCTTCCCGCGCCTCGTGCGCGACCTGGCGGGCAAGCTCGGCAAGGAAGTCGAGCTGGTCACGTTCGGCCAGGCCACCGAGCTGGACAAGAGCCTGATCGAACGCATCATCGATCCGCTCACCCACCTCGTGCGCAACAGCCTCGACCACGGCATCGAGACCGTCGACAAGCGCCGCGCCGCGGGCAAGGACGCGGTCGGCCAGCTGGTGCTGTCGGCCGCGCATCACGGCGGCAACATCGTGATCGAGGTCAGCGACGACGGCGCGGGCCTGAACCGCGACCGGATCCTCGCGAAGGCCGCCAAGCAGGGGATGCAGATCCCCGACAACATCAGCGACGAGGAAGTCTGGAACCTGATCTTCGCACCGGGCTTCTCGACCGCCGAGGTGGTGACCGACGTGTCGGGCCGCGGCGTCGGGATGGACGTGGTGAAGCGGAACATCCAGTCGATGGGCGGCCACGTCGAGATCGCCTCGTACGAGGGCAAGGGCACCACGACGCGGATCGTGCTGCCGCTCACGCTCGCGATCCTCGACGGGATGTCGGTGAAGGTCGGCGGCGAGATCTTCATCCTGCCGCTCAACTTCGTGATGGAGTCGCTGCAACCGGCCGCCGACGACATCTACACGGTCGGCAACGGCGAGCGCGTGGTGCGGGTGCGCGGCGAATACCTGCCGCTCGTCGCGCTGCACGAAGTGTTCTCGGTCGAGGAGGCGCGCACCGACCCGACCCAGGGCATCGTCACGATCATGCAGACCGAGGGCCGCCGCTTCGCGATGCTGATCGACGAGCTGGTGGGCCAGCAGCAGGTGGTCGTGAAGAACCTCGAAACGAACTACCGCAAGGTGCATGGCATTTCCGCGGCGACCATCCTCGGCGACGGCAGCGTCGCGCTGATCGTCGACGTCGCCGCGCTCAATCGCGAAACCCGCTCGACGCACGGCGCGCACGCCGGCGGCGCGCTGGCCGTTTCCTAACTCTCGCATTCAACCGACCAGGGGGCCAACGTGTCCGAAGTCCAAACGAACCACTCGGCTGCCGCGAATGCGGCGGTCACCCGCCGCGACGCCGCCCAGGGCGACGCGACCGGCCAGGAGTTCCTCGTCTTCACGCTCGGCGACGAGGAATACGGCATCGACATCCTGAAGGTGCAGGAGATCCGCGGCTACGACAGCGTCACGCGGATCGCGAACGCGCCCGATTTCATCAAGGGTGTGATCAACCTGCGCGGCATCATCGTGCCGATCGTCGACATGCGGATCAAGTTCAACCTCGGCCGCGTCGAGTACGACCACCAGACTGTCGTGATCATCCTGAACGTCGCGCATCGCGTGGTCGGGATGGTGGTGGACGGCGTGTCGGACGTGCTCACGCTGTCGACCGAACAGATCATGCCGGCGCCGGAGTTCGGCGCGACGCTGACGACCGAGTTCCTCACGGGCCTCGGCACGGTCGATGGCCGCATGTTGATCCTGATGGACATCGAGAAGCTGATGACGAGCCGCGAAATGGCGCTGATCGAGGCGCTCGGCGCTTGACGGAGCAGCACGGAAATACGGGAGGCTCACGATGTTGCACAACTGGTCGATCCGCACGACATTGACGGCGGTCGGATTCATGCTGGTCCTCTTGGCCGCGGCGGTAGGCGGGCTGAGCCTGTACGGGCTGCACCACGCGAGCCGGTCGCTCGACGCGATCGCGCACGGCGACCTGCCGGCGATCCACGCGCTCGACGACACGTCGTCGTACCTGCTGCGCTCGCGCGTCGCGCTCGACCGCTTCAAGACGCTGACCGAAGCGGGCAACGCCGACGAGGCGCAGAAGGTGCTCGCGCGCGCGCAGGAGCTGTACGGCAGGTCGCAGCAGAACTGGCAGGCGTTTCAGGGCGCGTCGAAGGATGACATCGACGGCGCGCTGACCGACGAGCTCAACGCGCGCTATACGACGCTGACCAAGGAAGGCGTCGAGCCCGAGTTCGCGGCCGCCAAGTCCGGCGACATGGCCGGCTACCACGCGATCGCCGATACCAAGATCAGCCCGATGTTCGTCGCCTACGACCAGTCGGCCGCGGCCGTGGTCGGCGCGTACCAGCAGCGCGCCGAGGCGCGCCAGGACGCGACCCAGGCGCGCATCTCGCTGCTCGTCGCGCTGATCAGCGCGGGCATCGCGCTCGCCTTCGTCGTCGTGATCGCGATCCGCTTCGCGCTGCGCGGGCTGATCGTGCAGCCGCTCAACGACGCGATCGCGCTGTTCGAGCGGATCGGCTCCGGCGACCTGTCGCAGCCGGTGACGATCCGCGGCAGGAACGAGATCGGCAGGCTGTTCGCCGGCATCAAGCGGATGCAGGACGCGGTTTCCGTGATGGTGCGGGCCGTGCATCGCGGCGCGGAATCGATCGACGTCGGCGCGCACGAGATCGCGAGCGGCAATACCGATCTGTCGCAGCGCACCGAGCAGCAGGCAGCGTCGCTGCAGGAAACCGCGTCGAGCATGGAGCAGCTGACCGGCACCGTGCGCCAGAACGCCGAGAATGCGCGCCAGGCGAGCCAGCTCGCGGTCAATGCCTCGGACATCGCGACCCAGGGCGGCGAAGTGGTCGGCCAGGTGGTGGTGACGATGCAGGACATCGCGATCAGTTCCGGCAAGGTGGTCGACATCATCGGCACGATCGAAGGCATCGCGTTCCAGACCAACATCCTCGCGCTGAACGCGGCCGTTGAGGCGGCGCGCGCGGGCGAGCAGGGTCGCGGCTTCGCGGTGGTGGCGGGCGAGGTGCGCTCGCTCGCGCAGCGCAGCGC
>NZ_JBXAPG010000114.1:0-3129 GCF_058803765.1 Burkholderia sp. GW821-FHT14F03
GATATGAGTAATACCATATCGGCTGTCGTTCTTTAACAATCTGGAAGAAGTAAGTAATTTGGATAGCGGAAGCGTCTTGAGATGGACGTGAAAACTATCCGGGTTGTGATTGTATCGATGTATCTCAAGATGATTCGAACTTCATGTTCGGCTCAATTGGAATACGGCACAACGCGAGAACTCAACCTGTAACGACTGTCAGTCGAAAGACGAGACAGACTCGTTATAGGGTCAAGCGAATAAGTGCATGTGGTGGATGCCTTGGCGATCACAGGCGATGAAGGACGCGGTAGCCTGCGAAAAGCTACGGGGAGCTGGCAAACAAGCATTGATCCGTAGATGTCCGAATGGGGAAACCCACTCCTTCTGGAGTATCCATAGCTGAATACATAGGCTATGTGAAGCGAACGCGGTGAACTGAAACATCTAAGTAACCGCAGGAAAAGAAATCAACCGAGATTCCCAAAGTAGTGGCGAGCGAAATGGGATCAGCCTGTACTCTTTATTTTTGTTGTTAGTCGAACGCTCTGGAAAGTGCGGCCATAGCAGGTGATAGCCCTGTAGACGAAAACAGCGAGAAAGAACTAAGTGTACGAAAAGTAGGGCGGGACACGTGAAATCCTGTCTGAAGATGGGGGGACCATCCTCCAAGGCTAAATACTCGTGATCGACCGATAGTGAACCAGTACCGTGAGGGAAAGGCGAAAAGAACCCCGGGAGGGGAGTGAAATAGATCCTGAAACCGCATGCATACAAACAGTCGGAGCCTGGAAACGGGTGACGGCGTACCTTTTGTATAATGGGTCAGCGACTTACGTTCAGTAGCAAGCTTAACCGTATAGGGCAGGCGTAGCGAAAGCGAGTCCGAATAGGGCGTTCAGTTGCTGGGCGTAGACCCGAAACCAAGTGATCTATCCATGGCCAGGATGAAGGTGCGGTAACACGTACTGGAGGTCCGAACCCACTAACGTTGAAAAGTTAGGGGATGAGCTGTGGATAGGGGTGAAAGGCTAAACAAACTTGGAAATAGCTGGTTCTCTCCGAAAACTATTTAGGTAGTGCCTCGTGTCTCACCTTCGGGGGTAGAGCACTGTCATGGTTGGGGGGTCTATTGCAGATTACCCCGCCATAGCAAACTCCGAATACCGAAGAGTGCAATCACGGGAGACAGACATCGGGTGCTAACGTCCGGTGTCAAGAGGGAAACAACCCAGACCGCCAGCTAAGGTCCCCAAATATAGCTAAGTGGGAAACGAAGTGGGAAGGCTAAAACAGTCAGGAGGTTGGCTTAGAAGCAGCCACCCTTTAAAGAAAGCGTAATAGCTCACTGATCGAGTCGTCCTGCGCGGAAGATGTAACGGGGCTAAGCTATATACCGAAGCTGCGGATGCACACTAGTGTGCATGGTAGGAGAGCGTTCCGTAAGCCTGCGAAGGTGCGTTGAAAAGCGTGCTGGAGGTATCGGAAGTGCGAATGCTGACATGAGTAGCGATAAAGGGGGTGAAAGGCCCCCTCGCCGTAAGCCCAAGGTTTCCTACGCAACGTTCATCGGCGTAGGGTGAGTCGGCCCCTAAGGCGAGGCAGAAATGCGTAGCTGATGGGAAGCAGGTCAATATTCCTGCACCATTGTTAAATGCGATGGGGGGACGGATCGCGGAAGGTTGTCCGGGTGTTGGAAGTCCCGGTCGCTGCATTGGAGAAGGCACTTAGGCAAATCCGGGTGCGGAATTCAAGGGTGTGGCGCGAGCTTCTTAGGAAGCGAAGCAATTGGAAGTGGTTCCAAGAAAAGCCTCTAAGCTTCAGTTTAACAATGACCGTACCGCAAACCGACACAGGTGGGCGAGATGAGTATTCTAAGGCGCTTGAGAGAACTCGGGAGAAGGAACTCGGCAAATTGGTACCGTAACTTCGGGATAAGGTACGCCCTTGTAGCTTGATGCCCCTGCGGGCAGAGGGTGAAGGGGTTGCAATAAACTGGTGGCTGCGACTGTTTAATAAAAACACAGCACTCTGCAAACACGAAAGTGGACGTATAGGGTGTGACGCCTGCCCGGTGCCGGAAGATTAAATGATGGGGTGCAAGCTCTTGATTGAAGTCCCGGTAAACGGCGGCCGTAACTATAACGGTCCTAAGGTAGCGAAATTCCTTGTCGGGTAAGTTCCGACCTGCACGAATGGCGTAACGATGGCCACACTGTCTCCTCCCGAGACTCAGCGAAGTTGAAGTGTTTGTGATGATGCAATCTACCCGCGGCTAGACGGAAAGACCCCATGAACCTTTACTGTAGCTTTGCATTGGACTTTGAACCGATCTGTGTAGGATAGGTGGGAGGCTATGAAACCGGAACGCTAGTTTCGGTGGAGCCGTCCTTGAAATACCACCCTGGTTTGTTTGAGGTTCTAACCTTGGTCCGTGATCCGGATCGGGGACAGTGCATGGTAGGCAGTTTGACTGGGGCGGTCTCCTCCCAAAGCGTAACGGAGGAGTACGAAGGTACGCTAGGTACGGTCGGAAATCGTGCTGATAGTGCAATGGCATAAGCGTGCTTAACTGCGAGACCGACAAGTCGAGCAGGTGCGAAAGCAGGTCATAGTGATCCGGTGGTTCTGTATGGAAGGGCCATCGCTCAACGGATAAAAGGTACTCTGGGGATAACAGGCTGATACCGCCCAAGAGTTCATATCGACGGCGGTGTTTGGCACCTCGATGTCGGCTCATCTCATCCTGGGGCTGTAGCCGGTCCCAAGGGTATGGCTGTTCGCCATTTAAAGAGGTACGTGAGCTGGGTTTAAAACGTCGTGAGACAGTTTGGTCCCTATCTGCCGTGGGCGTTGGATATTTGAAGGGGGCTGCTCCTAGTACGAGAGGACCGGAGTGGACGAACCTCTGGTGTACCGGTTGTCACGCCAGTGGCATCGCCGGGTAGCTATGTTCGGAAGAGATAACCGCTGAAAGCATCTAAGCGGGAAACTCGCCTTGAGATGAGATATCCCTGGAGGCTTGACCTCCTTGAAGGGTCGTTCGAGACCAGGACGTTGATAGGTCAGGTGTGTAAGCGCAGTAATGCGTTCAGCTAACTGATACTAATTGCCCGTAAGGCTTGATCCTATAACAAGTCTGTCTCGATG
>NZ_JBXAPG010000115.1:0-2851 GCF_058803765.1 Burkholderia sp. GW821-FHT14F03
TGGATCGGCCGCGGCTCGCCGCTCGCGCCGACGTTCAGCCGGCTGCCGCCGACCAGCGTCACGTGCAGCTGGCGCGGGTCGACCGGTTTCGAACCGAACAGCGAGCAGCCCGACAGCAAACCCAGCGCCAATCCTGCAATCAGGATACGAACGGACTTCATCAGCTAAGCGATATCGTGATGATCTGGGACGGCGCGATGGTCTTCATGGCCGCGGGTAGATTCGTGTCGGTCATGCGCGTCTGAGGCGCGCCATCATGAATCATCACCTTGGCGGCCCCTATCACGTGGCGCGGCTGCGTCGACACGATGCCCGACACAACCCCGCCCATCGAGCCCGGCTCGCCGTTGTGTGCACGAACAGGTTGCATCAGCTGAGCGTCATCGTGATCGTCTGGGACGGCGCGCTGGTCTGCCCAGACGTGTTCTGGTTGTTGGGCAGGTTGGTATCGGTCAGCCGGGTCTGGGGCGAGCCCTGGATCAGTACCTTGCCGGACCCCGTCACGTGGCGCGACTGCGCCGACACGGTGCCGGACGCCACCCCGCCCATCGATCCCGGCTCGTCGCTGTGCGTGACGGGAATGATCGTGTTCATGTTGTGGACGGGACCGCCCGCGTAAATGATGTTGGTGACGTTCGGGACCGCCTCCGGCTTGTTCGCGATGTTCGAATACGACACGGGAATCGCGAGCGGCGGCGTCTTGCAGACGTCCGAGCCGGACAGCGCCATTCCGCCGGCAGAGCAATTGGCAAACATGAGAATCTCCAAGCGTAAATCGCATCAACCCACGTGAATCTGGCCGGCGTCCATCTTGAGCAGGGCTTCCGCCGTCACGACCGCGCTTTGCGCGTGCATGCCCAGGTGGCCCTCGGTATGGACGAACGTGTTGCCGGCATGCGTGGCGTCGGTGCCGCTGACGTGCGCGTGGCGCTCCGCCGCGGCCTCGGTGATCACTTCCGCGCGGCTCGACAGCTGCGCGGCTTCGAGCCCGAGCCGGTCGCGCGCCTGCACGCGCACGTCCTGCGCTTGCAGCAGGACCTCGGCCGCGCCGAAATCGAGCACGACGTCGGCCGCATCGCCGCGCCGTTCGAGAATGGCGAGCACCCAGCATCCGCCCGCCGCCTGATAGAACTGGACCAGATCGTCCGCCTGCGGCCGAATGACACAACTGACCGCGGCGCGGGCATACAGCGCGCAACCCGGCTCCACGACGATGCGCCACAGTCCGTCGGACTCCGCGCCGGCCACGCGGCCGATCGACATGCGTCCCGCCGCGCCCGGCGAGAACGGCGCGGCGCTTCGCTTCAGCAAGGTGCGCATCGGTTCCGGCATCTCGTCTTCGCTGGATTCGACCTGCCGCTCACGAACCATTCGAGTCTCGATCATCGTCACACTCCTCTGGCGCCCGGCTGGGCGCGTTGCCGCCATTGGCAGTCTTCTTCCAACACTGCATCGTCGAACGTCGCCTGCTGCGTATCCGCCGCGCGCCAGGCCTGCCTGGATTGGCCGACCAGCATCCCCGCCCGGCAATCCGCGCCGTTCAGGCCGACCTCCTCCAGCGTCGCGCCGCGCGCATCGAGTCCCGCCAGTTGCGCGGCGGCCAACTGCACGCGCGCGAGCTGCGCGTGACGCAGCGCGATGCGCGGCGCGCGCAGGCCGCGCAGGTCGCTGTCCCGCACCTGCGCGTGATCGAAGATCGCCTGCGGCAATTCCGTGTCGCGCATGGACAGGCCGCTCAGCTTCGCGTGATCGAAGCACGCGAGCGGCAGCCGGCTCGACGCGATCCCGCCGCCCGACCAGACGCTGTGCGACCACGCGGCCTGGTTCAGTTCCGATCCGCGCACGTTCATCCGATCGATCTGCGAATCGATCCAGCGCACGTTGATGCCCGTGCAAGCGTCGATCGAACACTCGGCGCAGTTGGACTGCCCGACGATGAAGTTGTCGAGCCGGCTCGCCCGCACTTGCAGCCCGCTCAGTTGCAGGCTGATCCAGGACGCATCGGACCAGTGGCCGCCGTCCAGCTCGACGCCCGTCAGCTCGCCCGCGATGAACGACGTATGCGCCGCGCGCACCGCGTCGAAACGCAGCGACGCACCGTTCGCCCTCGCGAAGATCACGTCCTTCAACAAGCTCTTCGACCAGGCCGCATCGCGTATCCCGCTGCCGGCGAGCGACATGCCGCGCAGCACGCAATCGCTCCATGTGGTTTCGGCGATGCTGCAATCCTCGAAGACGAGACGCGTCAGCGCGCTGCGCACGAAGCGGTTCGCCTCGAAACGACAATTGACGAAGCGCAGGTTGGAGAGCCGGCATTCCGACCAGCTCACCCGCTCGAAATGGCAGTCGCGGTAGATCGTGTCGGTCAGTTCGAGCCCGTGATGCGACGTGGTGTAGCGCCGTCCCTCGATCACCTGGGGCAAGGCCGGCGCGGACACCGGCTCGCGGGGTGCGTTCATTCGTCCCTCCTCGGCACCGCGAGCACGCCGGTGTTCAGGTTGCCGCGCCATGCGCCGGATTCGGGCAGGTGGGCCCACGACGTGCGGGCGCGGATCAGGTTGCAGTCGCGCATCCGGGTCTCGCGCATGTCCGCGCCGTACAGCATCGCCTCCTTGAGCGAGCAGCGGTCGAACGACGCGCCGCTCAGGTGGGCATGCGTGACGTTCGCACCGTCGAGCTGCGTGCAGGTCCAGCTCGAGCGCTCCGCCTTCAGGTGCTGCGCGTTGAGCTGCATGAACGAGCAGTGGTCGACCTGCACCGACGACGCCCGCAGGTCCTGGAAGCTCGACGCGTTGAACAGGCAGTCGCAGAGGATGGAGCGGTCGATCGAGGTGCCATGCGACAGCACCGC
>NZ_JBXAPG010000116.1:0-2816 GCF_058803765.1 Burkholderia sp. GW821-FHT14F03
CAGCAGTGGGTCCGGCTGGAGGCGATGCCGCTGACCGCGCACGGCAAGCTCGACCGGCGCGCGCTGCCCGCGCCTTCTGGTGCGGGCGACGGGGAGCGCAGCGCCGACGGGGCGCCACTGACCGCGACGCAGGAACTGCTATGCGCGGTCTGGGCGAAACTGCTCGGGCATTCCGAGGTTGGCCTCGACGACAATTTTTTCGACCTTGGCGGTGATTCGATCCGCGTGCTCGGCGTGCAGCGCGCGGCGCGCGCTCACGGTTGCGCCTTCAGCGTCGAACAACTTTACCGGCACCCCAGCGTACGCCGGCTCGCGCATCATCTGGAGACGCCGGTCGATAATGAACCGGATGAAGCCGACCTTCCCGAGGCCGCTCTCCAGGATGGGCCCGCGGATGTGGAGGCGGTTTATCCGCTCACGAAGCTGCAGCAAGGCATGGTGTTTCACGCGGAGCGCGAGCGTGAGGCCGCAGCTTATCGCGACGTATTTGCACTCTGTTTTCCCGGCGTGTTCAATCGCGTCGACTTCGAGCGCGCTCTGGAGACATGCGTGCTTTCGCATCCGGCATTGCGAACCGTGTTCCGCTTGCACGCACACCCCGAACCCTTGCAATGGGTGCTGCGTACGGCCCCGCTGCCGCTCGTCGTCGAGGACGCGACCGATGCCGCCGACGATGCCGCGTGGCTGAATGCGCTGATCGAAGACGACAAGCGGATTCCGTTCGACGTGGAAGCAGCGCCTTTGTGGCGCATGCGCGTGCAGGTGCGCGAAGGCGATGCGTTCGCACTGGTGCTGTGCTTCCATCACGCCATCCTGGACGGCTGGAGCGTGGCCAGCTTCTTGTCGGAACTGATCACCGCCTACCATGACAGGACGCCATCGCCGGCGACGGCGGCAAACGGTGTCGGCGTGATGCATCGCTATGTGTTGCTCGAGCGCGCGATGCTTCGCTCCGACGCGGCGGCCGAATGGTGGAAAGCGCGCATGGATGCGATGCCGACGGCCAGGCTGTCCGCGCGCCAGGTCGCGAACGGGGCGCTGCAGCGGGCGACGATTCATTTCGAGCCGTTGCTCGTCGATCGGTTACGCAAGCGCGCTTCGAGCGCCGGATTGCCGCTGCGCGTCATGCTGCTGGCCGCGCATGGCGAAGTGCTGAAGGCGATCACCGGACAGCGAAGCGTTTCGACGGCTGCGGTTCATCATGGTCGTCCGGAAGTCGAGCGGGCCGAGCGGGCGCTGGGTCTGTTCCTGAACGTGCTGCCCTACGAGGCGTCGACCGTGACCGGGGACTGGATCGAGACGGCCGAGGCGCTGTTCGCGCAGGAGCGCGACGCGATGGCCTATCGCCGCTATCCGGTGCTTCAGGCATGGGCGCAAGGCGGGCAGCCGATGCCGTTCGACACGATTTTCAACTTCACCCATTTCCACGTCTACGACGCGGTGCGCGCCCGGAGTGCGTTGATGCCGCGGGCGGTCGACGTGTTCGAACAGACCAACTTCGGGCTCGTTGCGGGATTTTCCACCGATCCGATCGATGGCGGCCTGAGGCTGACGCTGAGCTGCGCGATTCCGGGATGGAGTCTGCCTCGCCTGGAAATGGCGCTTGCGTTGTATCGACAGGCGATCGATCAGATCGCGGATGCGCCGCGACAGCGTCCGCGCGTCGGACAGCTCGACAGCGCCGCGCGCGCGGCGTGCGTCGAAGCCGCGCGCGCCGTGCGCAGCCGGCAGTCTCTCCCCCGCAGCGTGCTCGCACAGGTCGTCGCGCAGGCGGATCGCAACGGCGGAGCGCCCGCCGTGATCGACCATCGTCGGACCTGGAGCTACGCGGATCTCGTCGACGGCGCGGCGCAGCTCGCCGTCCGATTGCGCGCGCAGGGCGTCCGGCCCGAATCCGTCGTAGGTGTGATGCTGCCGCGCGGCGGCGACCTGTTCGCGGCCTCGCTCGGCGTCTGGTATGCCGGGGCGGCCTATTTGACGCTGGATCCCGAATTGCCGCCCGCGCGCCTGAAGGCGATGGCAGACGACGCATGCTGTGCGTGCATCGTCACGGACGAGCCGTGGCTCGACTTCTGGCAAGGAACGACGGTAGTTCCGGTCGAGAGCGTGCGTGCGCCGCGTTTGCCGCGGCTTGCTCAGCCTGACCTCGATGACGCGTCGCTCGCTTATGTCATTTTCACGTCCGGTTCCAGCGGTGCGCCGAAGGGGGTGCAGATCACCCAGGAGGGGCTGAGCGAGCTGGTCGAGTGGCATATCGATCGCTTTGCGCTTGGCGCTGCCACCCGATCGTCGCATGTTGCGGGTCTTGGCTTCGATGCGGCGGTTTGGGAGCTTTGGCCCACGCTGTGCGCGGGCGGTACGGTCTATCCGGTCGACGACGCGTTGCGGCTCGACGTGCCTGCCTGGCGAAGCTGGCTGACGGACCACCGCATCACCCTTTGCTTTGCGCCGACGGTCCTGTGCGAACAACTGTTGTCCGAACCGTGGGATGCGACCGCGTCGTTGCGCTACCTGTTGACGGGAGGGGAGGCATTGCGTCAGCGGCCGCGAGCGGGAATGCCTTTCAGGCTTTTCAACCAGTATGGGCCAACCGAGGCGACGGTCGTCGCGACGAGTACCGAAGTCGAGGCGTCGTCGGTGGATGAAGGAACGATTCCGATCGGCCGGCCGCTGCCGGGCACGGTGGCACATGTGCTGGACGAGCGGCTGGAGCCTGTGTCGAAGGGGGTGGTGGGCGAACTGTACCTGGGCGGCCGGGGCGTGGCGCGAGGATATCTGGGGAAGGCGGGGCTGACGGCGGAACGGTTCGTGCCGGA
>NZ_JBXAPG010000117.1:0-2057 GCF_058803765.1 Burkholderia sp. GW821-FHT14F03
AAAGCATTGGTCGACTATTTTCTGAAGATCGACGGCGTTGATGGCGAGTCGATCGATAAGCAATATCCCAACCTTATCCAGATCCAGAGCTGGCAGTGGGCGGAAGAAAACTCGGGTCGCTGGGGCTTCGGCAGCGGCGGCGGTGCGGGGAAGGTCGAGATGAAGGATTTCGAGTTCCGGATGGTGTCGAACAAGGCCTCGCCGAAACTGTTCCTGATGTGCGCGACCGGCGACCACATCCCCAGCGCCAAGCTGATCTGCCGCAAGTCGGGCAAGGGCCAGCAGGAGTTTCTGACGATTTCGTTCGAAAGCGGGCTGGTGTCGTCGTTCCGCACGCTCGGCAACATGCCGTTCTCGCAACTGGGCCATGGCAGCGGCGAGGTCGACAACGTGCTGCCGACGGACGAGATCAAGATCAACTTCGCCAAGATCGAGTTCGAGTACCGCGAGCAGGGCAACGACGGCACGATGGGCGCGGTGATCAAGGCCGGCTACGACCTCAAGCTGAACTCGGCGATCTGATCGGCCGCGCGTTTTCTTTTCGAGCAAACCATGGACGTGTGGCGACCTAGGGCGCGACACGCAGGAATACGCATGTGAGCGCGCATCCACTCTACAACAAGCTGTCGAGACGGTTTCGTCGCGACTCGCTCCAGGACATCGTCGGGCATCACCTGGTCGAGTTGATGAACTGTGCATCGCGCGGCGCGCGGATCGGCGTGTCGGACAGCAGTCCGGCCGCCTATTCGGTGCTGAACTACGGTTGCCCGCCGCTGCAGTTGGGCGGCGCCACCCGGATCGATCCGGTGCGTACGGCTTCGCACATCTGCGAGGTGATACGCCGCTTCGAGCCGCGCGTGGACAGCGGGCGGACCGTGGTGCAGCCGAGAGCCGGCGGCGCCCGGCACGCGCCGCAGACGATGTATTTCGACATCTTGACGCTGTCCCGTGACGACGGGGCGGAAATCAGGGTGAGCCTCGCGCTCGACTATCTCAGTGGTTATTTCAGTCTGGTCGGCGAATGACGAACGGCGAACGATCATGAATTTCCTGGACCATTACAACGACGAATTGCGTCAGCTGCGCGACGCGGGGGCCCGCTTTTCGAAGGAGCACCCGCAGGTCGCATCGGCGCTCGGCCTGCATCCGGATGCAGTGACCGATCCGTTCGTCGAGCGGTTGCTTGAAGGTGTGGCCTATCTGTCGGCAAGGGTGCAGACGCGCCTCGATCGCGAATGTGCGGAGTTCGCGCAGCAAGCGCTCGGGCGGGTCTGCCCGTTGTTCATGGCGGCCACGCCTGCCATTTCGAGTTTTGCGTTTCACCCGGACCTGGAGTCACCGGAAGCGTTCCGGGGCAGCACGCTGCCGCGCGGTTCGCTGATCTCGGCCCGTCTGCCCGGGCGCAAGCTGCCCGTCACGTTTTCCACCGCGCGCGACGTGACCTTGCTGCCGTTGCGCATCGCGCAAGTCGAGTGCAGCCGGAGCCTGAACGGATTGCCGTCCCAACTCGCCCAGCAACTGGCGTCTTCGCAGGCGGTGCTGCGTTTTCGCTTCGAGCTGGAAGGGCTGACGACGGTTGGCGAACTGGGGCGCGGCGACGGCGGCTTCGCGCCGCTGCACCTGAGCCTTGCCGGCGACTTGCCGCGCGCCTATGCGCTGCATCAGGCGCTGCTGGCGTCGAGCAGCGGCTGGTACGCGGTGGTGCCGACCCGGCGCGGCGACGAGGTGCTGACGCTGCCCGCGGCGGGCATCCGCCTGTCCGGCGTCGACGATGCCGAGGCGCTGCTGCCGCCTGATTTCGGCGGGCTGCCCGGCCTGCGGTTGATGCGCGAGTATTTCGCGCAGCCGACCCGCCTCCTGGGCGTCTATCTCGACGTGCTCGCACGCGTCGCGGCGGTCGATCCGTCCGCGCGCGCCTTCGAACTGTTCTTCGCGCTGCGGCACGTGCCGACGGGCCTCGTCGGCGAAGTCGAGGCGAGCCAGTTCCGCCTGTTCGCGACCCCGGCGATCAACCTGTACACGAAGCGCTTCGACCCGGTGCCGTACGACCCCAACCT
>NZ_JBXAPG010000118.1:0-1823 GCF_058803765.1 Burkholderia sp. GW821-FHT14F03
GAGAGCGAACCGATGCCGGTCGAGGTCGAGGTGGACAGCGAGGCGATGCTGCTGTTGGCCGTCGAGAGGCCGGTCGAGGTTGAAGTCGAGAGCGACGTAACGGTGCTGTTGGTGGTACTGAGACCAGTCGAAAGCGAGCCGATGCCGGTCGAAGTCGAGGTGGACAGCGAAGCGATGTTGCTGTTAGCGGTCGAGAGGCCGGTCGAGGTTGAAGTCGAGAGCGACGAGACGGTGCTGTTGGTGGTGCTCAGACCAGTCGAGAGCGAACCGATGCCGGTCGAAGTCGAGGTGGACAGCGAAGCGATGCTGCTGTTAGCGGTCGAGAGACCGGTCGACGTGGAGGTCGAGAGCGAAGCGACATTGCTGCTGGTGGTGCTGAGACCGGTCGAGAGCGAGCCGATGCCGGTCGAAGTCGAGGTGGACAGCGAGGCGATGCTGCTGTTGGCCGTCGAGAGGCCGGTCGAGGTGGAGGTCGAGAGCGACGTAACGGTGCTGTTGGTGGTACTGAGACCAGTCGAAAGCGAGCCGATGCCGGTCGAAGTCGAGGTAGACAGCGAAGCGATGCTGCTGTTAGCCGTCGAGAGGCCGGTCGACGTGGAAGTCGAGAGCGACGTAACGGTGCTGTTGGTGGTGCTGAGACCGGTCGAGAGCGAACCGATGCCGGTCGAGGTCGACGTGGACAGCGAAGCGATGCTGCTGTTGGCCGACGACAGGCCAGTCGAGGTTGAAGTCGAGAGCGACGTAACGGTGCTGTTGGTGGTGCTGAGACCGGTCGAGAGCGAACCGATGCCGGTCGAGGTCGACGTGGACAGCGAAGCGATCGAGCTGTTGGCGGTCGAGAGGCCGGTCGAGGTGGAGGTCGAGAGTGACGAGACGGTGCTGTCGGTGGTGCTGAGGCCAGTCGAGAGCGAGCCGATGCCGGTCGAGGTCGAGGTGGACAGCGAAGCGATGTTGCTGTTGGCGGTCGAGAGGCCGGTCGACGTGGAGGTCGAGAGCGACGTAACGGTGCTGTTGGTGGTGCTGAGGCCAGTCGAGAGCGAGCCGATGCCGGTCGAGGTCGACGTGGACAGCGAAGCGATGTTGCTGTTGGCGGTCGAGAGACCGGTCGACGTGGAAGTCGACAGCGACGCGACAGTGCTGTCGGTGGTGCTGAGGCCGGTCGAGGTCGAGGTGGACAGCGAAGCGATGCTGCTGTTAGCGGTCGAGAGACCGGTCGACGTGGAGGTCGACAGCGACGTAACGGTGCTGTTGGTGGTGCTGAGGCCAGTCGAGAGCGAGCCGATGCCGGTCGAAGTCGACGTGGACAGCGAAGCGATCGAGCTGTTAGCGGTCGAGAGACCGGTCGACGTGGAAGTCGAGAGCGACGAGACGGTGCTGTTGGTGGTGCTCAGACCAGTCGAGAGCGAAACGATGCCGGTCGATGTCGACGTGGACAGCGAAGTGATGCTGCTGTTGGCCGACGACAGGCCAGTCGAGGTTGAAGTCGAGAGCGACGTAACGGTGCTGTTGGTGGTGCTGAGACCGGTCGAGAGCGAACCGATGCCGGTCGAAGTCGAGGTGGACAGCGAAGCAATGCTGCTGTTAGCCGTCGAGAGACCGGTCGACGTGGAGGTCGAGAGTGAAGCAACATTGCTGTTGGTGGTGCTGAGGCCAGTCGAGAGCGAGCCGATGCCGGTGGAGGTCGAGGTGGACAACGAAGCGATGCTGCTGTTGGCGGTCGAGAGGCCGGTCGACGTAGAGGTCGAGAGCGACGAGACCGTGCTGTTGGTGGTGCTGAGACCGGTCGAGAGCGAACCGATGCCGGTCGAGGTCGAGGTGGACAG
>NZ_JBXAPG010000119.1:0-1672 GCF_058803765.1 Burkholderia sp. GW821-FHT14F03
TGATGCTCGGCGAAGCGCGACGCGATGGTCCGCAGCATGCCCACCGCCGCCGCGTCGTCCGGCTCCTCGACCGGCACCGCCTGGAACCGCCGCACGAGCGCCGCGTCAGGCTCGATGTACTGCTTGTACTCGGACCACGTCGTCGCCGCGACCATCCGCAGCTGCCCGCGCGCGAGCATCGGCTTGATCAGGTTCGCGGCGTCGCCCGTGCCCGCCGAGCCGCCCGCGCCGATCAGCGTGTGGGTTTCGTCGCAGAACAGGATGATCGGCGCGGGCGCGGCGATCACCGCGTCGACCAGCGTCTTCAGGCGCTGCTCGAACTCGCCGCGCACGCCCGCGCCCGCCTGCAGCCGGGCCAGATCGAGCGCCCACACCTGCGCGCCCAGCAGCCCCGGCGGCACCGCGCCCGCGTGGATCTTCTGCGCGAGCGCCTCGACCACGGCCGTCTTGCCCACGCCCGCCTCGCCGACCAGAATCGGGTTGTTCTGGCGACGCCGCGACAGCACGTCGATCACGGTGCGCAGTTCGTCGTCGCGCCCGACGACCGGATCCAGCTCGCCGCGCGCCGCCTGATCGGTCAGGCAAGTCGCCCATTTCGCGAGCGCGTCGTCCGGCGCCGCCGCGTCGACGGACGCATCGACGTCACCCGACGACGGGCTCTCGATCGCCTCAGGCCACCCGGCGGCCAACGCCTCGTAGCGCTTCACGACCTCGTCGATCGCGACCGACGTGAGGCCCTGCGGACAGCGCTGCTGGAGCCAGCGGCGCGTGACATCGTCGTCGAGCCACGCCAGCAGCAGGTGGCCCGAGCGCACCTTGCCCGACGGCGCGGCGACCTGGCTCCAGATCACGGCCGGACCCACGCTGCGCTCCAGCGACGCGGAAATGTCGCGCAGCGAATCGCCGCCCACGTCGAACGTATCGAGCGCCTTCTCCAGCCGGCGCTTGAGATCGCCGACGTCGTGGCCCCATTCGGCGAACAGTTTCGCCAGATCGCTCTGCTCGCGCTGCAACAGGCACAACGCCCAGTGATCGAGGTCGATGAAAGTATGACGGCGCGAACGGCCCAGCACCGTGGCGTCGACCAAAGCCGCATAAGTCGTGCGGCCGAGACAGTTGAAGATACGTTCCCGATTCACGTTTAGTTCCGAAAAGATTCGTAGATAGTCAGCGTGCGCAGCGCATGATCCGGCCGCGACCACGCATCGACGCCGATGCGCATGCGCCCGACTTTCCCCGCCAGCTCAGGGCGCGTTCGTACTTCGACCTTGATGACAGGGTCGATCCTTCCGTCCACAAAGTCCGTCGCGACCGCGCATACCGCCATCACGGCCGCCGACCGGCGTTGCCAACGGTGAAACTCCTCGGCCTCGATCGGGCCGATCACGATCTCCATCGAATGCTGGACATCCCAGATCCGCGCGCCGAGCCGCCAGCCGCCCAGCCGCCGGCCGCCGCGCGGAGCCGGCGGCACCGGAATCCAGCGCCCGTGGCGCGGCAGGATCCGCAGCGGCACGCGAAAGTAGCCGGCCAGCATCCGCCGCAGGTCGCCGAGCGAGCGCCGCGGCGCGCAGTAGATACCCGGAAACGCGGCCCGGCATGCCTGGGCATCGCGATCCTGCGAACTGATATCCGCCCCGCGGCCTGCATTCGCGAGCGTGGTGACCCGTTC
>NZ_JBXAPG010000120.1:0-1503 GCF_058803765.1 Burkholderia sp. GW821-FHT14F03
CCCGCGCCAGCAGCCCCAGACAGGCTTTTTCGATCGACGTCCACTGAAACGCGCTCTCGCCTTTTCGCTGCGGTGCGCTTCCTACAGAGTCGTATTCCGAAATTGCCGCGTCGATTCGGATGAAATCTTGATCAAATTCCAGTTCATCCAATTCCTGCGCTGACCCCTCGCCATCATTTTTTATCATTTCGTCTATCGATTCAAAATCACAAACAATTTCAATTAAATAATAGATCAAGCAACATAAAATCTATGAACGATGACCCACAAAATTGGTGAAGTGACAGTTATCCATAAAGAAACTCTATCAATCATAGTTTCACGAAATGTAAATATTCGGAGGGGCAGATGGCCCGGCAGAACCTCGTGGCATCACCAGCGATAACCGACTTGCGCCTTGAACGCGGTAGAGCCGCCTTGATTCGAAGCCGCCAATGCCGTGGCAACGTTCAGATGCATGTTCACCTGGTATGCAGCTCCGATACCTAGTGCACTCGCCGTTCCGTAAGTACCGACTGCCGCACCCACCCATTTCTCGCCGGCGGCGAGCATCGGGATACTCGGCATTGCGAGTGCCGATGCGATCCCTCGATCCACGTATGCACGCGTCTCGCCTAGGCCACGATTGAACTGCTGGACACTTACGGCATCCGTTGGGCCAATGCCTTCCGCGAGGTTCGTAATGCGACGCTCCTCACCCGGCCGTCCGACAGATACCGTGTTCGGTTCGCTCGCGATCGACCGTGAACCAAGCGCCACCGACGTTCCCTGTGCGACTGCGCCTGCGCCAAGCGCAGTGGCGTCCTGGCCACTCGCGGTAGCGCCTGCACCTATCGCCATTGCACGTTCGCCAACCGCCGCTGCACGGGCCCCGTATACAGCATTCGAGTTGCCGCTGCTCCTCGCGAGTACACCCTCCACGGTTGTGTCATTGCCCAATGCCGAGGCGCCGAAACCCGACGCAATCGAGCCCTGGCCGCGCACCGACGAACCCGAGCCTTGTGCAATCGATCCGCTACCTTGCACGTTTGCCATGAAGCCATTCGCGACCGAGTCATTGCCGGTGATATTGGTCAGCGCACCGGCGGCCATGGAGCGGCTCCCAATCACTGTGCCGTTCGTACCCAGTGCGACCGACTGGGTTCCGGCTACGGATGAGTCTGTACCGACCGACATCGCACCGGGGCCGTTTGCATATGCACGTGTGCCGCCAGCGAACGAACCAACATCGGCAGCCCTAGCCTGAGCACCAAATGCGCTGGAGTCGATGCCCGATGCGAGCGACGACTGACCGTTAGCCGTGGCGTTCATGCCAGACGCGAGCGAGCTTTGACCGAAGGCAGCGGACATTGCACCCGTCGCCTTTGCACCCTGCCCATTGGCGGTCGAGTTCTTGCCGGACGCCACCGAATCATTACCCGCAGCGGTCGCGTTGTCGGCGATGGCCTGTGCGTTCTGACCGTTCGCCGTCGAATTCACACCGGACGCCATCGCGTTGTTACC
>NZ_JBXAPG010000121.1:0-1399 GCF_058803765.1 Burkholderia sp. GW821-FHT14F03
CGCGACGACATCAGGCTGCGCCTGATTCGCGCAGGCGATGCGCCCGACCTCCTGCGCTACTCCGTCGAAAACCGGACTCACCTCAAGCGCTGGGAGCCAAGCAGGGCAGCGTCGTTCCATACGCTCGACGCTATGCATGCGCGGCTTGACGCCGTGCTTCGAAGCCATGCCGCACATACCGCCCTTCACCTCGTGCTGGATCGCCCCGGTGCCTCGGGCATCGTCGGCGAGTGCAACTTTACGAATATTGTCCGCGGTCCGTTCCAGGCCTGCCACCTCGGCTTCTCGATCGATGCGCGCGAGGAAGGGCGCGGGCTGATGGCGGCCGCCTTGAGGCTCGCTATCGCCCATGCATTCGAGGTTCTGCAGCTGCACCGGATCATGGCCAACCATCGCCCCGAGAATACGCGCAGTGCAATGCTGCTCGCGCACCTGGGCTTCGAGCGTGAGGGGTTGGCAAAGCGCTATCTGAAGATCGACGGTGCGTGGGCCGACCACGTGCTGACCTCGTTGATCAACCCGTCGGACAGGGATTGAAGTGCTCCAGGCCGCCTGGTGCGGGGCCATTCGCGTCAATTTGCACAATTTCGGGATTTCTTTGGCGAAAACTGGCATTTCGCTATTGGCGCAACGCGCCGCAGACCGTATGATGGCGGTCTTCCGTTTTTCAGGTGCGAGCCTGGGTAGCGGAGGCAGACGGATATGGGCGGCAGCTGAACAGGTTACCGTACTCCATGCAGGCAAGCCGGCGCAAGGCGCTGAAATTGCCGGGCAGGGAGCACAGCGACAGTGGGCACTCGAAGATGATGCAAAAATCTTGATGAGGTGCTTGACATGGGTTCGATGCACCCCCATAATCGTCAGTTCTCTACGGAGGGGTGCCCGAGTGGCTAAAGGGGGCAGACTGTAAATCTGTTGGCTTACGCCTACGTTGGTTCGAATCCAACCTCCTCCACCAAGACATACGCAAGAGCGGTAGGGAATCGTTAAGTGGCCCGTGCGGGTGTAGCTCAATGGTAGAGCAGAAGCCTTCCAAGCTTACGACGAGGGTTCGATTCCCTTCACCCGCTCCAGTTCATGAGTTTTGAAGCATAGAAGCGCCCATGTGGCTCAGTGGTAGAGCACTCCCTTGGTAAGGGAGAGGTCGGCAGTTCGATCCTGCCCATGGGCACCAAGCTTTTAAGTTGTCAGTGTCTGTTTGCGCGCGGCGCAACATGTGAAATTCCTGTTAGGAGTTGAAAATGGCCAAGGAAAAATTTGAGCGGACCAAGCCGCACGTGAACGTTGGTACGATTGGTCACGTTGACCACGGCAAGACGACACTGACGGCAGCGATCACGACCGTGCTGACGAAGAAATTCGGCGGCGAGGCGAAGGCCTACGACCAGATCGACGCGGC
>NZ_JBXAPG010000122.1:0-1280 GCF_058803765.1 Burkholderia sp. GW821-FHT14F03
GGCGCCGTCAGGGGATCTGCTGCGCGCGCTGCGCGAATCGGGGCGGCGGCATGGTGCGCGTTCGGCGGTGAGCGGAGCCGGCGAACACCTCGACTACACGACGCTCTGGCGGCGTGCCCGCGCGGTGGGGCAGGCGCTGCGGCAACGCGGCGCGGGGCCGGAAACGCGGATCGGCCTGTGCATGGAGCGCACGCCGGATCTGATCGTGGGGATGCTGGGCATTCTCGAGGCGCATGCGGCCTACGTGCCGCTGGACCCGCAACTGCCGGAAGCGCGCTTGAGGATGCTGCGCGAGGATAGCGGCCTGTCGCTGGTGCTGACGCACGGGCCGACGGAGGCGCTGGTCGAGCGGATCGGGCCGCAAGCGAGCGTGCTGCTGTCGGCGTGCGAAGCCGAAGGCGCGGAGCAGCGCGATGCGGAATACAGCGATGAGGCGATGCCGGCGGCGGGTCTGGCCTATGTGATTTACACGTCGGGTTCGACGGGCCGACCCAAGGGCGTGTCGATTACGCGGGGCGGGCTGCTGGAGCTGGCGCAGGCTCAGATCGCGGCCTTCGGTATCGGCGCCGAGAGCCGGGTATGCCAGTTTGCGTCGATCGGTTTCGATGCGTCGGTGTCGGAGATATTTACGAGCGTGCTGAGCGGCGCGTGCCTGGTGATGGCGGAGGACGTGCAGGAAGCGGACCGTCTGGTGGCATGGCTGGAGAAGGAAGCGGTCAGCCACGCGACGCTGCCGCCGGCGCTGCTGCAGCTGTTGCCGGGCGGGGGGCTGCCGGCGCTGGGCACGCTGGTCAGCGCGGGAGAGCGTTGCAGCTGGGAGATCGTGCGGGACTGGGGCGCGGGGCGTCGGCTGATCAATGCATACGGACCGACCGAGGTGACGGTGTGCGCGAGCTGGGGCGAAGTGGCGGAGACGGCGCAGCCGTGGGCGCGGGTGCCGATCGGCGAGGCGCTGCAAGGTGCGGAACTGTACGTGCTGGACGAAGGGATGATGCCGAGCATAGCGGGCGGATCGGGGGAGCTGTACGTTGGAGGAACGAGGCTGGCACGGGGCTACCTGGGTCGTCCGGGTGCGAGTGCGGAACGTTTCGTGCCGCATCCGTGGCGCGAGGGAGCGCGTTTGTACCGGACGGGAGACCGTGTCCGGGTGCGGCCGGACGGATGCCTGGAGTATCTGGGAAGGCGGGACGAGCAGGTGAAGATCCGTGGCGTGCGGGTGGAGCCGGGGGAGCTGGAGGCGACGCTGCTGGGGTTGAGAGGGGTGAGCGCGGCGGCGGTGG
>NZ_JBXAPG010000123.1:0-1238 GCF_058803765.1 Burkholderia sp. GW821-FHT14F03
TCGACCGGCATCAGCTCGCTCTCGACCGGCCTCAGCACCACCAACAGCACCGTCACGTCGCTCTCGACGTCGACGTCAACCGGCCTGTCGTCGGCCAACAGCAGCATCGTTTCGCTGTCCACCTCGACGTCGACCGGCATCAGCTCGCTGTCCACCGGCCTGAGTACCGCTGTCTCAGCCACGAACAACCTCGGCACGAGCACCGCCTCGGCGCTCGGCGGCGGCGCTGCCTATAATCCGGCGACCGGCACGATCTCGGCGCCGTCGTACACCACGTACAACGCGAACGGCACGACCACCACGGCCAACAACGTCGGCGCCGCGATCGACAACATCAACAGCCAGGGCATCAAGTACTTCCACGCGAATTCCACCGCGGCGGACAGCCAGGCTCTCGGCACCAACTCCGTTGCGATCGGTCCGAACGCCGTCGCCCAAAATGCAGGAGACGTCGCGCTCGGCAGCGGCTCGGTCACCGCCGCCGCGAATCCGACCGCCAGCGCCACCATCGCCGGCACGAGCTACTCGTTTGCCGGCACGACGCCGACCAGCGTCGTGAGCGTCGGTGCGGCCGGCTCCGAGCGTCAGGTTACCAACGTCGCTGCCGGGCAAATCACCGCCACCAGCACGGACGCGATCAACGGTTCGCAACTGTTCGCGACGAATACGGCGATCAACAGCCTGTCGACTTCGACGTCGACAGGCCTGTCGACGGCGAACAGCTCGATCGCATCGCTGTCGACGTCGACGTCAACCGGCATTTCGTCGCTGTCGACAGGCTTGTCCACGACGAATAGCACGGTTGCCTCGTTGTCGACCTCGACCTCGACCGGTCTGTCGACCGCAAACAGCTCGATCGCATCGCTGTCCACCTCGACGTCGACCGGCATCTCGTCGCTGTCAACGGGCTTGTCCACGACGAACAGCACGGTTGCCTCGCTGTCGACCTCGACCTCGACGGGCTTGTCGACCGCAACCAGCTCGATCTCGTCGCTGTCGACGTCGACGTCAACCGGCATTTCGTCGCTGTCGACGGGCTTGTCCACGACGAATAGCACGGTTGCCTCGTTGTCGACCTCGACCTCGACCGGTCTGTCGACCGCAAACAGCTCGATCGCATCGCTGTCCACCTCGACGTCGACCGGCATCTCGTCGCTGTCGACGGGCTTGTCCACGACGAACAGCACGGTTGCCTCGCTGTCGACCTCGACCTCGACGGGCTTGTCGACCGCAACCAG
>NZ_JBXAPG010000124.1:0-1223 GCF_058803765.1 Burkholderia sp. GW821-FHT14F03
CCGGTTGCGCCCCCCCCCCCCCCCCCCCACGGCGCGCGCGCCGGCGCGACCGGCCGCGCCGAGCGGCGGGAGCGGGGACGACGCGGCGCGCGCCGAGCCGGCCCTGGCCTGAGGCATACCCATATGAGCGGGATGTATTTCACAGGGCGCGGATCCTGTGCCACCATCTGCGCTCTGTCGGACGGGCGGCCTCGGGCCGCCATCCGTCCCTCATGAGTTCCCTTTTCGAGCCTGATCCGTACTGCAAGCAAGCGAGACATAACAGATGAAGCGTCGCAATCTCCTGAAAGTGGTTTCCGTCGTCGCGGCCGGCGCGGCACTGAGCATCGCCTCCGGCGCGTACGCGCAGGACAAGGTCATCAAGGTCGGCACCGTCGCCGGGCCGGACTCGGAGGTGTGGCAGGTCGTGCAGAAGGTCGCGAAGGAGAAGGAAGGCCTGACCGTCAAGGTCATCGAGTTCAACGACTACGTGCAGCCGAACGCGGCGCTCGACGCGGGCGACCTCGACGCGAACAGCTTCCAGCACGGGCCCTACCTCGACAGCCAGGTGAAGCAGCGCGGCTACAAGATCGTCAGCGCCGGGCTCACCTACATCTCGCCGATCGGCGTGTACTCGAAGAAGTTCAAGTCGCTCAAGGATCTGCCGCAGGGCGCGAAGGTCGCGCTGCCGAACGATCCGTCGAACGAGAACCGCGCGCTGCTGCTGCTGCAGTCGCAAGGCGTGATCAAGCTGAAGGCGGGCGCCGGCACGGGCGGCAACAACGCGACCGTGCTCGACATCGCCGAGAACCCGAGGAAGCTCAAGCTGACGGAACTCGACGCCGCGCAATTGCCGCGCGTGCTCGGCGATGTCGACGCGGCGGTGATCAACACCAACTACGCGTTGGCCGCGAACCTGCAGCCGACCAAGGACGCGATCGCGCTCGAATCGCTGACGAGCCCGTACGCGAACCTGATCGCGGTGCGCGCGAAGGACAAGGATCAGCCGTGGGTGAAGAAGCTCGTGAAGGCGTACCAGTCGCCCGAGGTGAAGGAATTCATCGCGAAGCAGTTCAAGGGCTCGATGGTCGCATCGTTCTGAGCCGCGCGCTTCGGCGCGCCGTGGTTTCATGGAAAAGCCCGCTCGTGATCGTGCGGGCTTTTTTCAGGTTCATCGCGGGAAACCGTGGAAGCTTTGGGTGCAGTTGGTAATCTGACGCCAGTGGAAACGGGCGTTGGAGGCC
>NZ_JBXAPG010000125.1:0-1211 GCF_058803765.1 Burkholderia sp. GW821-FHT14F03
AGCGACGAGACCGTGCTGTTGGTGGTGCTGAGACCGGTCGAGAGCGAACCGATGCCGGTCGAGGTCGAGGTGGACAGCGAAGCGATGCTGCTGTTGGCCGTCGAGAGGCCGGTCGACGCGGAGGTCGAGAGGGACGAGACGGTGCTGTTGGTGGTGCTGAGACCAGTCGAAAGCGAACCGATGCCGGTCGAAGTCGACGTGGACAGCGAAGCGATGCTGCTGTTGGCCGTCGAGAGGCCAGTCGACGTGGAAGTCGAGAGCGAAGAGACGGCGCTGTTGGCGGTGCTCAGGCCGGTCGAGAGCGAACCGATGCCGGTCGAGGTCGAGGTGGACAGCGAAGCGATCGAACTGTTAGCGGTCGAGAGGCCGGTGGACGTGGAGGTCGAGAGCGACGTGACCGTGCTGTTGGTGGTGCTCAGACCGGTCGAGAGCGATGAAACTGTGCTGTTGGTCGTGCTGAGGCTAGTCGAGGCGGACGTTGACAGACTGTTGATCGCTGTGTTTGTTGCGAACAGTTGCGATCCGTTGACCGAGTCTGTACTCGTTGCCGTCACCTGACCTGCCGCCACGTTGATGACCTGACGTTCAGCGCTTGGCGCGCCCACGCTCACCACGCTCGACGGTGTTGTGCCTGCGTAGTTGTAAGTCACGCCGCCAATCGCGCCTGTCGCGGTCGGATTTGCTGCCGTCGTCACTGATCCGCTGCCTAGCGCCACATCTCCTGCGTTGTTGGCTACCGCGTTCGGACCGATTGCCACGCTATTCGTCCCCAGTGCTTGGCTGTCAGGTGCCGTGGAGTTTGTATGGAAGTACTTGATCCCCTGGCTGTTGATGTTATCGATTGCCGCGCCGATATTGTTGACCGTGCTCGTCGTACCGTTCGCGTTGTACGTCGTATAGGCAGGCGCGCTGATCGTCCCTGTAGCCGGGTTAAAGGTTGCGCCTCCGCCCAGAGCTGCCGCCGTACTGCTGCCCAGATTGCCTGTCACGGTCGACAGCGAAGCGACATTGCTATTGGTGGTGCTGAGGCCGGTTGAGAGCGAGCCGATGCCAGTCGAAGTCGAGATGGACAGCGAAGCGATCGAGCTGTTAGCGGTCGAGAGACCGGTCGACGCGGAGGTCGAGAGCGACGTAACGGTGCTGTTGGTGGTGCTGAGACCAGTCGAAAGCGAACCGATGCCGGTCGAAGTCGAGGTGGACAGCGAAGCGAT
>NZ_JBXAPG010000126.1:0-464 GCF_058803765.1 Burkholderia sp. GW821-FHT14F03
CTTTCGACCGGCCTCAGCTCGACCAACAGCAGCGTGACTTCGCTCTCGTCGTCCGCTTCGACCGGCCTTTCCACCGCCAACAGCAGTATCAGCTCGCTTTCGACCGGCCTCAGCTCAACCAACAGCAGTGTGACTTCGCTCTCGTCGTCCGCTTCGACCGGCCTTTCCACCGCCAACAGTGGTATCAGCTCGCTTTCGACGGGCCTCAGCTCGACCAACAGCAGTGTGACTTCGCTCTCGTCGTCCGCTTCGACCGGCCTTTCCACCGCGAACAGCGGTATCAGCTCGCTCTCGACCGGCCTCAGCTCGACCAACAGCAGTGTGACTTCGCTCTCGTCGTCCGCCTCGACCGGTCTTTCCACCGCCAACAGCGGTATCAGCTCGCTGTCGACGGGCCTCAGCTCGACCAACAGCAGTGTGACTTCGCTCTCGTCGTCCGCTTCGACCGGCCTTTCCACCGCGAA
>NZ_JBXAPG010000126.1:564-1127 GCF_058803765.1 Burkholderia sp. GW821-FHT14F03
CAGCGGTATCAGCTCGCTGTCGACCAGCGTGAACACGCTGCAAACGAAGACAGACAACCTCGGCAACAGCACGGCGGCGGCACTCGGCGGCGGTGCAGGCTTCGATCCGAGCACCGGCACGATTTCCGCGCCGTCCTATACGACGTACAACGCGAACGGCACGACGACGACCGCCAACAACGTCGGCTCGGCCATCGACAACATCAACAGCCAAGGTATCAAGTACTTCCACGCGAACTCGACCGGTGCCGACAGCATCGCGACCGGCGCTGATGCCGTCGCGATCGGCACGGGCGCCGTCGCGGCCACGAACAATTCCGTCGCGCTCGGCGCGAAATCGGTGACGGCAAACGCAGTCGGCGTATCGAGCGCGACGGTCGGCTCGACCACACTCAACGGCTTCGCGGGCGCGAACCCGACTGGTGTGGTCAGCATCGGCGATGCCGGCGCGGAGCGCCAACTGACCAACGTGGCCGCCGGCCGCATGGACCTGTCCGGGATTTTGTGGGCGGGGCATATCATGAGAGGTAAAAGTCATGGATATGCCGATGCCGAAAAAACGA
>NZ_JBXAPG010000127.1:0-1046 GCF_058803765.1 Burkholderia sp. GW821-FHT14F03
CTAGCTGTGAAGCGTCAAGAGGTTGTTTCTCGATACGGGAAGTCTGGCCATCGGCGCAACGCCGCCGATGGCGCTATGAGCACGATGCCAGTTGTAGTGATGCTGCCAACTCGCCAGGGCTTCGACGCGATGGGCTGAGCTTTGGTACGTCCATGCGTAGGCCCACTCACGTAACGCTGACTGGATGAAGCGTTCGGCCTTGCCGTTGGTCTGAGGACGGTACGCCCGTGTAAATTTGTGCCGGATCTCCAGTTCCTGACAGGTCCGAGCAAACTCATGTGAACGGAACGCCGAACCGTTGTCGGTTAGCAATCGGCGCACACGCACGCCAAGTCCAGCGTACCAAGCCACGGCATCGCGCAGGAATTTCACGGCACTCCCTTTCGTCTCGTCTGGATGCATTGCTGTGTAGGCAATCCGGGCATGGTCGTCCACGGCGACGAACAGATACTCCCAGCCAACACCATCGACCGTATCGCGCCGATTGCCGGTCACACGATGGCCAGGACGCGCGATACGGCCGAGCTTCTTGATGTCGATGTGCAGCAAGTCGCCCGGTGCCTCGTGTTCGTAACGCTGAACCGGCTCTCTTGGTTGCAGGTCGCTCAACCGGGACAGTCCGGCACGCGCCAGCACCCGACTGACGGTCGAGGCCGACACGCCCACCTGTCGAGCGATCTGACGTTGCAGCAAGCGCTGCTGGCGCAACTCCACGATCAACAAGGCAGTCGCCGGGTCAATGGAGCGTGGAGAGCGAGCCGGTCTCGATGAGGCGTCTGCCAGCGCGAGTGCGCCGCCGACCAGATAGCGCCCAAGCCATTTGCGTACCGTCGGTGCTGTCACGCCATGATCGACTGCGGCTTGCGGCACGCTCGAACCGGATTCGGTGATCTCCTGAACCATCTCAAGTCGACGCGCGAAAGTGAGTCGGGCATTCTTATGGGTGTTCATCCGGCTGGGTTCCTGGAAGGTTGGGTGTTTGGCGACTTCCAGTCTCCCAGACTCAGTCCGGATGAACCATCGATACAACCTATTGAAGCTTCACA
>NZ_JBXAPG010000128.1:0-1013 GCF_058803765.1 Burkholderia sp. GW821-FHT14F03
TCCGGAAAATCGCCGACGATGCGCAGCGCCATCGCCGAGCCGGCGAGCGTCTGCGTCCAGAACGGATCGGTCGATTCGACCTCGAAGTAGGTGCTTTGGGCGTAATAGGGAATCTGGCGCGGCGGGTTGGGCAGCGGGATCAGGCGGGCCCCCGGCAGTTGCAGGTCCACCAGCTTCTGGATCTGTTCGACCGCGCCGAGCTTGGTCTGCTGCGGCAGCAGCTGGCGCAGCTTGTCGGCCGGCATCGCGGCCGACACCGCGAACACGAGCTTCTTCAGGTTCCACTGCTTGTCGACCACGCAGATATGGACCTGGTCGCCGCGATCCTCGAAGCGCAGCGGCAGCACCGGCGTCTCGATCACGCGCGCGAGCGCATGCCGCAAGGTGGCCGCGAGCGGCTCGAAGCTGCCTTGCAGGTCGTCGTGGCGGTAGCCGAAATCGCGCTCGGCCAGCTCCTCGTCGACGCCGGGCAGCACGCTCAGCCGCCCGAGCAGGCCGATCAGCTCGCGATACAGCAGCGCGGGCGGCAGCGGATCGAACGCATCGAGATGCGCGAGCCGCATCCGGTACTCGGCGATCGCCTGCCGCAGCAGCAGCTCGATCAGGTCCGCGATGCCCCCGCCCGCGGACAGCACCCGCTGCCCGGACGTATGCGCGAGGCGCACGCGCAGCGTGCTTTGCAGCTCGTCGATCAGCGAATTGAGCACGACGTGCGCGCGCGTGTCGAGCAGCGGCGGGATGAAGCGCGGATCGAGCAGCACCGTGCGGCTCGCGCTGCGCCCGGCCACGCGGGCGATCGGCAGCGCCGCTTCGTCCGAGCGCAGTTGCGACTTCCAGCACAGCCGCGTCGCCAGCTGCCCGGTCTCGATCGTCAGGCTGCGCGGCGTGCCCGGCGCGTCGAGGCCGACCGCGAGATCGGGCACGTCGGTGGTCATCGCCCGGTAGCGCGACGACGACGCCACCTCGCCGAAGGCCATTTCCGGGCCGCCGCTGCGCGCGGCCTGGATCGCGAG
>NZ_JBXAPG010000130.1:0-958 GCF_058803765.1 Burkholderia sp. GW821-FHT14F03
CAGGTTGATGAGGCGGGGGTGGTTTATAACCGGCATCGGTATTACGATCCCACCGTTGGGCGTTACATCTCGAAAGATCCGATCGGGTTGCGTGGTGGACTGAATGGATATCAGTACGCGCCAGATCCTGTGACATGGGTCGATCCGCTCGGATTATCTAAAGCCTGCTGCTGTGGTGGTTCGTACAGTGGTGCGAAGCAAGCATCAAAACTGTTGAGAGATTCCGGGGTTCCGAGGAAGTTTCGGAAGGCGGTTATGGAGTCGTTCGATGTTGAAACAATTAAGGTCCGTAATGCAGGGGCAAATGAATACGGTCTTCGGTATTACGATGACACCAATGCGTTTGCAAAAGGCCGGTATTTGTTTGAAACCTTCCCTGCAAGTCGAGAATCTTTGGCTGTTAAGCCTGAGTGGAATGATATGACCAAGGTTCAGCAGTGGAAGGTGCGTGAGGGTGAGCCAATGATTGAGGGGCGTGCGTCAGCGCAAGGCCCATGTTTGCCGGGTGGGCAGGTCCAAAAATATGTTCTCGATTTGGGGGCTCTTAGTAAGCCATGAGTGAAAGAAAAGATGCTCTGCTAGCAGAATTAAAGGCTGTTATTTCTGCTGTCTCCGGGCTGACAGAGCAGGATGGAGTTTCCTTGGGGCAGCGCAAGTATGTGCTGGAAGTGCTTGAGGAATACGTCGCCAGTCTCGAACATGATCCCTTGATTGCAACGGATTGCAATCGAGTCAGTCGCATTGTGGTCGAGTATTGGCCTATGAACTTAGCTGTTGGTGAGCGGGTAATCGGAGTGGAGCAGAGAATGGGCGCATTCACGGGGCAGAGAAAATAAGCCAAGGGCCGCTGTCGCGGCCCTTGCTGTATCTGCAATTACCCAACGAGATCAGGACGCGGATCGGGACCGTGCGGCCGGATGGTCATCGGGTCGACTGGCTGACGTATGGCAGCGGACAT
>NZ_JBXAPG010000131.1:0-944 GCF_058803765.1 Burkholderia sp. GW821-FHT14F03
CTGACGGCAGCGATCACGACCGTGCTGACGAAGAAATTCGGCGGCGAGGCGAAGGCCTACGACCAGATCGACGCGGCACCGGAAGAAAAGGCGCGCGGCATCACGATCAACACGGCACACGTCGAGTACGAAACGGCTAACCGCCACTACGCGCACGTTGACTGCCCGGGCCACGCTGACTATGTGAAGAACATGATCACGGGCGCAGCGCAGATGGACGGCGCGATCCTGGTGTGCTCGGCAGCAGACGGCCCGATGCCGCAAACGCGCGAGCACATCCTGCTGGCGCGTCAGGTTGGCGTTCCGTACATCATCGTGTTCCTGAACAAGTGCGACATGGTGGACGACGCTGAACTGCTCGAGCTGGTCGAGATGGAAGTTCGCGAACTCCTGTCGAAGTACGACTTCCCGGGCGACGACACGCCGATCGTGAAGGGTTCGGCAAAGCTGGCGCTGGAAGGCGACACGGGCGAGCTGGGCGAAGTGGCGATCATGAGCCTGGCAGACGCGCTGGACACGTACATCCCGACGCCGGAGCGTGCAGTTGACGGCGCGTTCCTGATGCCGGTGGAAGACGTGTTCTCGATCTCGGGTCGCGGCACGGTGGTGACGGGCCGTATCGAGCGCGGCGTGGTGAAGGTCGGCGAAGAAATCGAAATCGTCGGTATCAAGCCGACGGTGAAGACGACCTGCACGGGCGTGGAAATGTTCCGCAAGCTGCTGGACCAAGGTCAGGCAGGCGACAACGTCGGTATCCTGCTGCGCGGCACGAAGCGTGAAGACGTGGAGCGCGGCCAGGTTCTGTCGAAGCCGGGTTCGATCACGCCGCACACGCACTTCACGGCTGAAGTGTACGTGCTGAGCAAGGACGAAGGCGGCCGCCACACGCCGTTCTTCAACAACTACCGTCCGCAGTTCTACTTCCGTACGACGGACGTGACGGG
>NZ_JBXAPG010000132.1:0-919 GCF_058803765.1 Burkholderia sp. GW821-FHT14F03
ATCACCGACGGCCGGGTCGGCGCGGGGCTCGACACCAACGTCGAGCGGCAGACCGCGCGCGGCAACGTCGCGACCAGCCAATCGACGCTGTCGGATCTCGACGGCCAGATCACGACGACGCGCTACCAGCTCGCGGCGCTGCTCGGCAAGGGCCCGGATCGCGGGCTGTCGATCGCCGAGCCGGTGCTGAACCCGAGCGGCGCGGTGGCGCTGCCGGACAACCTGCCGGCCGATCTGGTCGCGCGGCGGCCGGACCTGGTGGCCGCGCGCTGGCAGGTGGAGGCGGCGCTGCACAACGTGAAGGAAGCGAAGGCGGAGTTCTACCCCGACGTGAACCTCGCGGCGGGCTTCGGTTTCGATGCGTTCGGCTGGGGCAAATTCCTCAATTTCGCGAGCCGGCAGGCGCAGTTCGGCCCGGCGATCCACTTGCCGATCTTCGATGCGGGCGCGCTGCGCGCGCAGCTCAAGGGCCGCTATGCGGACTTCGATCTCGACGTGGCGAACTACGACCAGACGCTCGTGAACGCGCTGAACGAGGTGGCGACGCAGGTGTCGTCGATCCGCTCGATCGACCAGCAGATGGGCGATGCGCAGCGCGCGCTCGACGCGTCGACGAAGGCTTACGAGCTGGCGGTGATCCGCTACAAGGGCGGGCTGTCGCCGCAGCTGCAGGTATTGAACGCGGACAGCAACCGGCTCGCGGCCGAACAGACGGTGACGAACCTGAAGATGCGCCGGCGCGATCTGCAGATCGGCCTGATCCGCGCGCTCGGCGGCGGCTTCGACGCGACCGGCACGCGGCTCGCCGCGCCCGTGGTCGCGCGGCAGGCATCGAATGCGAACTGAGGCGGATTGAGCCGCCCGCCGCCCGAACCGATTCCAATTCATACACACACGTACTACTCGAGATAAGACGGAG
>NZ_JBXAPG010000133.1:0-918 GCF_058803765.1 Burkholderia sp. GW821-FHT14F03
CGACAAGCCCGTCGACGTTGAAGTCGACAACGACGTGACCGTGCTGTTCGTCGTCGACAAGCCCGTCGACAACGACGAGATACCGGTTGACGTCGAAGTGGACAACGACGTAATCGAACTATTCGCCGACGACAAGCCCGTCGAGGTCGAAGTCGACAACGACGTAACCGTGCTATTCGTCGTGGACAAACCCGTCGACAGCGACGAAATGCCGGTTGACGTCGAAGTGGACAGCGACGTGATCGAACTGTTCGCCGACGACAGACCCGTCGACGTCGATGTCGACAACGACGTGATCGAACTATTCGCCGACGACAGGCCCGTCGATGTCGAAGTCGACAGCGACGTAACAGTGCTGTTCGTCGTGGACAAGCCCGTCGACAGCGATGAAATGCCGGTCGACGTCGAAGTGGACAGCGATGTGATCGAACTGTTCGCCGACGACAAGCCCGTCGACGTCGACGTCGACAACGACGTGACCGTGCTGTTCGTCGTGGACAAGCCCGTCGACAGCGATGAAATGCCGGTTGACGTCGAAGTGGACAACGACGTAATCGAACTATTCGCCGACGACAAGCCCGTCGACGTTGAAGTCGACAACGACGTAACCGTGCTATTCGTCGTGGACAAACCCGTCGACAGCGACGAAATGCCGGTTGACGTCGAAGTGGACAGCGACGTGATCGAACTGTTCGCCGACGACAGACCCGTCGACGTCGATGTCGACAACGACGTGATCGAACTATTCGCCGACGACAGGCCCGTCGATGTCGACGTCGATAGCGACGTAACAGTGCTGTTCGTCGTGGACAAGCCCGTCGACAGCGATGAAATTCCGGTCGACGTCGAAGTGGACAGCGATGTGATCGAACTGTTCGCCGACGACAAGCCCGTCGACGTCGACGTCGACAACGACGT
>NZ_JBXAPG010000134.1:0-902 GCF_058803765.1 Burkholderia sp. GW821-FHT14F03
CAACTGGTGTTCACGGATACGAGCGCGGGCAACCAGTACCTGAACGGTTTGCAGGGCGTGAACAACCGGATCGTCGGGGCGGCGGGCGATACCCTCAGCGCCGGCAACCTGAACGATACGATCACGGCGGGCAAGGGCAATACGCAGAACGCAGGGGTGGGCGTCGATACGTTCATCGTCGGCAAGGGCCTGGGGCTGGTGACGCTCAACGAGGTGCCGAACAAGTCGGTCGGAGAAAATCATGACGTGGTGCAGCTGGGCGCGGGCATCGTGGCGGCGGGCACGCAGGTCACGCGCGACTTGCAGAACAACCTGATCCTGGGCTTCGGCGACGGCGACCAGTTGAAGATCACCAGCTACTTCAGCCAGAGCGCGAACCGGCCGGCGATCGTGTTCGCCGACGGCACGAACTGGAACTACGCGACGATCACGGACCAATTGGTGTTCACGGATACGAGCGCGGGCAACCAGTACCTGAACGGTTTGCAGGGCGTGAACAATCGGATCGTCGGGGCGGCGGGCGACACCCTCAACGCGGGCAACCTGAACGACACGATCACGGCGGGCAGGAACAATACGCTGAATGCCGGAGTGGGTATCGATACGTTCATCGTCGGCAAGGGCCTGGGGCAGGTGGTGTTGAACGAGACGTCGAGCAAGTCGGGCGGCGAGAACCAGGATGTCGTGCAACTGGGCGCGGGCATCACGGCGGCGGGCACGCAGATCACGCGCGACTTGCAGAACAACCTGATCCTGGGCTTCGGCGACGGCGACCAGCTGAAGATCACCAGCTACTTCAGCCAGAGCGCGAACCGGCCGGCGATCGTGTTCGCCGACGGCACGAACTGGAACTACGCGACGATCACGGACCAATTGGTGTTCACGGATACGAGCGCGGGCAA
>NZ_JBXAPG010000135.1:0-880 GCF_058803765.1 Burkholderia sp. GW821-FHT14F03
GGACCTGTCCGGGATTTTGTGGGCGGGGCATATCATGAGAGGTAAAAGTCATGGATATGCCGATGCCGAAAAAACGAACAGCCGCTGCGCAGGCGGCGGAGCGGGGCCCGCTGCCGGACCTGCCCAAAGAACTGCTTGACCAGTTGGTTACTGGTCCAATGACGCCAGCCGAGGTGCAGAACCTGATGCTGGCCTTCAACAAGGCACTCATCGAGCGCGCCATGGGTGCTGAGATGAATTTGCACCTGGGTTACCCGTCCGGACAGCCCAAGCCACCTGGACAGGCCAACGAGCGCAACGGTGCCAGCGGCAAGACGGTCATGACGGAGCGCGGCCCGGTCCGGGTCGAAGTGCCTCGTGATCGCGACGGTAGCTTCGAGCCAATCCTGATTCCCAAGCACGAGCGCCGCTTTACCGGTTTCGATGAGCGCATCATCGCGATGTACGCGCGCGGCATGAGCGTACGCGAGATTCAAGCGTTTCTGGCAGAGAGCTACGGTACCGAGGTGTCTCCCGATTTCATCAGTTCGGTAACCGACGAGGTCATGGCCGAGGCTTTCGCCTGGCAAAGCCGGCCGCTCGAAACGATGTATCCGGTGGTGTTCTTCGACGCGCTGCGGGTCAAGATCCGCGATGACGGAATCGTCAGCAACAAGGCCGTGTATCTGGCACTGGGCATCCAGGCTGACGGCCAGCGCGACGTGCTGGGGCTGTGGATCGAGCAGACCGAGGGCGCCAAGTTCTGGCTCAAGGTATTCAATGAACTGAAGGTACGCGGCTGCCAGGATATTCTGATTGCCGTGGTTGACGGTCTGAAAGGACTTCCCGAGGCAATCGGCACGGTTTATCCCCAGACTACCGTGCAGACCTGCATCGTGCA
>NZ_JBXAPG010000136.1:0-806 GCF_058803765.1 Burkholderia sp. GW821-FHT14F03
CGGCAGCTGGGGCTCGTCAATGGCGCGCTGCAGGCGGGCCAGGTGCTGCCCGCGCAGTACGACGCGTTCTCGCGGCTCAAGGAAACCGCCGCGCGGCAGCCCGAGCCGGTGCGGGGCATCATGCTCGACCTGATCGGCAGCGGCAGCACGATGACGACCCGCGAATCGGGCGCGCTGCTCAATCGCGGCGCGGCGGGCGCGACCTCGACGGTGTGCAGCGCCGGCTTCACGAGCCGCTATCCGTTCCGGCGCAACGCGCAGGTCGACGCGGGCGTCGCGGATTTCGAACGCCTGTTCAGCGCCCAGGGCCTGATGGCGTCTTACTTCCGCGACCATCTGGCGGCCTATGTCGATACGTCGAGCACGCCGTGGAAGGCGCTGCGCTCGAACGGCGGCAATCTCGGTCTGGTGAGCCCGGGCGTGCTGTCGTCCTACGAGACGGCCGATCGCATTCGCGGCGTGACGCTCGATGAATCCGGCCATCTGCGCGTGTCGACCGTGCTGCGCTTCCTCGACATGGATTCGCAGATCTCGGAAGCGCAGCTGATCGTGGGCGGGCAGACGCTGCGCTACGCGCATGGGATGACGTCGCCGCAGCGCATCGACTGGAGCGGGCAAGGCACCAAGCTGGCGATCCAGCTTCAACTCAAATCGGTCGACGGTCGGTTGAGCACGCTTCAGTTCGACGGACCCTGGGCGCTGTTCCGCTTCTTCGACGCGGGACAGGCGGCGGGCGGGACGGCCGACCGTCGCGAACGGCTGTATCAGACGGACATCGGGACCGTCCGGCTGGAGTGGCAGGCGCT
>NZ_JBXAPG010000137.1:0-797 GCF_058803765.1 Burkholderia sp. GW821-FHT14F03
AACCGCGCCGCGTTCATCATGATGAACATGTACTCCAGCCCGCGATTCTCGTCGCCCACCAGATACCCCACCGCGCCGCCGTGATCGCCATATTGCAGCACCGCCGTCGGGCTCGCCTTGATCCCGAGCTTGTGCTCGATCGACACGCACTGCACGTCGTTGCGCGCCCCCAGGCTGCCGTCCTCGTTCACCAGGAACTTCGGCACGATGAACAGCGAAATCCCCTTCACCCCTTCCGGCGCGCCCGGCGTGCGCGCCAGCACCAGGTGCACGATGTTCTCCGCCATATCGTGCTCGCCCCACGTGATGAAGATCTTCGTGCCGAACACCTGGTACGACCCGTCCGCCCGCGGCTCCGCCCGCGACCGCACCAGCGCCAGATCCGAGCCCGCCTGCGGCTCCGTCAGGTTCATCGTCCCCGTCCACTCGCCCGAAATCAGCTTCGGCACGTAGCGCTGCTTCTGCGCGTCCGTGCCCGCCGTCAGCAGCGCCTCGATCGCGCCGTCCGTCAACAGCGGGCACAGCGCGAACGACAGGTTCGCCGCGTTCAGCATCTCGATGCACGGCGTCGCCACCAGCTTCGGCAACCCCTGGCCGTCGTATTCGGTCGGGTGTTGCAATCCTTGCCATCCGCCTTCCACGAACTGCCGGAACGCCTCGCCGAAACCCGGCGTCGCCGTCACCGCGCCGTCCTTCCAGCTGCTCGGATTGCGGTCGCCCTCCACGTTCAGCGGCGCCAGCACCTCCCCGCAGAACTTCGCCGATTCCTCCAGCACCGCCCGCGCCGTCTCGAAACC
>NZ_JBXAPG010000138.1:0-770 GCF_058803765.1 Burkholderia sp. GW821-FHT14F03
GCCTGCGCACGCTTTACGCCCAGTAATTCCGATTAACGCTCGCACCCTACGTATTACCGCGGCTGCTGGCACGTAGTTAGCCGGTGCTTATTCTTCCGGTACCGTCATCCCCCCGGGGTATTAGCCCAAAGGATTTCTTTCCGGACAAAAGTGCTTTACAACCCGAAGGCCTTCTTCACACACGCGGCATTGCTGGATCAGGGTTTCCCCCATTGTCCAAAATTCCCCACTGCTGCCTCCCGTAGGAGTCTGGGCCGTGTCTCAGTCCCAGTGTGGCTGATCGTCCTCTCAGACCAGCTACTGATCGTCGCCTTGGTAGGCCTTTACCCCACCAACTAGCTAATCAGCCATCGGCCAACCCTATAGCGCGAGGTCCGAAGATCCCCCGCTTTCATCCGTAGATCGTATGCGGTATTAATCCGGCTTTCGCCGGGCTATCCCCCACTACAGGACATGTTCCGATGTATTACTCACCCGTTCGCCACTCGCCACCAGGTGCAAGCACCCGTGCTGCCGTTCGACTTGCATGTGTAAGGCATGCCGCCAGCGTTCAATCTGAGCCAGGATCAAACTCTTCAGTTCAAACCTGTTACTGTTTTTCGGTTTCGTTAGAAACCGGTCGCTCACTCAAAGCTGACAGGTATATGAATTGCTTCATAAACCTGACTTACTTTAGTGTGAGACTCTTGATACTTTTGCTTGATCCGATCCGAAGATCAGACTCGCATCCCATCAAGCGCCCACACTTATCGGCTGTTAATTTTTAAAGA
>NZ_JBXAPG010000139.1:0-765 GCF_058803765.1 Burkholderia sp. GW821-FHT14F03
ACTTCGACACCACCCAGCGGTGCATGTTCGGTTGTCAGGGCGGCATTATGTCGGTAATTGAGCAGCGTACTGAAGAGCGGTGATCCGGCGGGAACGCTGCTGCACCGTTGCGCGAGGGCAAGCGATGCATGCTCATGCGCGAGCAGATCGGCGAGCCGAGCGTGCGCGGTGCGTATCCCGGCTTCGATGGATGAGTCGTCGAAGTCGAGGCGAATCGGCAAGGTGTTGATGAACAGGCCCATGGTTCGGTCGGCGCCGTCGCCGGCCTGCATGCGGCCGAACAGCACGGTGCCGAACACGACGCTATCCCTGCCGCTGGTACGCGCGAGCACCTGCGCCCAGGCGAGATGGAAGAGGCTTGCGAGGCTGACTCCCAGATGCTTGGCGTGCGCGCGCAAACGGTCGTTGATGGCACTGGACAACGCGACATGCGCTTCGTTGATTTGCGATCCGTCGCGATGGACTTCGGCGAGACCAAACGGCAGGGTCGGCTCATCGATGTCGCGCAGCATTGTGCTGAAGAAGCGCACATGCGCCTCCTCGCTGATGCCAAGGCGGGCCTGTGCGATGAGATTCCGGAACGGCAGCGGTTGAGACAGGGCCTCGCCTTGGCCGGCAAGCAGGATCTGCACTTCGGCATTCATCGTTTCGAGCGTCGAGTGATCGCCGATCAGATGATGGAGTTGGTGCTGGAGAATCCAGCGGCCGTCGGTGTCCTCGGCGATCGCGAAGCGCAGCAACGGGGCGCGGGTCAGGTCGATGCGG
>NZ_JBXAPG010000140.1:0-754 GCF_058803765.1 Burkholderia sp. GW821-FHT14F03
TCGCAAGCCTTTATCTGTGGGCCACTGTAATACCCGCGATCAGCGATGGCCTTCAATTTGGTTCTACCCATGGCATCACGAGCAGCTTGCGCCATTGGACTTAGCTGCGCGCGGTCACTACCCGCGTTCGTAACTTCATGCGCAACGATTAGATGGTGCTTGGCATCTACGGCGATCTGCACGTTGTAGCCGACCATCCCAGAACCACGGCCACTGGTCGCCATGGAGCGTGCATCAGGATCCGTCAGCGAGATCTGTCCGTCAGGCAGCGTTTTCAACTCCTCTTTGATCTGCTCAAGGTGACGCATTTGCCCCTGCAATTGAGCAATCTTCTCTTTGAGTCGAGTCGTTCTGGCTTCCACCTCGGGCGGCTGCGTTCGATCTGCCGTTTCTAATGCGCTCAGGTAACGATGGATGCTTTCCTCGATCTGCTGCTGCCGCTTATCGATCTTGCCCGTCGTAAAGTTTCGGTCGCGTGTATTGGAGGCCTTGAACTTACTTCCATCGATGGCGACCATGGCCTGGGAGAACAGCTTGAGATCGCGGCACAACACGACAAACCGACTACAGACGTTGCGAATACCTGCGCCGTTGTTGCGTCGAAAGTCAGCTATCGTTTTGAAGTCTGGCACCAGGCGGCCAGTCAGCCACATCAGCTCGATATTGCGCTGACATTCGCGCTCCAGGCGTCGGCTTGATTGAATCCGGTTTAGGTAGCCGTAGATGTATATTTTCAGCAGCACTGCCGGATGGT
>NZ_JBXAPG010000141.1:0-750 GCF_058803765.1 Burkholderia sp. GW821-FHT14F03
TTGGCGGTCGAGAGACCGGTCGACGTGGAAGTCGACAGCGACGCGACAGTGCTGTCGGTGGTGCTGAGGCCGGTCGAAGTCGACGTGGACAGCGAAGCGATGCTGCTGTTAGCGGTCGAGAGGCCGGTCGACGTAGAGGTCGAGAGCGACGAGACAGTGCTGTCGGTGGTGCTGAGGCCAGTCGAAAGCGAACCGATGCCGGTCGAAGTCGACGTGGACAGCGAAGCGATCGAGCTGTTGGCGGTCGAGAGGCCGGTCGACGTGGAAGTCGAGAGCGACGAGACGGTGCTGTTGGTGGTGCTCAGGCCGGTCGAAAGCGAACCGATGCCGGTCGAGGTCGACGTGGACAGCGAAGCGATGCTGCTGTTAGCCGACGACAGGCCAGTCGAGGTGGAAGTCGAGAGGGACGAGACGGTGCTGTTGGTGGTGCTCAGTCCGGTGGACAGCGAGCCGATGCCGGTCGAAGTCGAGGTGGACAGCGAAGCGATCGAGCTGTTAGTCGTCGAGAGACCGGTCGACGTGGAAGTCGAGAGCGATGAGACGGTGCTGTTAGTGGTGCTCAGACCAGTCGAAAGTGAGCCGATGCCGGTCGAGGTCGACGTGGACAGCGAGGCGATCGAGCTGTTGGCGGTCGAAAGGCCGGTCGACGTGGAAGTCGACAGTGAAGCGACATTGCTGTTGGTGGTGCTGAGACCAGTCGAAAGCGAACCGATGCCGGTCGAAGTCGAGGTGGACAGCGAAGCGATGCTG
>NZ_JBXAPG010000142.1:0-695 GCF_058803765.1 Burkholderia sp. GW821-FHT14F03
CTGATCGGCGATTACCAGTTCGACCACAGCATGCAGGACGTGTCGATCCTGACCGAGATGTCGAAGATCGCGGCGGCTGCCCACGCGCCGTTCGTGTCGGCGGCCGCGCCGGGGCTGCTGCAGATGGACAACTGGAACGAACTGTCGAATCCGCGCGACGTCTCGAAGATTTTCACGTCGACCGAGTACGCGTTCTGGCGCCGTCTGCGGGAGAGCAACGATTCGCGCTATCTCGCGCTGACCATGCCGCGCTTCCTGGCGCGCGTGCCTTATGGGCCGAAGACGCAGCCGATCGAGGAGTTCGGTTTCGAGGAAAAGGTCGATCCGGACCGCTCGGAGGATTTCTGCTGGGCGAATTCCGCCTATGCGATGGGCGCGAACATCACCCGTGCCTTCAAGACCTACGGCTGGTGCACCAAGATCCGCGGCATCGAGTCGGGCGGCGCGGTGGAAGTGCTGCCGAAATTCGTGCTGCCGTCGCAGGACCAGGAGGTCGAGCTGCATTGCCCGACGGAAATCGCGATCTCGGACCGTCGCGAACATGAACTGTCGGAATCCGGCCTGATGCCGCTCGTGTACCGCAAGAATTCCGATACCGCGGCCTTCATCGGCGCGAAGACCGTGCACCGGCCGTCGATCTACGAGGACGACGACGCCACGGCGAACGCCAACCTTTCGTCCCGGCTGCCGTATAT
>NZ_JBXAPG010000143.1:0-691 GCF_058803765.1 Burkholderia sp. GW821-FHT14F03
CGTGGCGGCGGCGCGAAACGCGGATGGTCGTCGGTGTCGAGGATCAGTTCCCAGACCCAGTTCCGCTCGACGGCCGGCATCAACGCATGGTCGGCCTGCTGGAGCGGATCGGTGTCGGTCAGGTCGGCGCGCTGCGCCGCGAAGGCCGTCAGCATGCCGACGTCGATGGGCTCGTCCGCGTCCTTGAACGCGGCGATCAGCGTCGCCGGGCTGTCGTCGAGCACGTAGTCGGTGCGGATCGCGCCGTTCCACCACAGCACGCCGAGGTCGTGGTCCGGCAGCAGCCAGATGGTCTGCTGCCGCAGCGGCACCGGCTCGACGCCCGCCCGGTTCCCGCGCAGGATCATCGCCACCGCCGTCAGGCGCGGCAGCGCACCCACGCACCCTTCGCCGCGCGGGCCGAAGCCGCCGAGCTCGAAGCGGGCGCCCGGCGTCCAGCTGTCGTGACGCGACCATTGGTCCGGCGCGGCCAACTGGAAGTAGCGCAGGTCGACGTGTTCCGGCCAGCCCATGTGCGTGCCGTCGCGCGCCATCGCCTCGGCCGTGCCCGGCCGGCTCGGCATCCATTGGTGACGCTCGGGCCAGTCGCTGCCGAGCGCGCCCATCGCGGCCAGCGGGTCCGGCCCGACGCCGAGCGCGCCCACGCGCTGCAGCGGCGCGGAACCCGACGCCCGGCCGAGCGGGTTCTCGC
>NZ_JBXAPG010000144.1:0-684 GCF_058803765.1 Burkholderia sp. GW821-FHT14F03
CGCCGGCTGTCCAGCGCCTCCCCGCCGAAGATGACCCACTTCAGGCCCCAGCCCGGCGCCGACTCGATGAATCCGGGCTGCTGCAGCAACTGGAAAAATGCCGATGGCGTCTGGTTCAGCACGCTCACGCGCTGCTCGCGCAACAGTTCGCAGAATGCGCGCGGCGCACGCGCAACCCAGTGCGGCACCATCACCAGCCGGCCACCATGCAGCAGCGCACCCCAAATTTCCCAGACCGAAAAGTCGAACGCCGTCGAATGGAAGCAGCTCCACACGTCTTCGGCTCCAAAACCGAATTGCTTGCGCGTCGTATTCAACAACCGCAGCACGTTCGCGTGCGTGACCTCCACTCCCTTCGGCGCACCCGTCGAACCCGACGTATAAATCACGTACGCCAGCCGCGCCGGTCCCGCGGCGCCCTCCTCCTCCGGCGCCGCCGCGTCATGCGCCTCGAGCGTCTCGATGTCCACCAGCGGCACGCCGACGCCCAGCGCTTCCAGATCCCCGCGCAGCGCCCGCTGCGTCAGAACCACCTCGACGCCGCTGTCCTCGATCAGATAGCGCAAGCGTTGCGCCGGGTATTGCGGATCCAGCGGCACATAGGCCGACGACGCACGCAAGATCCCCAGCATGCCCACCACCACGTCCGCCCCGCGCCCCATGCACAGGCCCACGCGCTTCTCC
>NZ_JBXAPG010000145.1:0-683 GCF_058803765.1 Burkholderia sp. GW821-FHT14F03
CTGGCCCGGTGGTGGTCGCATCATGGGGGGGACGGCGGCACGCGTTTCGTCAACATGTACGGGATTACGGAAACGACGGTGCACGTCACCTATGGAGAGATTCTCGATCCGGAGAAGGCGCACCGGAGCGTGGGCGATCCGTTGGGGGATCTCCGGGTGTACCTGCTGGACGCGAGCGGGCAGCCGGTGCCGCCGGGTGCGGCGGGGGAAATCCACGTGGGGGGCGCAGGGGTGGCGAGAGGCTACCTGGGGCGGGCGTCGTTGACGGCGGAGCGATTCGTGCCGGACGCGTTCGGAGGGGGAGCGGGTGCCCGGCTGTATCGATCGGGGGATCTGGGCAGGCGCCGTCGCGACGGCACGCTGGAGTATCTGGGGCGTATCGACCAGCAGATCAAGCTGAGGGGATACCGGATCGAACCCGGGGAGATTGCGCAGTCGCTGCGGGGATGCGAGGGGGTGGCGGACGCGCATGTCGAAGTCAGGACGGGAGCGGACGGCGATCCGCAGCTGGTGGCGTATGTCGTGCTGGATGAGGGGGCGCGGTGGCAGGGCGCATCGGCGCTGCGGGAGGCGATGCTGGGGCGTCTGCCGGCGCACATGGTGCCGCAGCAGTGGGTCCGGCTGGAGGCGATGCCGCTGACCGCGCACGGCAAGCTCGACCGGCGCGCGCTGCCCGCGCCTTC
>NZ_JBXAPG010000146.1:0-676 GCF_058803765.1 Burkholderia sp. GW821-FHT14F03
TCGCGCGCCTGCACGCGCACGTCCTGCGCTTGCAGCAGGACCTCGGCCGCGCCGAAATCGAGCACGACGTCGGCCGCGTCACCACGCCGTTCGAGAATGGCGAGCACCCAGCATCCGTCCGCCGCCTGATAGAGCTGGACCAGATCGTCCGGCTGCGGCCTGACGACGCAGCTGACCGCCTGGCGGGCCAGCAGCACGCCGCCGGGCTCCACGTCGATCCGCCACCGGCCGTCGGTCTCTTCGCCCGTCACGCGACCGACCGATACGCGTCCGGCGGGGCCCGGCGAGAACGGCGCGGCAGCCCGCTTCAGCAGCGCGCGCATCGGTTCCGGCATCTCGCCGTCACTGGGGTCGACCTGCCGCTCGCGAGCGGCCTGCATCTCGATGATCGTCATCGTCACACTCCTCTGGCGCCCGGCTGGGCGCGTTGCCGCCACTGGCGGTCGTCTTCCGTTGCTGTTTCGTCGAAGCTCGCGCGCTGCGTATCCGCCGCGCGCCAGACCTGCCTGGATTGGCCGACCAGCATCCCCGCCCGGCAATCCGCGCCGTTCAGGCCGACCTCCTCAAGCGTCGCGCCGCGCGCATCGAGTCCCGCCAGCTGCGCGGCGGCCAACTGCACGCGCGCGAGCTGCGCGTGACGCAGCGCGATGCGCGGCGCGCGCAGGCCGCGCAGGTC
>NZ_JBXAPG010000147.1:0-667 GCF_058803765.1 Burkholderia sp. GW821-FHT14F03
GACGCAGGCATTGCCGCCATTCTGCCGAAGGTTACGACATCCAGCGCGAAGGCTGATGGCCGCTTTGATCGGGCCGACTTTATTTACATTGCCCGGGATGACGAATATCTATGCCCGGCCGGGCAACGTGCGATCTATCGCTTTACTGGCCTCGAACATGGCATGTATCTACGTCGTTACTGGAGTAGCGCCTGTATCGGCTGCGCCATGAAACCACAATGCACGCCAAGCAATTACCGGCGGATCACGCGCTGGGAGCACGAATCAGTGCTGGAAGCTGCGCAGCGAAGACTGGACCGAATGCCGAATGCGATGACGGTGCGAAGGCGGACAGTTGAGCATGTGTTCGGGACGTTCAAACACTGGATGGGCTACACGCACTTCCTGACTCGCCGGTTTGCCAACGTGAGCACCGAAATGAGTTTGCATGTACTGGCATACAACCTCAAACGCGTCATAGCGATACTCGGGTTCTCGAAAACCATGAAGGCGATGCGGCTGGTGGGTGCGTGAAGCACTCCAGGGTGCGCTTACATTGCCGAGGGACCACAGCAACTCAGCACTGAAGCTATGGCGACACTCCTCGTTCACCTGAAGGCTGCGAAAATGCGGCACGGGATCTGCTCCCGCCGACGCTGAGTTACGTGTTTCCACACAGCCTCGACCC
>NZ_JBXAPG010000148.1:0-664 GCF_058803765.1 Burkholderia sp. GW821-FHT14F03
ACGAGATCAGGACGCGGATCGGGACCGTGCGGCCGGATGGTCATCGGGTCGACTGGCTGACGTATGGCAGCGGACATGTGCATGGGTTGGTGCTGGACGGCGAGGAGCGCGTGCAGTTCGAGCGCGACGATCTGCATCGGGAAGTTCGGAGGGTGCTGCCGAGCAAGGTTGTGCAGCAGACCATGTATGACCCGGTTGGGCGGCTGCAGAAGCAGACCGTGCAGCGGGAGAATGCGCCGGCGCCGCTGAGCGCGAGGTTGTATCGGTATGACGCGGCCGGGCAGTTGATGCATATCGAGGATAGTCGGAAAGGGCTGACGGATTATCGGTATGACCCGGTTGGGCGGTTGCTGGAGGCGGTTGGGCCGGGTGGCGCGGAGAGGTTCGCGTTTGATCCGGCGAGCAACTTGATCGATGCGGGGGATCCGGAGCAGGCGAGGTCCAGGGCGGCGGTGAGTCCGGTGAGTCCTGGGCGGGTGGAGAGCACGTTGCCGCCGCAGGTGCCGAAGGTGCTGGGGAATCTGCTCAAGCAGTATGCGGGGACGCATTTTGAGTATGACGCGCAGGGGAATCTGCTTGAGAAACGCTCGGCAGGGCGCGTGCAGCGGTTCGAGTGGGATGGGTTCAATCGGCTGAGCAGGGTGTCGGCCGGGGCGGGCGAGGC
>NZ_JBXAPG010000149.1:0-653 GCF_058803765.1 Burkholderia sp. GW821-FHT14F03
GTTCCCGTCGCGCAGCTGGCGCAGGACGAGGCGCAGCGGATCGTCGATCTGGAGCGCGCGCTCGGTGCGTCGATCCATGGGCAGGCGGACGGCATGCGGGCGATCGCGCAGGCGCTGCACCTGTCGCATTCGGGTCTTGGCGATCCGCATCGGCCGCTCGGCGTGATGCTGTTCGCGGGGCCGACGGGCACGGGCAAGAGCCAGGCCGCGGCGAAGCTCGCCGAACTGCTGTTCGGTGGCGAGCGCAATCTCGTGCAGTTCAACATGAACGAATTCCAGGAGGCGCACACGGCGTCGACGCTGAAGGGCGCGCCGCCGGGCTATGTCGGCTACGGCAAGGGCGGCCGGCTGACCGAGGCGATCCGCAAGAAGCCGTACAGCGTGCTGTTGCTCGACGAGTTCGATCGCGCGCATCCGGACATCCACGAAGTGTTCTATCAGGTGTTCGACCAGGGCTGGATGGAGGACGGCGAAGGACGTCGCATCAGCTTCCGCAACAGCCTGATCCTGCTGACCACGAATCTGGGCGATGCGGAGATCGAGGCGTCGTGCAAGGCGGACCCGCAGGTGTCGCAGGCGAAGCTCGCGGCGCGGGTGTACGAGCGGCTGCGCGAGCGGTTCTCGCCGGCGCTGCTCGCGCGGATCCAGGTGGT
>NZ_JBXAPG010000150.1:0-647 GCF_058803765.1 Burkholderia sp. GW821-FHT14F03
GAGTAGCTGGCGCCCGTATAGGAATAGCTGAAGCCCGTGGTCGACACGCTGCTGCCCGTGGTCGACACGCTCGACCCCGTCGCACCGACCGAGCTGCCGACCGTCGACATGCTCGATCCCGTCACGCTCGTCGAGCTGCCCGTGGTCGAGGTCGACACACCCACTATGCTGGTCGACACCCCTGTATTTGACATTGACGTACCGACGATACTGGTCGACGTGCCGGTCACCGACGTACTCGTGCCCGTCATGCCGTTCGAGGTACCGACATACGACTCCGAGACGCCTGTCGTGCTCCGCGACTGCCCGACGCATGACATGCTGACATCCGTCATCGATGACGAAATGCCTGTCATGCTGTTCGACACACCTACCACCGACGTGGTCGTGCCGGTCATGCTAGTCGACGTCCCCGTGAACGACGTGGATGTCCCCGTGAAACTCGTACCGACGCCGGTGAATGATGTGCTGGTGCCAGTAATTCCCGTCGACACGCCAGTAAATGACGTGCCGACACCCGTGAAGCTCGTGCTGACGCCCGTAAACGAGGTGCCAAGCCCGGTGAACGACGCCGACACGCCGGTGAACCCCACCGATAGGCCCGTGTACGACACCGCGATGCCCGTAAAGCTGACCGTGATCCCGAT
>NZ_JBXAPG010000151.1:0-414 GCF_058803765.1 Burkholderia sp. GW821-FHT14F03
GGCCTGTCGTCGGCTAATAGCTCGATCGGCTCCCTGTCGACTGGCCTCAGCACCACCAACAGCAACGTCGCTTCGCTGTCCTCGTCCACGTCCACCGGTCTGTCGTCCGCCAACAGTTCGATCGGCTCTCTGTCGACCGGCCTCAGCACCACCAACAGCAACGTCGCTTCGCTCTCGACCTCGGCCTCGACCGGTCTCTCGTCGGCCAACAGCAGCATCACTTCGCTGTCCTCGTCCACGTCCACCGGTCTGTCGTCCGCCAACAGTTCGATCGGCTCCCTGTCGACCGGCCTCAGCACCACCAACAGCAACGTCGCTTCGCTCTCGACCTCCGCTTCGACCGGTCTCTCGTCGGCCAACAGCAGCATCACTTCGCTGTCCTCGTCCACGTCCACCGGTCTGTCGTCCGCCAAC
>NZ_JBXAPG010000151.1:512-645 GCF_058803765.1 Burkholderia sp. GW821-FHT14F03
ACAGCTCGATCGGTTCCCTGTCGACCGGCCTCAGCACCACCAACAGCACCGTCGCTTCGCTCTCGACCTCGGCCTCGACCGGCATCAGCTCGCTGTCCACCGGCCTCAGCACCGTCACCGCCACCACCAACAA
>NZ_JBXAPG010000152.1:0-644 GCF_058803765.1 Burkholderia sp. GW821-FHT14F03
TCCTGGAAGCTCGACGCGTTGAACAGGCAGTCGCAGAGGATGGAGCGGTCGATCGAGGTGCCATGCGACAGCACCGCGAACGTCAGCACGTTCTTGCGCCAGGTGCTCGCCGACAGGTCGCTCAGCAGCACGCTCGGCTTCATCAGACGGCAATGCGACAGCGTGAGGCCCGGCATCCCGCATTCGACCAGCCCGAGATTGCCGGCGCTCACGCGGCTCCAGGTCCAGTGACGCGCCTCGACGCCGTTCCACGACACGCTGTCCCATTCGGTGTCCTGCACGACGCCGCGGATGCCGCCGCGCCCCTTCACCGTCACCATCGACCACGATCCGCCCGACACCGACAGATCGTCGAGCCCACAGTCGTCGAGGTTGACCCGCTCCAGCGCGACGCCGCGCCATGCGCTGCGCGCCAGATCGCCGCGCGCAATCGCGCCGCCCGTCCAGACGAGATCGTCGAACGTCGTATCGGCGAACCCGCAATCGACCGCATGCACGTTCGTCAGCTGGCAATGGCGCCAGGTGCTGTGGGCGAACCGGCAGCGCTCGAACCGCACGTTTTCGAAACGCCAGCCATCGAGATGCAGCGAGGTCAGGTCGGCTCCGCGGATCGTTGCATCCGACAGCGCCATGCTGCCGGCCTG
>NZ_JBXAPG010000153.1:0-641 GCF_058803765.1 Burkholderia sp. GW821-FHT14F03
AGCACGGCGCTGACGATGCCGTAGGTCAACAGCACCGCGCCCAGCGCCGCCGCGCCTGCGCGCATCGGCGTCCACCAGCGCCTGCGCGCGCGCGCCGGGGTGATCAGCCCGGTGCCGAGCGGCTCGGGCGGCACGTGATGCCAGATCAGCGCATGCAGCTGCGAACGCAGGTCCTGCAGCAGCACGTCGCCGCGATCGAGCACGCGGTAGCGGCCCTGCCAGCCGAGCGACAGGATCAGCTCGTAGAACGCGAGGAGGCGGATGGGCGGATCGTCCGCCTTCATCCAGCGGCCGAGATCGGAAAACGCGTCCTCGCCGCCCCACGCATCGTCGTGGAACTCGACCAGCAGGCTGCGCTCCCCGTCGTAGAGCACTTGCGAGGCGGCGCGCGCGATGTCGCTGACGTTCTCGTCCAGATACGTGCACAGCAGATACGAAGCGTCGCGGATCTGCTCCCACTCGCAGCCCGAGCCGGCCAGCCGCTCGCGGTACAGCCGCACTTCGAGGCCGAGCTGGGTGCGCACCGTCGACTGGTCGGGCGGGCCGTCCGCGAGATGCCGCTGCAATTGCAGGATCGCGGGCAGCGCGTGCGACACGAACGGATTGCTCCAGTTGGCCGACTGCTGGCCGGCCTTCAGGAT
>NZ_JBXAPG010000154.1:0-620 GCF_058803765.1 Burkholderia sp. GW821-FHT14F03
GTGCCGGTCGAGGAGCCGGACGACGCGGCGGCGGTGGGCATGCTGCGGACCATCGCGTCGCGCTTCGCCGAGCATCATGGAGTGCATATCGTCGATGCGGCGCTGCGCAGCGCGGTGGCGCTGTCGCGCCGCTACCTGCCGGCGCGGCAGCTGCCGGACAAGGCGATCGGCCTGCTCGACACGGCCTGCGCGCGGGTGGCGATGAGCCAGCGCTGCGCGCCGGCCGAACTGGAACGGCTCGGGCAACAGGCGCAGGCGATCGGGCAGACGCTCGACTGGCGCGCGAGCGACCGGCGCATGGGGGTTTCGACACCCGGCGACGAGGCCGAGCTGGAGACGCAGCGCGACCATCTCGTGCAAGAGGCGCGCACGCTCGAAGGCGTGGTCGCGACCCAGCGCGAGGAAGTCGGCGCGTGGCTCGCGCGGATGCGCGCGTCGGCCGAGGAAACGGGAGACAGCGCGGCGCTGGCGGAAGCCGATCGCTGGGTGCGGCCGTGGGTCGACGAGCATGTGATCGCGGAGGTGCTGGCGGAGTGGACCGGTGTTCCCGTCGCGCAGCTGGCGCAGGACGAGGCGCAGCGGATCGTCGATCTGGAGCGCGCGCTCGGTGCGTCGATCCA
>NZ_JBXAPG010000155.1:0-617 GCF_058803765.1 Burkholderia sp. GW821-FHT14F03
TAGTGAGACACGATGACCTCCTGCCCGATGCGCGGGATGGCCATGTGCCCCCAGGTGGCGCCGGCGATGTTCTGCGAGACGCGGATCCAGCAAGAGCTGTATTCGTCGTGCTTGCCCAGGCGGTCCCACGGGAACTGCACCTTCACCCGGCCGTACTCGTCGGTGTAAATCTCCTCGTTCGGCGGGCCGACCACCACTGCGTTCTGCGGGCCGTCGATGCGCGGCTTGGGCAGCGGCTCGGCGCGCCACTCGGCGTCGTCCGGTACCAACTCGGCCTCATAGTGGTAGTGGGTGCCGGTCTGCGCCTCGGCGTTCTCTTCGGCCTGGCTGGTGTGCTGCTTGCCGCGGTGGACGATGCTGACCGGACGCCAGCCGCGGTTCATGTCCTCGCGCGGGTGGCCGGCAAGAGTGAAGGAGACACCTGGCTGCAGGCGCGGGTCGTCGCCTTCGACCAGGGCGATGCGCGCATCGCGGCGGTGGCCGCGCAGGCGGTTCTCGGCGAAGGGCTTGCCGGCCTCGTCGAACTTGGCGCGGGCGGGGTAGTCGTAGCGCTCGTAGCGGCGGCCCTGATGCTCGAGGTCGACGCCGTCACGGCTGTGCTGGTGACTGTAGCGGGG
>NZ_JBXAPG010000156.1:0-595 GCF_058803765.1 Burkholderia sp. GW821-FHT14F03
ACTTCCGCCTGCGGGCAGTTCGCCTTGATTTCCAGCTCATAGGCGGTCGTCATATCGATGGCGACCGCCTCGATGCGCTCGGCAACGCCTTCGGGAAGCTGCTCGAAGAAGGCTCGGGCGGTTTCGCGTGAGCGGCCCTGGCCGATCCATAGCACTTGCCGGCTGATCGGCTCAACAACCACGGTGGCATAGCGATGGCCCTTGTGGAGCGCAAACTCGTCCATGGCCAGATACCGCACCTGTTCCCAATCCGGCTCAACAATGCTGGCTTGCAAACTGGCTTTGTCGATCGATTTGACAGTGTGCCAATTCAGACCATAGAACGCAGCAACAGCCTGTACGCTGGCGGACTTCAGCAAGATCTCGCAGGCCTTGGCAAAGCGGGCAGTGACCCGTTGGTAACGCCCCAGCCAATCCAGCCTCTCCAACCGAGGGCCGCCGCAGTGGTCGCACCAGACTCGTCGGCGCGGCACATGGAGCACCACCCGGTATTCAAATAAGGGCAGATCCCGCACCCGCCGAACGGTCGTCTCGTGAATCTGCTGGCACCGTTTGCCGCATTGCTCGCAGACCATCACTTTGCTGACCGGCTTGA
>NZ_JBXAPG010000157.1:0-588 GCF_058803765.1 Burkholderia sp. GW821-FHT14F03
ACTCTTCGACCGGCACGAAGCCTTGCGTTCCGTATTCGTCTCCGTCGACGGGCAACCACAGGTCCAACTGCTCCCCATCGGGTCAGGTGTGCCGCTTCGCCATCACGTCCTGTCTGGAGACAATATCGATGAACAAGCGCAACAGGCTCTCCGCCTGCAACACGAGGAAGCCCGGACCCCGTTCGACCTCGAACACGGTCCGCTCATTCGCGCCCGCCTGATCCGCTTCAACGCGCATCATCATCAGTTCCTGCTTACCCAGCACCACATCGTCTCCGACGGCTGGTCCTTTGGCATTCTGCTTGGCGAACTCAGCGCGCTCTACGCCGCCGCTGTCGAGAACCGACCCGCCGACCTGTCCGCTCTCGCCATCCAGTACCCCGACTACGCCGCATGGCAGCGTCAATGGCTCGCCGGCGAACGGCTCGCCGAGCAAAGCGAGTTCTGGCGCAACGCCCTCGCCGGCGCGCCTGTTCGCATCGAACTCCCCACCGACCGGCCCCGCCCGCCTCAGCAGTCCTATGCCGGTGCAACCGTTCCCCTGCATATCGATGCCGAACTCACCCGCGCGCTGCGGCAGTTCTCGCA
>NZ_JBXAPG010000158.1:0-570 GCF_058803765.1 Burkholderia sp. GW821-FHT14F03
TAGTCGTAGCGCTCGTAGCGGCGGCCCTGATGCTCGAGGTCGACGCCGTCACGGCTGTGCTGGTGACTGTAGCGGGGATGGTGGAAGGTGTAGTCGCGCTGGGTCTGGCGCGCGGTGCGCACGTTCTCGGTATAGGCGAAGCGGCGCAGCGCGGGCTGCGGCTGGTCGCCGCCGGGCGTGGGATTGTACTGCACCGGTTCGTCGCCCACGCGGCCGTGGATGAACAGGCGGTCGCTGTGGACGAGCTGGTGGCCCTCGGCGCTGTGGCGGAAGGAATAGAAAAAGCCTTCCTCGCGCATGATGCGTTCGATGAAGTGGTAGTCGGTGTCGCCGGCCTGCACGCAGTACTCGCGGGCCTGGTGCTCGGTGGTGTTGCGCTGCTCGTAGTCCTGGGTGAGACCGTGAGCCTTGAGAACGGCTTCGGTGATTTGCGGGACGGTGAGGCCCTGGAAGATGCGCCAGTCGGAGCTGAGCTTCAGGCGAGCGAGGCGCGGCTCGACCACGGCGGAGTAGCGCGTGCGCCGGAAACCGGTGTCGCCCTGAACGAAGGAGGACACGGCGCCGTGAATG
>NZ_JBXAPG010000159.1:0-557 GCF_058803765.1 Burkholderia sp. GW821-FHT14F03
CTGAGGCGGATTGAGCCGCCCGCCGCCCGAACCGATTCCAATTCATACACACACGTACTACTCGAGATAAGACGGAGCAACTCGCCATGAGCGAATCCCAACAGCCGCCGGTGGCGGCCGCGCCGCAGGAAGGCGGCAAGCGCAAGCGGATGATGACGCTGCTGGTCGTCGTGATCGTGATCGCCGCGATCGCCTACGGTCTCTACTATTTCCTCGTCGCGCGCTTTTACGAGTCGACCGACGATGCCTACGTGAACGGCAACGTCGTGCAGATCACGCCGCAGGTGACGGGCACCGTGATCGCGGTGAACGCGGACGACACGCAGTCGATCCGCACGGGCCAGCCGCTCGTGCAGCTCGATCCCGCCGATGCGCGCGTCGCGCTGCAACAGGCGGAAGCGAATCTTGCTCAGACGGTGCGCCAGGTGCGCGGCCGGTATGTCGACGACGACCAGTATCGCGCCCAGGTCGCGCTGCGCGAGTCCGACCTGTCGCGCGCGCAGGACGACCTGCGCCGCCGCCTCGCGGTGGCGCAGACGGGCGCGGTGTCGCAGGAA
>NZ_JBXAPG010000160.1:0-552 GCF_058803765.1 Burkholderia sp. GW821-FHT14F03
CGCCTCGTGAGCCGCATCCGCGCCGCGCTCGACATCGAGCTTCCGATCCGCGCATTGTTCGAAACGCCCACCGTCGCGACGCTCGCCCCTCAGCTCGGCATGAACACCGCCAGCCGCGCGGCGCTGCAGCCGCAGCGTCGTCCTGACGTGGTCCCCGTGTCCTACGCCCAGCAACGCCTGTGGTTCCTGTATCAATACGACGGCGCGAGCGCGATCTACAACATCCCGCTCGCGCTGCGCCTCGACGGGCCGCTCGACGCCCGCGCGCTGCGCCTCGCCTTGCAGGATCTCGTGATCCGTCATGAAAGCCTGCGCACGCTCATCGATGAAGTGGATGGCGCGGCCCGTCAGATCGTGATCGCGCCGGATGACGCGCGGCTCGCTTTCGAGCAGGTCGACGTCACGGAACGCACGCTGAACGACACGCTCGAACAGCACACCCTCCATCGCTTCGATCTCGCCCGCGAGATCCCGATCCGCGTCGTCCTGTTCGCGATCGCGCCGCAGCGGCACGTGCTGTTGCTGCTGATTCATCACATCGCGAGCGACGGA
>NZ_JBXAPG010000161.1:0-547 GCF_058803765.1 Burkholderia sp. GW821-FHT14F03
TTCTTCGATCTTGGCGGGAACTCGTTGTCCGCGGTGCGCTTGACGACGGTGATCCGCGAACGGCTGAAGCTGCAGATTCAGGTGCGCGACGTGTTCATGTTCCCTTCGCCCGCCATGCTGGCCAGGCGCGTGGAAGACGACCTTTTCGCATCGAGCGACGCGCAGGCAATGGAGAGCGCCTTGCAGGCGCTCGATGGACTCGATGATGCCGAAGTGGAGCGCCTGCTCGCTCGAACGGAGCTTGGCGACGATCAGGAGGCCTCTGCCACGGGCATTTCCGCTTCCAGCGACGGGAGCATGCATTCGAAGGGGATCATATGAGCGTGTCCGACCAACTTGAAGGACTCTCGCCGCAACGTCGCGCGTTGCTGCTGAAATTGTTGCGTCAGCGAGGCGTTGGCGCGGAACTCGACGAGGTGCCGCTGCGCCGGCGGGGCGGGGAGGCGGGCCGCTGGGAGGCGTCGTGGGGCCAGCAGCGGTTGTGGTTCCTGGACCGGCTGGAGCCGGGCAGCGCGTTCTACAACATCAGCGTGACGGTGCACCTGCA
>NZ_JBXAPG010000162.1:0-526 GCF_058803765.1 Burkholderia sp. GW821-FHT14F03
TCGCAGAACATCGCCGGCGCCACCTGGGGGCACATGGCCATCCCGCGCATCGGGCAGGAGGTCATCGTGTCTCACTATGAAGGGGACCCCGACCAGCCCGTGATCACCGGGCGGGTATACAACCGCTTACAACTGCCTCCCTATGAATTGCCCCGTCACAAGACGCGGATGACCCTCAAGAGCAAGACCCACAAGGGCGAGGGTTACAACGAGCTGCGCTTCGAGGACGAGAAGGATCAGGAGGAGATCTACGTCCACGCGCAGAAAGACCAGAACATCCACGTCAACCACGACGAAACCACCTTCGTTGGCCACGACCGCAGCGAGCAGGTCGAGCACGACGAGACCATCGCCATCGGCCACGACCGCAAGGAGACCGTGGGCAACGATGAGCAGGTCAGCATCGGCCAGGACCGCCGGCACGACATCGGTCAGGACGACTTCCTTACCGTCGGCCGCAACCACACCCTCCACACCGGCAAGGACCGCACCGAAGAGGTCGGCAATAACCGCCGCGACAAGACCG
>NZ_JBXAPG010000163.1:0-524 GCF_058803765.1 Burkholderia sp. GW821-FHT14F03
ACCTGGAACAAGGGCGCGCGGCCGAGATCGCGCTCGGGCTTCAGCTCCTGCACCAGCCGCTCGAACGGCAGGTCCTGATGCTGCTGCGCCTCCAGCGTCAGCTCCCGGACCCGCGCCAGCAGCGTGTCGAAGCTCGGATCGTCGCCCACCTCGCAACGCAACACCAGCGTGTTCACGAAGAACCCGATCAACCCTTCCAGCGACTGTTCCCGACGGTTCGCCACCGGCGTCCCGACATTGAGATCGCTCTGCCCGCTGTACCGCCACAGCAGCACGTAGAACGCCGACAGCAGCACCATGAAGACGCTCGACTGCGATTCCGACGCCATACGCTTCACATCCGCCAGCACCGTCCCGTCCAGCTCGAAGCTGTGCACCGCACCCCGGTAACGCTGCACGCTCGGACGCGCGTAGTCGGTCGGCAATTCCAGCACCCCGCTGCTGCCCCGCTGCTGCTCGCGCCAGTACGACAGCTGCTGTTCCAGCCGCGCGCCGCTGAGCCACTCGCGCTGCCACTGCGCGTA
>NZ_JBXAPG010000164.1:0-520 GCF_058803765.1 Burkholderia sp. GW821-FHT14F03
TTGCGGATTCTTGAGCAGCTCGTGGATCAGATCCTCGGCCGCGGCCTTGCCGTCCATGTAGGTCAGCAATTCCTTCAGACGATTGCGCGCTTCGAGCAGCGTGGACAGTTCCGGAATGCGCCGCACCACGTCGGCCGGCTCGAACGAATCCATCGACGTGAAGGTCAGGTCGATCGGAATCAGCGTGCCGTCGTTCGTCAGGACGTTCTTCACGTGATAGCTCAGCGACGGCGCGATCTTCGCCATGCGCTCGTCGAAATTCTCCACGTCGATTTCCGAGAACCGACGATCTTCGACCGGGCCGAGCGGCTCCACGTTGTCGCCCGACAGGTCCGCCATCACCCCTGCCACGAAGGGCAGCTCGACCTTCTTCTGCGACCCGTAGATCTCGACGTCGTACTCGATCTGCACCCGCGGGGCGCGGCTCTCCCCGATGAATTTCTGACCATCCTTGTGACGCACCATGCTATTCGCCCTCCTAAATTAAGAAATCCAATTACCTGGCCCCTGCCGGGCGCCC
>NZ_JBXAPG010000165.1:0-516 GCF_058803765.1 Burkholderia sp. GW821-FHT14F03
AATTGCAGGATCGCGGGCAGCGCGTGCGACACGAACGGATTGCTCCAGTTGGCCGACTGCTGGCCGGCCTTCAGGATGGCAACCTGGCCGCCCTGGGGGGTATACACGACGGGCGAAGCGTCCGCGCCGTCGTCATACGACGCGCGGAACGCGCCGGGCGGGGTCGGGAAGCGCAGCACCGCGTGCTCCGCGTCGCGTGGCGAGGTAGCGTCGGTCGTGGCCGGCCCGGTGGTCGACACCCCCTGGGCCAGCGACGACAGCGTCGGCATCCGGGTGGTCAGATCGGGATTTTCCGCGACCCGGTCGAGCATGTTGGAGGCCGACGACGTGCGCCGGATGGCGGAGGAAAGGTTTCTGAGCAGGTTCATCGTGGATAGCGGTTCATATCGTGTGTCATGCCACCTTCCCGTCTCTCAAGCCCCAGGCTTCGAAACGCAGATCCGGAAAATCGCCGACGATGCGCAGCGCCATCGCCGAGCCGGCGAGCGTCTGCGTCCAGAACGGATCGGTCGATTC
>NZ_JBXAPG010000166.1:0-402 GCF_058803765.1 Burkholderia sp. GW821-FHT14F03
GAGCAGGGTCGCGGCTTCGCGGTGGTGGCGGGCGAGGTGCGCTCGCTCGCGCAGCGCAGCGCGACGGCGGCCAAGGAAATCAAGCAGCTGATCGGCGATTCGGCCGACAAGGTGCAAAGCGGCTCCGCGCTGGTCGAGCGCGCGGGCGCGACGATGGGCGAAATCGTCCAGGCGGTGCGGCGCGTGACCGACATCATGGGCGAGATCAGCGCGGCGTCCGAGGAACAGTCGACCGGCATCGAGCAGGTCAACCGCGCGGTCGGCCAGATGGACGCCGTCACTCAGCAGAACGCCGCGCTCGTCGAGCAGGCCGCGGCAGCCGCCGCGTCGCTCGAGGAGCAGACCCGTCAACTGAAGCAGGCCTGTCTCTTCTCCACATCTGACGCTGCCGACGATCGGCGG
>NZ_JBXAPG010000167.1:0-504 GCF_058803765.1 Burkholderia sp. GW821-FHT14F03
ATCTGCGGCACCTGATTGAGCGTCACCCCCGTCTGCCCGATCTCGACAACCTCGGCGACGGCCTTGACGCCATCCGTAACGATCGTGTCGCCCCGCGCGGCCGAGATGATCCGGGGCAGCACGACGCCCATCGAGAAGATCAGCGAAATCATTGCAATCGCGACGATCGCGCCCATGACCGACATCATCGAGAACGCCATCATGCGTGCTCCCCCTTTCAACTGTCCGGCGCGGCCCGGCCCGTTCGCACGCTCGCGCGTCCTGCTCGGTGATTCGTCCATTCGAATGCCTCGTCTGTCGATTTCGCCGGGCCCCGCCCCGGCCCGCCTCATTGCGGCTTCGCGCCCTGGGCTTCCATGGTCACGCCGCCCGGCTTCACGGCTTGGCTGTCCTTGGGCACGCTGCCGTCAGGCAGCCGCACGCCGCCGTCGGGCGTGCGCGCCGACTGGATCACCTTGTGCGCACGCGTCGTCGCCGATTGCATCGCATCGTTCGTCGCCGACT
>NZ_JBXAPG010000168.1:0-503 GCF_058803765.1 Burkholderia sp. GW821-FHT14F03
GCCGCCACGCGAGCGCTGCGCGACCACAACGCCCCGTAGCTCACGCTGCCGCTTTCGTCCACCACCGCAATACGCTCCCCGCCTTCCGCGACGCGCTCGCCCAGTACCTCGGGCAAGCTGCGAGACGGCGCAAACGTCTGATCGTCGTTCACGAAGCCGTGCAGGACGCGTTCGCGCTCTTGATCGGACAGCAGCGGAATGGCGGAGCATCTGCGGCCTGGATCCTCCATCGCCTCGACCAGTACGCGGCGGAAATGGCCTGCCATTTGCCCGATCGTCTCGGCCTCGAAGAGATCCGCGTCGTATTGGAATTTGCAACGCAGGCCACGGTCCTGCTCCGCGACGGCCAACATCAAGTCAAATTTCGATGTTCGATTGAGTTCGTCCAGGAATGCCTCGTCCGCCTCGATGCGCAGTCCGGGCAGATCGTGCCGGTGCTGCGGCGTGTTCTGCAGCACCAGCATCACCTGGAACAAGGGCGCGCGGCCGAGATCGCGCTCGGG